>CAYSDI010000003.1:16957-67388 GCA_964429745.1 uncultured Chitinophagales bacterium | reverse complement strand
ATGCCGGATCGGCTAAAATGAAATCTCCCGTGCAAGTCTGGCGGATAGCAATAGCCCCAGCCCCAGCCCCGGCCGCGCCGGCCGCGCCAGCCGCGCCGGCCGCGCCGGCCGCGCCAAACGCACAGCCCGCGCCGGCCGCGCCAGCCGAGTCAACAGCGCCAGCCGCACCAGCCGCGCTATCAGCAGCTCCGGAGCGAATTTATGCCAACGACGGCAGTGCTATCAGCGGCGCCGCAACTGCGCTGATCTGGTCCGGGAAACTGTACCTCAGCCAGGTTTTTGACCCTTTTGTACTGGTGGTTGAGTTGCCCTAAAACAGGTTATTTTCCCCTTTTTGTGACATTAACATTAAGGACCAAATTGACTCAACTTTGGTAATATATATCGTTTTTTTGCTATTCAATTTTGGTCAAAATGTGACAGGGTTACCAGAATGTAGCTGTTTGCAATAGCTTGTTTAGCACATTAGATATTCCATTTTTTACTGGGCATGCAAGAAAATTATCCGATTCTACTTATTGATTTTCAATCAGTTATAGTAGCAATTTAATTTTTTATTTCCAACGCTTTGGTTTTTGCCGGAAAGGCAGGATGTTGAGAGCAATCCCTGTTTATGGGGAGTGGCTGGGTAAGCAATTTTGGTGTATTCCTGTGCAAGGGACTCCAATAACTTTAGAGTTTAGCGCACACTTGTGATGGAACAAAACTGATGCAGCCATTAGCCTGGTTTCCCATTAACCCCTGTCTTAATCATTCAGAAAACAACTACAAGCAACCATGATCAACACAACACAATTACAACGCTGGTGGCGATGTCGGTACGGAGCTATGCTCTTGCTGGCCTTGGTTACAACACCGGGTTTGTCTGCCCAACGGGTAACCACCGGGCTTCAGGCGCTTTATTTATTTGGGGAAAGTTCGGGAAGTGTCGTTAACGATGTTTCCGGTGTCGGCAGCCCCTTGAACCTGAACATTAGCCACCCGGGCAACGTGACCTGGTTGGCCGGTGGGGGATTGCGCGCCAATTCCTCTGTTTTGGTTTCCTCTCCAGGCGTTGCAGATAAAATTCGCACGTCTATTCAGGCTTCCAATGCTTACACGCTGGAGGTGTTCGTAGACCCCTTGAACAGTTCACAGAATGGCCCGGCCAGGATCCTATCGCTTTCTAATAATATTGACTTCCGGAATTTTACGCTGGGTCAACAGAACGCCGACTACATCAGCCGTACCCGCTCCAATGGCAACACTAACGGAACGCCAGATTTTTGTGCCACCGGTCAGGTAGGCGCAGGCATCCAGCACGTGGTGTTTACCCGCGGTACCGATGATGTAGAGCGTATTTACGTTGATGGCGTGCAGGTAGCCAGTTGGACCCGCAGCGGCGATTTTACCGGCTGGAGTTCAACCCACAAGTTTGCGCTGTTTAACGAATTGACACAAGACCGGCCTTGGCTGGGTTCAATGTACTTGGCTGCTGTCTACAGCAGGGCGCTGACTCCTACCGAAATCAACCAGAACCGCACCACCTTTTTGGGTGGCGACTGTGCTTCCGGAGGCGATCATCAAGCGCCAACTTTCAGTGGTGTTCCCGCAAATCTGAGCGTTAGCTGCGGGGCCATTCCCCCGGCACCTAGCGTTTGCAGAGACGTGGAAACCAATTATGCCACAACGGTTCATACCCAAGTTGGAATTGTGGATGCCAGCCATTCTCTAGGTGCTCCAGACGGACAGGGAGCCCAATTCTATGAAAGTGGCGACAAAATTGAGTGGACTTTCGGGTCGGTGTTGCCCGCTGGGACACAAGTTTGCGTTACCTGGAGTCGCCGCAATTACACGGCTACCACACCAGATCCGATCAACTCCAAGGCGTACATCTGGGAAATTTCGGGAAGTAGTTATTACCAAACCCAAGTATTGGTTACCGCTTCAACCGACTACATAACCCAGTGCTTCCAATTGAGCTACGCCTGTGATCGCGTAAAAATCAAAAACCACGGCGACGCCAGCGACTTTAAGGTAGATGCCATTGGTTATCAGGAAATCAATTGTCTAGCCGGCCAAATCGTCGTGAGCGACAATTGCGACCTGCTTCCATCCGTTGTGTTTAACGAAACCATCGGTGTTTGTTCCGGGGGAAGCTACGCCGTTAACCGCACCTGGACCGCCACGGATGCCGCAGGCAATTCGGCATCGGCCAGCCAGGTCATTACGGTCCTTGATAACGAAGCTCCGGTATTGAGCGGTGCCCCTGCCAACCTTACGGCTGACTGTGGCGCTATCCCCGCCGCTGATGTGCTGACCGCTCTTGATGGATGCGGCGGCCAGGTTTGTCCGGTGCAAGGCTACAACAACGGTACCTACCGCCGCAGCCTTTGGTTGCCGTTAACCGGCCTGAACGCCAACTACGTTTGGGTTGGGGGAACGGGCAATTTTGAAGTGTACGACAACGGTACCGCGCACCTGACCGGTACGGTCCAGAACAAAGACAATGCTTTGTGCGGATGGGAAGTAGATGTCTGGTTTAGCGGCGCTTATGATTGGGCTACCTGGTCGGCCATGGGTCGCACCTACAAGCCCGGTCCCGGCACCACTGGTACCATCTATGAGACCTGGACCTACTACGAAGTGGACGGCTCCCGATCAAAACTGACTGGCACCGGTTGCTTTGCCGGTGATGTGCTCAACCTGACCAACAAGCCCAGCGACTTTAGCATGGGTCTTCAGATTGGGGCAGGCGCTAATGACATGGATGCCACTTACGGCATGTCGTTCTGGTTCTACTACACCGGTACCATTTACGGCGCAACCGCCAGCGGCAACGGCGACTTCAACCTTGAAGGCGGTTGTACGGGCGATGAGAATGCCGGCTTGAATTACGAGTACTGGACCAGTGCTTCGACCATTTCCAGCCTGGCCAGTTTCTTGGCTACGGCAGGAACGCCTGTGAAAACCGGCATTACGCCGAACGCGCAGAATGCCGACCACCTGGCCATCCGCACCGTCCTCGAAAGGTACGTCATCCGCTGGACGGGGGCCATTGAAATTCCCACCACTGGCAACTACACCTTCTTCACCAAGTCGGACGATGGTTCACGGCTTTACATTGATGGGGTTTTGGTCGTGAACAATGATGGGCTGCACGCTGCCTCTGAGGTGAGCGGTACCAGGCACCTGACGGCCGGATGCCACAGCATCGAGATCCAGTTCTTTGAGAACACGGGCAGCGAGCTGATGGAAACGCGCTGGCAAGGTCCGGGCATCGCCAAACAGCTTATTCCCAACAGTGCGTTCAAAACCTCTTGCAGCGTGACCAGTGGCATTTCCGTTCCCGTTTCGTTCAATGAAATGGTGGGTACATGCGCCTCCGGCAGCTACCAAATCGTGCGCACCTGGACAGCCACGGATGCTTGCGGAAACAGCAGCAGCCACACGCAAACCATCACCGTGACGGACACGCAAGCCCCGGTCCTGAGCATGCAGCCTGCGAACATTTCGCTCAACTGCAACGATCCCATTCCACCGGTACCTTCCATTACGGCTGCGGACAACTGCGACCTGGACGTAACGGTTCATTTCTCGGAAGTGACGGTAGCCGGTGTGCTGGAGCGCACCTGGACTGCTACTGATGACTGTGGAAATTCCACGAGCTACACGCAACAGATTGCGCTGAATCCCGACCTGACTAAGCCAGTTTTAAGCGGTGTTCCATCGGACATCAGCGCGGATTGTGGTTCCATTCCTGCCGCTGCGCTGGTAACGGCCATGGACGATTGTGACGGTGCCGTGATGGTGATCCTGAACGAAACCTATGGTCCGGGTCCCGACGAGTGCCGCACGATTAACCGCACCTGGACAGCCACGGATGCTGCAGGAAACTCAATTTCCGCAACGCAGATCATCACGGTGCTGGACAACCTTGCCCCCAACCTGGTCGGTGTTCCCAACAACCTGAACCTGAACTGCGGTGAGCCTACCCCTGCACCTCCGTTGGTGATTGCCGTGGACAATTGCGACGCGTCAGTTAGCGTGATGTTCAACGAATCAGTAAGCGGTAATGTCATTACCCGCACCTGGACGGCAAGCGATGCTTGTGGCAACACGGTTTCAGCTTCGCAGGGGATTATCTTAAACACCGAACTGGTCATAGCTAATGTTACGGTTACCGCTGCTACAAGCTGTTCTGTCAACAACGGTGTGGTAGTCATTGACCTGGACGATGCCAGTGCAGGATCGGGACCCTATACGGTCACGATCAATGGCAGCTTTGTGCTCGGGCCATTTGCCAGCGAGCCAATTGTGATCAGCAATGCACCCGGTGGTGCTACTATCAACAGCATTGTGGTAGAAGATGCCGGCGGTTGCGAGGGCAGCAGCAATCAGACCTATCTCATCGGCGAACCCGAACTGGAAATTCTGACGGTTGCCGTGAATGACGCCGACTGCGCTTCCGGGCTCGGTTCGGTGGTTATTGACCTGGACGATGCCAAAGCCGGTATGCCTCCATACCGCGTTAAAATTGGCTCGGTGATCTACGGCCCCTTCGCCAGCGAACCGATGATGGTTCACCTGGCTCCGGGTTCCTACACGGCAATTGCAGTCCGCGACAACAAAGGCTGCTTTGACCAGAAGCCGGGAACTATTGCCATTGATCCGGCCAGCGGATGCAGCACTTGTTTGCCTCCGACGGGAACGGGCGAAGTAGTAAACGGACGTCATACGGTTGACCTGTTCTGGAATTTGGTCATTGACGCTACCGGTTACCTGGTTTCTATCCGCAAGGTGGGCACCACGGATTTCCTGGAAATTCCCGTAGCTGAACTGGGCAAGCGCATCGGCGGTCTGGAACCCTGTACCAGTTACGAATGGTGCGTCCGCGCTCTTTGTACCGGCGTGCTGTCCGATTGCTCCCCGTTGAGAACCTTCACCACCAGTTGTGGTGGCGCTCCGCGAGTGGGCGAAGTGGACCTGTTGGAAAGCGACGTTTTCCCGAATCCTACGGCTTCAACGATTAACCTGTCCATCACTTTGGGCAAGGTTGCCGAACTGAGCCTGGAAATCTACGATGTCACCGGCATGTTAATTCACGCTGAGCAAGCGGGCCGCACCAACAGCTACCAGGCTCGTTTTGACCTGAGCGGTCGCGCACCCGGTGTTTACCTGGCCAAATGGCAGGTGAACGGCGAAAGCGTGCTCGAAAAGTTTGTGTACACGGCCGAGTAAGCAGGGCTGGTATATCCAGACCTACAGGTCAATGGGCAACAAATGTCCCTGGCCAGACAAAGCCCGAAACAGACCAGCCTTAAACCTGGTTTGATGAAAGAGAGAAAGCCGCCCTGCACGGGGCGGCTTTCTCTGTCTTGGAAACGCTTCGGTCAGTTCGGTTCAAGCCTTCAGCAGCCCGATTTCAATCAGCCGTTCGCGCAAGTAAGCACCGGCGGTGATGTCCTCAAATTGGCGGGGACGCTCTGTATTGGTGCAGGACTCCAGGCAGTTAAGCGGCACTTCAGAGCGCGGGTGCAGGAAGAAAGGCACCGACAGACGGGAGGTATGCCATTGGTCGCGCGGCGGGTTGACCACGCGGTGTGTAGTAGACTTTAGCCGGCCGTTGGTGAGCCGTTGCAACATGTCACCAACGTTCACCACGATCATGTCCGGCGTGGTATTGACCGGGACCCATTCGCCCTGCATGTTCAACACTTGCAGACCGTCAGCCGAAGCACCCACCAGCAGCGTGATCAGGTTAATGTCTTCGTGTTGCTCCGAGCGAATGGACGTGTTGGGCTCTTCGGTAATGGGCGGGTAGTGAATGGCGCGTAAAATGCTGTTGCCGTTGTGGATACCGGCATCAAAATAATGCTCGTCCAGCCCCAGGTGCAGCGCAATGGACTGCAACAAGAGGCGGCCGCTCTGCTCAAAATTCTGGTACAACTCCATGCCGGTTCGGTTGAACTCCGGCAATTCTGCCACTTCCAGGTTGTCGGGGTACTCGCCGGGGTCAAGCGTTTCGGCGCCGCCAGGCTGTCCGAACTGCCAGAACTCTTTGAGGTCGGGAGCATCGCTGCCTTTGGCGTGTTCGCGGCCGAAACTGGTGTATCCGCGCTGGCCGGCCAATTCTACAATTTCATATTTTTTTTTGGCCTCACGTGGCATGCCAAAAAAAGCTTTGACCTGGTGGTAAAAACGCTCCACCAAATCATGGTCAATGCCGTGATTGGTCACAGCCACAAAGCCGACCTCTTCGTAGGCCCTGCCAATAGCTTTCACAAAGTCTTGTTTGGTGCCGGGCTGCTGAAAAAGCGCCAGATCCACGACCGGAATTCCGATAGAAGAAGTCATGCGGTTGAAGCGGTTAGTGATGGTTTCCCACCCGGGACGTTCCGGGTAAAAGCAGAGGGTAGCAAAGGGTAAAGTTAGCTTACAGGCGGGCCAAGCAAAGTCCCATGCCATCACTTTGTGGTATTTTTCCGGGCCAAGGGCTACCCTGACCACTCACAACCTTGCTTCGCAATTTGACCCATGGCCCATTCCCCCGACCGCGACACCCTGACGTTTCCTCACCCTACCCTTGCCGTGGGCTGCATGCGCTTGGGCCGCTGGGGGGCAGCGCTGGACACGCCGGGCTGGCAGGCTTTCGTGGAGGGCTGCCTGGAAAGCGGGCTTTCGCTCTTTGACCATGCCGACATTTACGGGCATTACAGTACTGAAGAAGATTTTGGCCGCCTGCTCAAGGAGCAACCAGCGCTCAGGAGTCAACTGACCTTGATGACCAAATGCGGCATTCGCATGCCGGGCTCCAACCGCCCCAATCACGCCATCAAGTCGTACGACAGCAGCCCCGAACACATCATCGCATCTGTAGAGCAGAGCCTTCGCAACCTGCAGACAGATTACCTGGACATCCTGTTTCTGCACAGGCCCGACTTTCTCTTGGATCCGCAAGCGCTGGCCGAAGCCTTCATCGCGCTGCAAAAGCAGGGCAAAGTCCGCGCCTTTGGGCTGAGCAACTTCCGCCCTTCACAGGTGCAAATGCTTTTGTCGGTTTTTCCGGAACTGGGGTTTCACCAGGTGGAAATTTCCCCGTTGCAACCCGCAGCTTTTCTGGACGGAACCCTGGACCAGTGCTTGGAGCGCGGGCTGCGTCCGATGGCCTGGTCGCCGTTGGCCGCGGGCAAACTCCTGGATCATCCAGCCCTTCAACCTGTTTGGGAGCACCTGAGCGAGCGCTATTTTGCCAGTCCGGAAAGTCTGGCTTACGCGTGGCTGCTGCTCCACCCCGCCGGCATCATCCCGGTAACCGGCACCACCCGGCTGGATCGCATCAGAGAAGCCGCCCGCGCCCAGTCCATTCTGCTGACCCGACAGGATTGGTACCGCATCTGGTCAGCGGTACACGGGCAGGTAGCGTAAAGACCGATCAGGGCTTCTCTCCGTAATAGTAAAAGTTACAAGCCAGTTTGTAATTCCACTTGGAGTGCTCAAACAGGCGATCCAGGTATTTGAACGGATGGGTTAGCCAGGAAACCAGAAAACGGACGGGAAATTTGGTGCCTTTTGGTGCTATGGCCACCAGGAAATCAACCATAAACAACGCCCAGGTATTGAAAGTACCGGAGCAGATGCCCTTCTTGACCAGTCGCAAGCCGTGGCGTTCAAACAGTTGTTCAATGCCTTCAATTGTGTAGCGTTGGTAATCAATGGGTTCCATATGAAAACCACGCATAAAAGGAATTTCGGCATAAACTTTGCCTCCCGGCTTGAGAACACGGAAAATTTCAGCAGCAGCTTTTTCCGGATTTTTGATGTGTTCAAACACGGAAGAAGATAACAAAACATCGATGGAATCAGCGGCTAAAGGCAACCCCATGGCATCGCCAAAAACATCAATTTTCCCATCATGCGGTAAGCCAACCCGGATGATACTTTCGTCATAGGGTTGAAAGAGCTTTCTGTAAACGTTTTCACCGCCCGACCCCATATTCATTACATAACTATCCTGACCGGCAGGATCATTTTCCTTAAGAATTTGAGCCACTAACTTTATGGAGGAATGCGTCCAGAGCCGTTGGCTTGGAATGGGAATCCGCGACAAAAGGCTCTTTTTCCGGGGTTTGGATAAGGTCTTAAAAAAGTCAATTTTAATGTCGGAATGCGCGGGCAACAAGAAAGGTTTGCCCTGAATGCTATCATAGGTTTCCTTACAGTTGGTGCAGATCATTTTTTCCTTAGCCGCCTGTGCTAAACTCGCCTGAAGACAGTTTGGACAAACAAGAATTTTATCAATCTTATTCATAATTACCGAATCGTTGAACAGTAAAAGCAGCGGTAGCGTAACTAACCTTACGGCCGCAGTCTGCCATAAGCTCGCGGAAATGGGATAGCCTCCCGGATGTGGCGCGTGCCTGCCATCCAGGTGACCAGTCGCTCCAGGCCAAGGCCGAAACCGGCATGGGGCACAGAGCCGTAACGGCGCAGGTCCAGGTACCACTGGAACGCGTCCACCGGCAATTTGTGTTCTTCGATCCGGTGCAGGAGCAGCTCCAGGTTGTCCTCCCGCTCAGCGCCCCCAACTATTTCGCCATAGCCTTCAGGGGCCAAAAGATCGACGCCTTTGACGTAGTCGGGGTGCTCCGGGTCGCGCTTCATGTAGAACGCTTTGATGGCGGCGGGCCAGCGGTACACCATCACCGGCCGATCAAACAGGCGCGTCAGCACCGTTTCATCGGAGCCGCCAAAATCTTCGCCGCGGGTAAAATTGCGGGCTGACTCCAGCCATTGCGGGATGTTCCCGGCCTTTTCTTCCAGGTCTTTGTTCGTGGCAATGAGTTGGTCAATCCGGCTGCGGTTGAAGTTGATTTCGCCCTTTTTCAGGCTTCCGCCGGCTACAGCCTCCTCTCGCCGAGCAATGTCGGCGCTGTTTTCGGCAATCTGGCGCTGCAACTCGTCCAAATCCTGCTGCATGACGACCAAACTGTTGCGGCCATCCACATCCTTTTCGCCCCGGATAATGGAAACGGCGTCTTCATACGTCATCCGGGGGAAGGGCTTTTGCACGTTTTGCAACGGCGCGAGGTTGCGCTCCAGGATAGCGAGTTCTTTGGCACAGCCCTCCAGGACATCTTGCGTAACAAAGACGATAAAGTCCTCGATCAGGTCCATGTTCCGGTCAAGGTCGTAAAAGGCCATTTCCGGCTCAATCATCCAGAATTCGGACAAATGGCGGCGCGTTTTGCTCTTTTCTGCCCGAAAAGTGGGGCCAAAAGTGTAAATCTTGCCATGGGCCAGCGCAAGCGCTTCGCCATACAACTGGCCGCTTTGGCTTAAATAGGCCGGTTCACCGTAAAAATCTGTTTCAAAGAGGGTCGTTGTGCCCTCTACCGCGTTCCCGGTAAAAATGGGCGGGTCAAGCTGCAAAAAGCCCCTATCCTGAAAAAAGCGGTGAATGGCAAACACGATCCGGTTGCGCAGGCGCATCATGGCCCACTGCTTTTGGGAGCGCAGCCAAAGGTGGCGCTGGTCCATCAGGAATTCCACCCCGTGGGCTTTGCGCGAAATGGGGTATTCCGGTCCTGCCTGAATGAGTTCAAGCCCGCTAACCGCTATTTCCATCTCGTTCATGCGCTCATTGCGCACCACGATCCCGTGCACGACCACAGAGTTTTCCAACGCTAATACACTGGCCAGCGCAAAGATTTCGGCCGAAACCTGATCCTCCGTCACTACGGTCTGAGCAAAGCCGCTCCCATCCCGGAGCCCCAGGAACACGATACCCTTGCTGTCCCGGCGAAAGGTAACCCAGCCCTTGAGGGTCACGGATTGCCCTTCAAGCGAACCCAAAGCATCGATATACACGTATTTTTCGGTCTCAGAGGAACTCATGGCATGTCATTTGCAGCCGCCAAAAATACGGGGAAAAGGCGGGGCGTTCAAAAGTCAGCTTCTGAACCTTGAGCAGTGCCCAACTGGTTCATTTGCCGTTCCCAACTTTCATTCCCGTGTGGCCAACTCTCTGTTTTCGGTGTAATTTAACCGCTCTATGCTACGTCAGCGTCTAAGTCAAAAACTCCTCCAGAAGCTCTCGCCCCAGCAGATTCAGCTCATGAAACTGCTGCAGGTCCCAACAGCCTCGCTTGAAGAGCGCATCCAGGAAGAATTGGAAGTTAATCCCGCGCTCGAAGAAGGGGGCCTGGATGATTTAACGGACGATTACCAGGACACGGACGACGCGCCGGAGTCGGAAAATGACAACCTGGGCGAAGACCTCAACCTGGACGACTACTTCTCCGAAGACGACGATTACGATTCTTATCGGACCCGATCCGAGCGCGACCCTAATGAGGAAGAGCGCACGGTTCCAGTGGCCGTCACGGAGTCGTTCCAGGAGCGCTTGGCCAGCCAATTGGGCATGGTGGAATTGGATTCGCGCTCATTCGCCATCGCAGAGCAGTTGATTGGCAGCCTGGATGAAGACGGCTACTTGCGCCGCGAGCTCGATGCCATTGCCGACGACCTGGCCTTTAGCCGTAACATCACGGTTGAAACCGGCGAACTGGAACATGCCTTGCTCATTGTTCAGGGCCTGGAGCCCGCCGGCATCGGCGCCCGCGATTTGCGCGAATGCCTGTTGTTGCAATTGCGCCGCAAACCGGAAAACCCCATCATTCGCCTGGCCATCAAGGTGCTGGATGAGCAGTTCGACGAATTTTCCAAGAAGCACTACGAGCGCATGCAGCGGATGCTCAAGGTTGAAGAAGACGAAATCAAGCTGGCGCTGGGGGAGATTCTCAAACTAAACCCCAAGCCCGGGGGAACGGGGGGCGAATCCAAGCAAAACCAGTACATCATCCCGGATTTTACCATTTTGAACAATTCCGGGGTCTTGGAACTGCTGCTCAACTCCCGGAATGCACCTGAACTGCGCGTCAGCCATTCCTTTAAAGACATCTACCAGGCCTACAAAGCCAGTCCTAAGAAAGACAAGCGCACCCGCGACGAAATTCTGTACATCAAGCAAAAGATGGACTCGGCCAAGTGGTTCATTGACGCCATTCGCCAGCGCCAGCAGACGCTGTACAACACTATGGCCTCCATTGTGGAGCTCCAGGAAGAGTTTTTCCTGACCGGCGACGAAACCAACCTGCGCCCGATGATCCTCAAAGACGTCGCGGAACTGACGGGTCTTGACATTTCTACGATCAGCCGGGTGGCCAACAGCAAATACGTAGCCACGGAGTTCGGAACTTTTCCCCTGAAATACTTCTTTTCTGAATCGCTGACCACTGACAGCGGCGAGGAGGTCTCCACCCGCGAAGTCAAGCGCATTTTGTCTGATATGATCGGGGCCGAAAACAAGCGCCGCCCGCTCAGCGACCAGAAACTCACCGAGATTTTACAGGAAAAAGGCTATAACATTGCGCGGCGTACGGTGGCCAAATACCGCGAGCAACTGAACATTCCGGTGGCTCGCCTGCGCAAGGAGTTATGATTATTTTCCGCTTTCTGGCCCGTTTTTTCTCGACGGTTTTTCACCCTTTGCTCATTCCCACGTATGGGTTTGCCATCTATCTGTTTGGTAACCGCTACCTGTTTTCGGCCTATGCCCTGCCTCAAAAGGGCTTTGAGTTGTTTCGCGTGTTGCTGCTGACGGCGTTTTTTCCCGCGTTCAGCATTGTGCTGATGGCGGCGCTCAAGTTTATTGAGCACACCAACCTTCGCCGGCGCGAGGACCGGATTTTGCCCTACATCGCCACCGGTTTTTTCTACATCTGGGCCTACGTGGTCTACCAGCGCACCCAGGAACCCGCTGTTTTTCAAGCCATTCTGCTCGGTGCCTGCATTTCGGTCTTCGTTGGGCTGATGGTCAATTCGCTCTGGGGAAAGGTGAGCATGCACACGAGCGGCGTCGGTGCGCTGGCCACAACTGCTATGTTCCTGGTGCCCATGGTCTCCGACGACATTACCTGGGTATTTTATACGGTGGTCCTGGCTGCCGGACTGGTCGGGAGCAGCCGATTGGCGCTCAAAGCGCACACGGGGAGAGAAGTTTTGGCCGGCTATTTCGTGGGCTATTTGAGCGCCTGGGCCGGGTTTGCCATTGCGCTTCGCTAAAGTTCCAAAGGACGGAAGGGCCATCTAACCCTGTCACATGTTGCGCGATGGTTATATGGAATAGGGGTACTCCCCCGAATACATTGCATCGGGATTTCATATTTCCCCAACCCGATGAAACGAACAGTCCTTTTCGTCCTCATGGCCACCTCTATGGCGGTCTTTGGTCAACACGCTAAGTTGGAAAAAGCTGACAAGCTCTTCAACAGTTATGCCTTTTATGAAGCCGCCGGACTCTACGAGCGTATTCTGGAAAAAGAAGACATTACGCAGGCCAAAATCAACCTGGCTGAGTGTTACCGGCTGACCCAGGACTTTGAAAAAGCAGAATACTGGTACAGCCAGGCTGTTGGTAAATCCAGCATTAACCCCATTTTCAAACTGTACTACGGCCAAATGCTGCAGAGCAACGGCAAGTGCCAGGAAGCGGAGTACTGGTTCCGCGAGTATGCCCGTTTGCGCCCGGAAGATTCCCGGGGAATTCGCTTTGAGGCTGCCTGCGACCAAATGGTGGGCTATTACAGCGACGAGGGGCGATACACCTTGCAGCCGCTCGAATTCAACACACCCTTCTCCGATTTTGCGCCGGCCTTTTACGAAGGCGGGCTCGTTTTTGTTTCAGCGCGTGAAGACGGCCGTGGCGGCGATCAAGTGAGCGCCTGGAGCGGGGAACCTTACCTGGACCTGTTCTATGCCATCGAGACCGATCAGGGATTCCGGGAGCCGGAGCGTTTTGGAGGCCCTGCGCTGAACAGCAAGCACCACGAAGGACCCCTGTCCTTTAGCGCGGATGGCCAGCAAATCTTTTTTACCCGCAACAACAGCGTCAGCGAATCAGTCAAAGAAGAAAACGCGCGCACCGTGCGCCTCAAAATTTTTACCGCGGAGCGCAGCGGGCGCAACAATTGGGGCAAAGTTGAGGAGCTGAACTTCAACAGCGGAGACTACTCCAATTCGGCTCCGGCGCTGTTGGCTTCCGGCGACGCCCTGGTGTTCAGTTCCACCATGCCCGGTGGCTTTGGGGGTTCTGACCTGTACATGAGCCGCCGCGTGGACGGTTCCTGGTCAAAGCCGGTCAACCTGGGTGGCGGCATTAATACCGAAGGCGATGAAATGTTCCCCTTTCTGCACACGGACAGCACGTTGTATTTTGCCTCTGACGGCCATGCCGGCTTAGGTGGACTGGATGTTTTTTACGCTGCTCCTGAAGAGGGCTCCTGGCGCAAGACCCAGAACATGGGCTGGTCGTTGAATTCTCGCTGGGATGATTTTGGGCTCATCTGGAACCAAGACCGCAGCAAAGGATACTTTGCATCGAACCGCCCGGGAGGCTCTGGAGGCGATGACTTGTATTCCATGAACCACAACTGGGTCCGGGTCAACGGCCTGGTGGTGGACGCCCTGACCAACCAACCGCTGCCCGGAGCTGATGTCCGCATCATCGGCGGTCCTTCCGACAAAAACCTGGTGGCCGACCAGAAAGGCGAGTTTGCCCTTGACCTGCCCAAAGACATCGCTATAGCGCTGTTGGCTAATCACGAAGGCTATGCCAACGGTCGCAAAGAAATTCAAACCCCGCTGCTCGGCGCAACGGAGACGGTCGTCATTCCGCTGGAATTGGATCGCATTAAAATCAACATCCACGCGCTGGACAGCGAAACCCGCAAGCCCATCCCAGGAGTTTCCTTTACTTGGGACAACAGTTGTTCGGGCACGTCCGACCGCTTTGAAAGCAACGACGAGGGCCGCCTGAGCATGCCCATTTCCCGCTCCTGCGATTACACGCTGGGCGCTCGCGTGGAGGGCTACGCTGACGCCGTGTTGCCCGTTAGCCGCGACGTCCTGGTACGCGATACCGAGACGGACGTGTTCATTGAACTCGACCCCGTGCACGCTGGAATGACGGTGGAATTGCACAACATCTATTACGACTTTGATGAAGCCTTTATCCGGCAGGACGGTGAGCAGGACCTGATTCAATTGGCTGAATTCATGCGCCGTAACCCCAAGATCACCATTGAACTCGGTTCGCACACGGATGCCCGCGGCAGCAAAGCGTACAACCGCAAGCTGAGCCAGCAGCGCGCAGAGTCGGCGGTAACCTACCTGGTTAAACTGGGCGTGGAGCCGGAGCGTGTTGTCGCTATGGGGTATGGCGAATCGGAATTGCGCAACCGCTGCGCTGATGATGTGGCCTGCACGGATCAGGAGCACCAGTTCAACCGCCGCACACAGTTCCGCATTACCGGGCTTAACCAGGAAATCAACAGCACAGACAAAGAGCAAATTCCTGTCAATACCGGCAAGCGCGCTAAATAATATGATTTGTTATGCGTAACATTATATATCTTATTGTATTAATCGCTGGCCTGTCTTCAACGGCCAGTGCTCAGCAGGAAGCGCGCTATGCTCAGTTTCTGTTTCATAAGCTGGCGCTCAATCCCGGCTATGCGGGTGCGCGCGATGTGCTTTCTGTGGCCGCTTTGTACCGCCATCAGTGGACCGGTATGGACCAGGCTCCTCAGACACTTTCGCTGAGCCTGCACGCCCCCCTTCGCCAGGAGCGCCTTGCCCTCGGCTTCCAATTGGTCCACGACCGTTTGGGGCTAGCTCAAAGCACCGGGCTCTACACGGATTGGGCTTACCGCGTTCCAGTTGGCAAGGGCAAACTTTCGGTGGGCCTCCAAGCTGGTTTAGTGAACCAGCAATTGGCGCTCACCAATGCTGTGCCACTTGATGGCAATGACCCAAACCTTCAGCGCAACCAAAACCATTGGTTTCCCAATGCAGGCGCCGGGGTGTACTATCATTCCAAAACCTGGTACGCCGGCTTAAGCGCACCTCAGTTGGCGCAAAGTGCCATCACGGATCTGCCAGGCTCGCAGGCTAGTCAGTCCCGGCACTATGCTGCCATGGGAGGCTACGCCTGGAAGGTCAACCCCAATGTTAAACTCCACCCGCAAGCCTTGCTCTTGATGGCGGAAGGGGCGCCTCTTCAGGCGGAGGGCAATTTGAGTGTCTTAATCTCCGAGCGCTTCTGGACCGGAGTCGGCTACCGCAGCTCTTCCACAGCGGTCTTTAACCTGGGGTATGAAATGGCTTCCGGACTTCGGTTCGGGTATGCCTACGACCTGACCCTTGGTGCGTTCAGTGCGCAAACCGGCGGCAGCCACGAACTGCTGGTCGGGATGGACATTGGGCGCAACCCCGCGCGTTTCCTGTACCCCCGGCAACTGAGTTCGCCGGTTTTCTAAACTATCTCTCCCGACCGGTTTCCCACCGGTGAAATGAACGCTCCGATGAACCGAATGCTATCTTTTTCCAGGCATATTAATAGGCATAATGCTGGCTCTTGCAAGCTGGGATTTTACCCTATAGCCTTGCTGTTGCTGTTTTTCTGGGTGGCCATGCCCCGGCAAGTCCAGGCCCAGTGCGACATCGAAATCCAGGGTGGAGGCTGCTGGTTTGTGGCCCCTGAGGTGGACCAACTGCACGGCGATGCGCCGATCTTTCTGCGCATTACCACCTACACAGAAGCCATTACAGCCACGCTGTCCATGCCGGCTCGTCCCACCTTTACGCCCATCGTGGTCAACATCCCAGCGGGTGAATTCCACAGCATGGATCTGACCCCGTACAAGGCGCTGATCGAAAGCTCACCCTTCAATGCTGTGCTCAATACAGGATTGCTGTTGGAAGTAACTGGTGTGGCCACGGCATATTACGAAGTAGCCAGCACGGTTAATCCCGGTATTTTCAACCTGAAGGGCGACGTAGCCCTGGGGCGCCACTTTTTCATCCCCGCGCAAACGGCCTTTGTCAACAATACCAGTCTGCCTGGTCGAAGTGGTTTCGTGGTGGTGGCAACAGAAGACAACACGGAAGTCACCATCACGCCCAAAAACGACATGGTGGGCCATCCCTTGCCTGCGGGAGCCTTTATCATCATGCTTGACCGCGGGGAAACCTACTCCGCCCTCGCCATTGGCCTTAATCCTTCCGATCGTCTGAACGGGTCAGAGGTCACTTCGACCAAACCGGTTGCGGTAACCATTTTTGACGACAACGTTTTCGTGCCCGGACACTGGGATTTGTGTGGCGACCAGATTGTCCCGATTGAACACATCGGAACAGAATACATTGCGGTTAAAGGCAACGGCGGTTCCAACGAACGCATCTATGTTTTGGCCACACAAAACAGCACGCAAGTTTATATTGATGGCGGCAGCACACCCGTGGCCACGATAAACCGCGGTGAACAGTACAGCCGCTCCTTCACCGGAGTTTCGCATTACATTACTACGTCCAAGCCCACTTACGTCATGCACATGGCGGGAATTGGTGGCGAACTCGGGCATTCGCAAATGCCCCCTATCGGTTGCAGCGGAGTTTCTGAAATGGGTTTTGTGCGCACCTCCTCCGGTCAGTTTGGCCTGATGATTTTGGTGCCGACCGGAAGTGAAGATGACTTTATCATCAACGGCAATCCATCGCTGATTTCAGCCTCATCGTTTACTGTCGTACCCGGTACTGGCGGTCAATGGAAGTCGTACTACGCCAACCTTGGCTTGCCCGTTGGCCAAAACTTTGTGGAGAACACCACGTCCAACTTCCACATGGCCATTCTCAACAACCTCGGGGCATCAACGGTGTACGGTTACTACACCCGTTTCGGGCTGTCGCAGCCCAACCTCGGGCCGGACCAAATTGCCTGCAACCGCGATCTGCTGCCCATGAACTTGCAGACGCGCATTACCGCCGACGAGTTTCTCTGGTCTAACGGCAGCACCGGCTCCGAGTTGACGGCAACTGAGCCGGGCACTTACTGGGTGCGCAGCCGCGCCGGAGGGTGCATTGATCAATACGACACCATTACCATCACCAACATTGACGCTCGTTTGCTGGGCGCGCGCAAGTTTGATTTCTGTGGAAGTTTTTCCGTTTCCATCCCGATGAATTTTCCAGGCAGCGATGACGGCACCTTGACGGTGCACGCTGACTCCATGAGCGCGGTAAACGGCACCAGTCTGCTGAGCTCGTTGACGCTTACAACTGAGGGAACTTATTTTGTGCGCCTGGAAACGGATTGCGGTTGTTTCACGGTTAAGGGAATTGAGTTGCGCTCTTATTGTCCTCCATTGGCCGTAGACGATGTGTACACCACCCCGGAAGACGTGGTCATCACCCTGCCCGTGCTGACCAACGACAGCGATCCCGATGGTTCGCTCGTTCCTGGCTCGGTGACGGTGATCCTTCCCCCGCAAAACGGAACGGTAGTGGTCAACCCGTCTGGCACGTTAACCTATACGCCAAATGCCAACTGGCACGGCACCGACACGCTGACCTACCAGGTTACCGACAACGATGGCCTGAGTGCGCAAGCGCAGGTGGTTATCGTCGTTTTGCCAGTCAATGATCCGCCTGTTGCCGTGGATGATGCGGCCACTACACCGGAGGACGTTGCCGTAACTATTCCTGTGTTGGCCAACGACAGCGATCCGGACAACCCGATCAACCCGGCCAACGTGACCATTGCCGGCGCACCTGCCCATGGTACGGCTGTGGTGAATCCGGATGGCAGCATTACGTACACGCCTAATGCCAATTGGCACGGCACGGAGACCTTCACTTACGTGTACTGCGACGATGACGGCGGTTGCGACGCAGCCGTGGTCACGGTCACGGTTACCGACGTGAACGATCCGCCGGTGGCCCTGGACGATGTGGCCAGCACGCCGGAAGACACGCCCTTGAGCATTCCCATTTTGGCCAATGACAGCGACCCGGATGGCAGCTTGTTGCCCGGTTCAGTCGTGGTGCTCACCCCTCCCGTTCACGGCGACGTGACCGTTCAACCCGACGGCAGCCTGCTCTACACGCCCGATCCCAATTACCACGGTCCGGACAGCCTGGTCTACCAGGTTTGCGATGACGACGGAGCTTGTGCCCAGGCAACGGTCTATGTGACGGTTACGGACGTCAATGATCCGCCGATTGCGGTAGATGATGTGGTCAGCACCCCGGAGGATACCCCGATCAACATTCCCGTATTGGGCAACGACAGCGATCCGGACGGAAGCCTGAATCCTGGCAGTGTTATAGTGGTGGACGAACCCGCCAATGGCACGGTTTTCGTGAACCCGGACGGCAGCATCACCTACACGCCCGATTCCGATTACCACGGTCCTGACAGCTTCACTTACCAGGTCTGCGACGACGATGGCGCCTGCGACGTAGCTACCGTTACGGTCAATGTGCAGGATGTGAATGATCCTCCTATTGCGGTGGACGATGTGGCTTCTACCCTGGAAGATACCCCGGTGACCACCGCGGTGTTGGGCAACGATTCCGATCCCGATGGAAGTTTGGTTCCCGGTTCGGTGAGCATCATTAGTGGCCCGGCCCACGGCACAGTTACTGTGAATGGCGACGGCAGCATTACCTACACGCCCACACTGAATTACAACGGTCCGGACAGCTACGCTTACCAGGTTTGCGACGATGACGGCCTTTGCGATCAGGCTACCGTAACGCTGACAGTTGGTCCGGTCAACGATCCCCCTGTTGCGGTGAATGACGTGGAAACAACCCTGGAGGACACGCCGGTTACGGTTGATGTGTTAGTCAACGACAGCGATCCCGATGGTCCGCTCGATCCCGCAAGCGTCACGGTGATCAGTGGTCCCTCTCACGGCTCTGCCTACGCCGATCCCATTACGGGCGAAGTGATCTACACCCCTGAGCCAGATTGGTTCGGAACGGATGTGCTCACCTACCAGGTCTGCGATTTCTACGGTGCCTGCGACCAGGCCACCATTACCATCACGGTTGGCGATGTCAACGACCCGCCGATTGCGGTGGATGACGCAGCGTCAACACTGGAAGACACGCCGGTCAACATCGCGGTGCTGAACAACGACAACGATCCGGATGGAACCTTGGTACTGAGCTCGCTGGTGGTGCTCAGCGGCCCTTCGAACGGAACGATCACGGTGCTGCCTGACGGTACGATAACCTATGTTCCCGGCGGGGACTTTAACGGCTCGGACAGCTTTACCTACCAGATTTGCGATGATGACGGCGCCTGCGATCAGGCCGTCGTGACCATAAGCGTTGGCGATGTCAACGATCCTCCGGTAGCGCTGGATGATGTTGCCAGCACGCCAGAAGATACCCCGGTGACTGTTCCTGTGTTGGTCAACGACAGTGATTCCGATGGAACGTTGGTGCCCACTTCGGTGAGCATCGTCAGCGGACCGGCTCACGGCACCGTTACGCTGAATCCGGACGGCAGCATTACCTACACGCCCTCTCTGAACTACCACGGCCCGGACAGCTTTGTGTACCAGGTCTGCGATGACGACGGCGCCTGCGACCAGGCCACGGTTAGCATCAGTGTCGGCGATGTCAACGACCCGCCCATAGCGGTTGACGATTCGCGCAGCACGCTCGAAGATGTGCCGGTTACGGTTCCCGTGCTGGACAACGACAGTGATGTGGATGGGATTCTGGTGCTGAGCAGTTTAAGCATCGTCACACCACCTGCCCATGGCACGGTAGTGGTCAATGCTGATGGAACGATTACCTATACCCCGAACACGGACTACTTTGGTTCCGATGCGTTCGTCTACCAAATTTGCGATGATGACGGCGCCTGCGACCAGGCTACGGTGAGCATCAATGTCGGCGATGAAAACGACCCGCCCATTGCTGTGGACGACGTTGTGGTCACGCCGGAAGACACGCCGGTAACCACGCCGGTTTTGGTGAACGACAGCGATCCGGACGGCGTTTTGGTACCGGGTTCGGTGAGCATCGTGAATCCACCTGCGCACGGCTCTGTGGTGGTGAATCCCGATGGTTCCATCACCTATACCCCTGACGCGAACTACCACGGCCCGGACAGTTATACTTACCAGGTCTGCGATGACGACGGGGCTTGCGACGCTGCTGCGGTCTCCATCACGGTGACCGATGTCAACGACCCGCCGGTTGCGGTAGATGACGCGGTAACGACACCTGAAGACACGCCAGTGCTCATTGTGGTACTCAACAACGATAGTGATTCCGATGGAAGTTTGGTTCCCGGTTCCGTGAGCATCGTCAGTGGCCCGGCGCATGGAACGCTGCTGGTCAACCCCGATGGAAGCATTACCTACACGCCCAATACGAACTACCACGGTCCGGATGCGTTTAGCTACCAGGTTTGCGACAATGACGGCGCTTGCGACCAGGCCACGGTAACCATCTCCGTGCTGGATGTAAATGACCCTCCTGTTGCCGTTGACGATGCAGTCGTCACGCCGGAAGATACGCCGGTAACGGTACCGGTTTTGGTTAACGACAGCGACGTGGACGGTGTATTGGTCATTTCCACCGTAACCATTGTTACCGATCCGCTTCACGGAACAGTAGTGGTGAACCCGGATGGAACCATTACCTATTCGCCAAATGTCAACTACCACGGACCCGACAGTTTTGTCTACCAGGTCTGCGACGATGACGGGGCTTGCGATGAAGCAACCGTAACTATTTCTGTGTTGGATGTCAACGACCCACCGTTTGCGAACGACGATACCGATAACACCTCGGAAGACACGCCGGTCACTACCGACGTGCTGGCCAACGACCACGATCCGGACGGCACCCTGGTTCCCTCTACGGTAACCATTGTGCTCGCTCCCGCAAATGGAATTGTGGTGGTCAATCCCGACGGAAGCATCACCTACACCCCTGATCCAGGTTGGAACGGAACCGACCATTACAGCTATCAAGTGTGCGATGATGACGGCGCTTGTGACCAGGCCATGGTAACCATTACCGTTGGGGATGTCAATGATCCGCCGATTGCGGTGGATGATACGGAGTTCACGCCGGAAGACACGCCGGTGACCACCGTTGTGCTCAACAACGATTACGACACCGATGGCTTCCTGGTGCCTGCTTCCGTGACTATTCTGGTTGCCCCGAGCCATGGTACGCTGGTGGTGCATCCGGACGGCAGCATTACTTATACACCGGAACCGGATTATTTCGGCACGGATGCTTATACCTACCAGGTTTGCGATGATGATGGCGCATGCGATGCGGCTGTTGTCACGATTACAACAGGCGATGTCAATGATCCGCCCGTAGCGGTGGATGATGCGGCCTTTACGGTCGAAGACACTCCTGTTACGACAACTGTTCTGGCCAATGACCACGATCCGGACGGCTGGCTGGTACCTGGCAGCGTAACTATTGTTATTGCTCCGGCGAACGGCACAGTGGTGGTCAATCCCGATGGGACCATTACCTATACCCCTTCGCCCGATTGGTTTGGAGTAGATGTGTACACCTACGAAGTGTGCGACAACGACGGGCTTTGCGACGACGCGCAGGTCACGGTTGCGGTGGGCGATGTCAACGATCCCCCGATTGCTGTGGACGACATCGTTAGCACAGCCGAAGACACGCCGATAACCGTGCCGGTTATGGCTAACGACAGCGATCCCGATGGGTTCCTGGTGCCAGCTTCGGTCAGTATTCTGGATGTACCCAGCAATGGCCTTGCCAGCGTCAATCCGGATGGCAGCATTACTTACTATCCCAATCCCGATTGGTACGGCACGGACACCCTGGTTTACCAGGTCTGTGACGACGACGGTGCCTGCGATCAGGCGCTGGTCATCATTACCATTGGCGATGTCAACGATCCGCCGATTGCCGAAGACGATATCGCAAGTACCCCGGAAGATGTAGCCGTGGTAATTCCCGTGCTCATCAACGACTATGATCCGGACGGCTACCTGGTTCCGGGAAGCGTAACGGTGGTGACGCCGCCAACCAACGGCACGGTAACGGTCATGCCCGACGGCTCCATGGTGTACACCCCCAACGCTGACTGGAATGGCAACGATTCCTACACCTACCAGGTCTGCGACGATGATGGACTTTGCGACGATGCTACAGTAACCATCTTGGTTGGCGATGTGAATGATCCGCCGGTGGCGGTGGACGATGCGCTGCCCGGCAGCGAGGATACCCCGATCAACGTGGTTGTTTTGAGTAATGATTACGACATTGATGGCATGCTGATGCCGGGAACAGTATTGGTGCTTACAGCCCCGCTGCACGGATCCACCGCGGTACTCGCCGACGGAACCGTAACCTATTCCCCCGATTTGGATTGGAACGGAGTGGATTCTTTCCGCTACCAGGTTTGCGACGACGACGGCCTTTGCGACGACGCCTGGGTGGTCATCAGCATAGGAACAGTTGTGGACGGTCCGGTGGCGGTCAATGACTTGATCACCACGCCCGAAGACAGTGCCATCACGGTTGATCCGCTCGTTAACGACTCCGATCCCGATGGGGATTTAGACCCCACTTCGGTGGCCATCACGGGCGGTCCGTCACACGGAACAGCCAGCGTGGATCCCGCAACTGGAAACGTTACTTACACGCCCGATACAGACTGGTATGGTTTAGATACCATTGGGTATGTTGTGTGTGATCTGACCGGCTTGTGCGACAGCGCGTTGATCATCATTCTGGTTACCCCGGTGCCGGATGCTCCGGTGGCTGTGGACGACTACGCCAGCACACCGGAAGATGTGCCGGTAACCATAGACATCCTGGCCAACGACTTTGACGTGGAGACCGACATTAACCCCGGTTCGGTCACCATTCTCACGGATCCGCTTTTCGGCACCGTGACGGTTAACCCGGACGGCACAGTCACCTTTACTCCTGGCGAAGGGTTCTTTGGCACGGACAGCTTCCGCTACCAGGTATGCGACTTCACGGACCTGTGCGACGATGCCTGGGTTTTTGTAACCACGGGTGAAGTGCCTGTTGCGCTTGTGGCGGTTGACGATGCCGCTTCCACCCCGGAAGAACAGCCTGTCGTGATCCCAGTGCTTGTGAACGACATTCCGGGTGATTACCCGATCGTGCCCGGCTCGCTGGACATCCTGACGGATCCGGTGAACGGTACTTTAAGCGTGGATTTGGCCACGGGTGTGGTAACCTACACTCCTTTCGACGATTGGTGCGGCACCGATGGGTTTGAATACCTCATCTGCGACACCTGGGGCCATTGCGATACCGCCTGGGTGACCATTGTGGTGGCCTGCGTGGATCTGGTGGCCAATGATGACGTTGCTTCCACGCCTGCAGGCGAACCGGTGGCCATCGTTATTCTGGCCAACGACTCACCCAATGCCGACCCTGATTGCGTGACGCTCTTAACCACGCCATTGCACGGCACGGTGGTCATCAATCCGGATGGTTCAGTGCTGTACACGCCCGAGATTGGCTATGTGGGTGTAGATTGCTTCACCTATGAAGTCTGCGACAACCTGGGGGTAGAGCGCGATGACGCGTTGGTTTGCATCACCATGGCCGAAGTGGACATAATCATACCAGAAGTGTTTACGCCCAACGGCGACGGGTTCAACGAGACCTTTGAGATCATCGGGATCGAGCAATTCCCCGACAACCAGTTGATGGTGTTCAATCGTTGGGAGAACTTGATATACCAGGCCGATAGCTACGCCAGCCAGTGGGATGGCACCAACATGACCAACGGCGAGATGTTGCCGGATGGCACCTATTTCTACGTCTTGGTGCTGGACCCCAACCAAAAGGATAGCCCGATCTTTAAAGGCTTCGTCGCTATTCAGCGCTAAACTCTGTACATAAGATAGGGGGCAGCCCCGGTCTGAAGCTTTTTTGCCCCCCGAACAGGAACTCCTGTTCGGGGGTTTTTTAATAGCACCCTTTAGACCTATCGCAAAACCTATTGCCAGACCCTGGTTTTGAGCAGCTCATCGGATCCTCCTTTCACGCTGGCGCATCTTGTGAACCCACAGCCATTTCCGGGTTTCTACCTTTTTGGAGGGCCAATATGCCCTGTTTTTGCGCGCTGCCTGGCCGGTTGTGACGCGGATTTCTCCCGTCTCATTTAGGGCGAAGGGGCCTGAAAAGCCGTAGCAAGGGCTGATTTTATCCACTACCAGCATTTTTATTCGCTGCATGGGACGCAGGCCATTCTGAGCGCCCGAGGTTTATGCATGCATCCCAGAAATGTATGTCGCTACCCTTGACAAGTGGGCAGCAGAAAGCAATCTTGACAATAGGATCAAAAAAGTACCGGGATTGTTGCTCCAAAATGTTTGCACGCCAGAAACATCGAAAGCCTCAAAAACCCACCAAAAAAGCCTGACTTCGTGACACCGAAACGGCATTCGGGTAAAAGGGCCGGTTCTATTCCTTCAATCACCAAACAAAAGCAGCAGATAGGCACAAAGCCTTTGCTCAACATACTTATGAATCGAATCTTACTCACGCTACTCCTCGCCTTTGCCGCCAGCCCTCTGATTGCCCAACAAGAGGCCATGTACACCCAGTACATGTTCAACAAATTACTCATCAATCCGGGTTATGCCGGCAGCCGGGCAGCTACCAGCATTACCATGCTCTACCGGGACCAATGGACAGGTTTCAACGGTGCGCCGAGAACCGGAACCTTTAGTGTTCACGGGCACCTGAAGAACCCCAAAGTGGCTTTGGGCCTGACGGTCATCAACGACCGCCTCGGCCTCCAAAACCAGACAGGCAT
Source organism: uncultured Chitinophagales bacterium (assembly GCA_964429745.1). Lineage (GTDB taxonomy): Bacteria > Bacteroidota > Bacteroidia > Chitinophagales > BACL12 > WGOA01. The sequence goes on along the minus strand of CAYSDI010000003.1, from coordinate 42,679 downwards.
TTATGCCAACTACGCTTACCGCCTACCCCTTGGCGATGGTCGTCTAAGCTTTGGTGTGCAAGGTGGCTTTGACCACTACGAGGTGGCCCTGAGCACCGCTGTTCACATCGATGCTGGTGATCCAAGCCTGGCCACGGACCTGAGTACCTTCAGCCCCAACGTGGGTGCCGGGGTGTACTACCAGAGCGAAGCGTTTTACGCGGGTGTTTCGGCTCAGCGCCTGATTGAGAACGACCTGAGCGGCCGGACGCTGCTCAGCGAGGACAACGCTTACGCCAGACAATCCCGTCACATGAACGCCATGATGGGCGGTGTGGTAGACATCAGCGAAAGCGTCAAGTTCCGTCCGGCGGTGTTGGTGAAATACGTTCCAAATGCACCAGTCCAAGCGGACTTCAACGCCAGCTTTCTGTTTGTAGAGCGCTTCTGGGCAGGGGTCAGCTACCGAACCAATGCCTCGATTGATGGCATGGTGGAGTTCCAGGTGAACCGCCAATTGCGGGTGGGCTATGCCTACGATCACCAGATCAACGAAGTGGGTCCATACACCACCGGCTCGCATGAAATCCTGGTGGGCTTTGACCTTGACTTTGGCCGCAACCGGATTGCGACGCCTAGAATGATGGCCCCGCGTTACTTCTAAAGGGAACTCCTATTAGAACGGATTAAACGAAATGCCCACTTCCAGAGCATTCGCTGTTGGGCCCAAACCGTCTTCAAACACATCGGTGAGCCCGTAGAAGGCGTGCACGTTCACAGCACCGTAGCCCACGCGGCCCGTAACGCCGTAGCGGAACGATTGAACGTTCAGGATGCGGGACTCTTTGTACTTGACGTATTCGGTGTTGGCCGGGTAGGCACCGGGCCGGGTATCGTCCCCTACGTATTTGGTGTGGCTGTTAATCAGCAACCCCGCTTTGAACCCGGCGGCAATTTTAAAACGCTTGCCTTTGTCGTTGGGGTTGGTGCGAATGCGCAGTTCCACGGGTACCTCCACGTAGGTCAGGCTAATCTTGTTCTTTTTGTAATCCAAGCCATCCGGGAAGGGCAGCACTTCCGTTACGCCGTAAGCTGTTGCGTTAGAATCGGCATTCACCGCCAGAAAAGACTCGTGGAAAATGTTGGAGTTGCTCAAGCCGATGCCTGGAGCCAGCGCTACATTGTCCGTTCCGAGTTGCAGATCGTAGTAGAAGTAAAAATTAAAACCCCGCGATTTCGCTTGCACATTAAAAACGTCAGGGGTATTGAGCCAGGTGTTCCAGTTCAATTCCAATACCAGGCGGTCGCGGGAATCCGAGGTGGCTGATGACAGCGAAAAGGGTTCGGCTTCTTCAGTATCCTCCGTTGTGGTTTCATCATTGGTATCGTCCTGGGCAAATACGGAAAAACCGGTGGCCAGCAGGAATAGGGAGAGCCATAATTTTCTCATGGGCACAAAGTTAGGTGCATTCAGGCAGACCAATGCCCTCGGCGCGCGCTTGTCCGGTGGATAATGCGCAAGGCCTGTGTGCCGTTTGAGTCAAAACCCATGTTCCTGGCGATTACGCGATCGGGATCCGCAAGGTCACGCTGGTCCCTTCTCCAATGCCGCTTGAGAAACTGGCTTTTCCCCCGGTGGACTGCAAATGCGATTCCAGGCGTTGAAGCCCGCTGTCCCGAACCCTGGCCCTGCTGGTGTCGAAACCCCGACCGTCATCGCGGACTGTGAGCAGCAGGTAGTAGCCGTTGCGCTCCAGGTGCATGTCCACGTGGCGAGCGCCGGCGTGCCGCGCGGCGTTGCTGAGCAATTCACGGGCCATGCGGTAGGTGGCAATCTCCACCTGTTGCCCGTAGCGGCCGCCGGTAGCGCTGGGCGAGTACCGGGCCTGAAGGGAGGAATTCCGAAAAAGCTGATCGGTTAATTCAGCCAGCGCTGCGTCCAGGCCCGTTTCGGCCAGAACACGAGGAAGCAGCTTGTCCGAAAGGGCTTTGATGTCGCGGGCGGCGTGTTCCAGTCCCTGCCCAATCCGGCGTATTTCGGCACCCTGTTCCGGCGATTGCTGCGCAGAACGCTCCGCCAAGCGGCTGGCAGAAAGGCGCAAGTCCTGCAATTGTCTGCCAATTTCTTCGTGCAAGGCGCCACTGAACTGTTTGCGCTCCTCTTCCTGCGTGGCCATAGTCTGGCGCAGGCGGCTTTCCTGGGCTTCCAATTCCTGGCGAAGGGTGTTCTCGCGCGCGCGACTGCGGAGCAGCATCCAGGCCAATACCGCTACCCCCAGCGAGAGCACCAGGGCAATACAAGCCACAAGAATCTGATAATAAACTACCGTCATGCCAGGGAGGTGACGCGAAAAACAAAACCCTGCGGAGGCAGGGTTATCGGGTGGGCCCAGCAGGATTCGAACCTGCGACCAAGGGATTATGAGTCCCCTGCTCTAACCGCTGAGCTATGGGCCCGTAAAACAATCCGGGTTGGTAAAGATAATGGGAACTCCCAAAAACCCAGCCGCGTAGCGAGAAAGCCAACAAGCTGACCGATTTTTGCCCCCTTCGCCTATGAAAGCCATCGTTTTTGACCTCGGGGGGGTCATCCTGCCCCTGAACCGGCCTCGGGCGGAGGCCGCCTTTCGATCGCTGAGCGCCCAAGGGTCAGCGGGGAACCACCCTTTTGATCGGGCCTACGCCGCTTTGCTGGACGATGGTTTTTTTGATCGGTTCGAAAAGGGCCAGATCTCCGGGCAGGAGTTTTTGGGAACCCTGGCTCGGCTCGCCGGCAGCGACGAAGCCGACGTACGGACGGTGTGGCAGACCATTCTGGAGCCCATTCCCCCGGAAAACCTGATCGCATTGGCCAAACTGGCCAAAAGCTACCCGCTGTATTTGCTCAGCAATACCAATGCGTTGCACATGGAATGGATTTTCAGCCATGTGGATCAGGCGCATGGGCGCCCGCTGTTTGCTGGCATTTTTCAACATCTGTTCCTGAGTTACGAGATGCGAATGCGCAAGCCCGAGCCAATCATTTACCACACCGTGGCCGAGCATGTTGGGCTAAAGCCGGCAGACCTGATGTTTGTAGATGACCATCCCGAAAACGTGCAGGCTGCGCGCGTCGCAGGGTGGCAGGCTGTGTTGCACCCGGCTAATGCGGCGCTGGAGTTAACCGTCCAAACTTGGTTTTAACGCTGGTTTACAGTCGAATTTCCCGTAAAATCTTACGAATTCTAAGTAGCTGGCTAAAGGCTTTGGAGCCCTCAGAACCACGCCTATCTTGTGCTCACCCTGACCCTGATTGTATTTCCTGTAATCCCTAAGAAGAAAGGAGTCGCGATATGCGGCTCCTTCTTTTTTTTGGGTCATTCCTGAGTTGCCGCTTGGCGGCAGACCGATCAAAGGCTGTAAACCTGAACGGTTATTCGTTGATCTTGCGGCCGCTGGCGGTGCGGCTGTTGAGGTCCACTTTGTTCAGTTTTCGAACATCCACGAGCAGAATCGCGCCTGCGCTCTCTGGCGTAGTGCGATATATTTTTCCCCCGTATTGAATTTCTCCGACCCGGTGGGTCCAATCTTTGGCCATCAGGGCATAGGCGCCGCCCTCGTTTTCGCTAACGCCGAACAGCAGGTAATCGTTGGAAGTGGCTTCAAAACTGACGGCTAAGCGGTCGGTGTCGGGCATGTTCATCAACACACCAGGTGTACCGGCCAGAATGACCACTTCTTCTACACGGCGGCCGTTGACCATCCTGATTTTTCCACCAACCACTTCGGTTTCGCTGTCGCCCATGTCGCGCTGAAGCACAATGTCTTTGGACACGTAAAATTGCACCCGTTGAAGCCCCTGTTCGTCCAGCCCGGTTTCCTGGTGCAGGCGGGTGGTGTAGGGGCTTAGTTTGAGGGTGCAGGAGGAGAGCAACAGCGTTGCGACGAGGAAGGGAAGCAGGATTTTCATGGCGTAGTATTTACTGCATTTGACCCATAGCAAGTGGCGTGCCAAATTGTATTCCGGCCGTTTTCGTTGATTTTGTGCAAATCGGGTTTCCGGGCAAACCGGGCATGCCCGGCAGCCCGTAAGTTTGAGCATGTTCAAAGCCTTAATGCTCTGTTTGCTGGCAGCCCAGTTTAACGCCTGCACACAACCCGCCGAGCCCCCCACCCCCCTGCGCTACCTCGCTCTGGGCGATAGCTACACCATCGGCGAGAGCGTCGCCACCGAAAGCCGATGGCCGGTCCAGCTAACCGCAGCCCTGCAACAGCAAGGCCTGCCGTTGGACAGCCTGCACATCATTGCCCGCACCGGTTGGCGCACAGATGAACTGCAGGCAGCCGTCAGTGCCGAACACCTTTCGCCCAATTGGGACCTGGTCTCCGTGCTCATCGGCGTCAACAATTTCTACCAGGGTCGCCCCATTGATGCCTACGAAGCCGAGTTTCGCGCCTTGTTGGACACCGCGGTGTTTCTGGCCGGGTCAAGGTCCGACCGCGTCTTCGTCGTCAGCATTCCGGACTATGCCTACACGCCATTTGGCGCTGCGCTGCCCGATCCTGCAATAGTGAGTACCGGCATAGACTCCTTGAACGCGGTAAACCGACGGGTGGCGTTACAGAAGAACATCACCTGGCTGGCCATCACCGATTTATCGCGACGAGGCTTAGCGGAGCCTGCGTTAGTGGCCGCTGACGGGCTTCACCCGAGTGGCTTGCAATACAACCTTTGGGTGCAGGAGCGCCTGGCTCCGGCAGTAGGGTTTTTGCTGGCTCCATGAGGGCTCACCGGAGCAGCGTTCCTGAATCGGGTTGCCGTCGTAGTTTTGGCGGCATGCGTTTGCACCCTTTGTGGCGTTGTTTGCTGGTATGGTCTTTCCTGCTCGTCGGTGATTTCACCTTCGCCCAACGCCCGGCGTTGAATGCCTATGCCATTTCCGATCCCGTTCCTCTGGTGGCGGAGGTGGTAGCGCGCAACTTGGATTTGCCCTGGGATTTGGTTTGGGGACCGGATGATCAACTATGGTTTACTGAACGAACCGGTGCGCTCAAACGCTATGATCCTTCCACCAAAGAAGTTGTGGTGCTGGACACTGTTCCGGGTGTGTTCAATTCTACTGACAACTCGGGACTCCATGCGCTGTTTTTGCACCCGAATTTTGCCAACGAGCCCTGGATTTACGTTAGCTACACCTACACGGAAGACAACCTCCGGCTCTCCCGATTTTGGTTCGGAGCCAATGGCTTGCAGGATGAAGAAATCCTGTTGGAAATGGCGGGAAGGGATTCGCACAACGGTGCGCGGCTGCTGTTAGACCAGACGGGCAAACTGCTCTTTGCCACAGGCGATGCCTTCAATCCCTTTCTTCCTCAGGACTCCCTCAGCCCAAACGGCAAATTGCTTCGGCTCGAGTTAGATGGAAGCATTCCAGCGGACAATCCTTTTCCCGGCATTGCCTTGTATACCCTCGGCCATCGCAACATGCAGGGCTTGGTGCAGTTGCCTAATGGAGAGATATGGTCAACGGAGCACGGAGAAGATGCCGATGATGAACTTAACCGGCACATAGCCAGTCGCAATTACGGTTGGCCCGAAGTTGCCGGTGCCTGCGATGCGCCGGAAGAAGCGGCCTTTTGCGAAGTCTATGCGGTGGTGGAGCCGCACGTAACCTGGACACCGACCGCCGGGCCCAGCGGGTTGGATTATTACAACCATCCGGCCATTCCCCAGTGGCAAGGTTGCCTGATTGCAGGATTTCTCAAACGCCGCGGCGATCCGGGACAGCGCATTCGCGTTATTCAACTGGACACGGAAGGCCTGGAGGTTTTAGGGGTCCGCGACTATTTGCATGAAGGTCCGGTGGTGCCTACTGACCTTGGGCAGCTCAACCAGATTGGGGTCTTTGGCCGCATCCGCGATGTGCTCACCGCCCCCGACGGCAGCGTGTACTTGTGCACTTCAAATCGCGAGTTCAACGGCCAGTATGCGGTCACCGTAGATGACGATCGCATCATCCGCATTTACAATCCCGCGTGGAATCCGGTTCCATGCCTGGGCGACTGCCTGAGCATTTATCCCAGTCCGGTGCGCAGCGGCCAGCAATTGTATTTCAAGTTTGGTGAATCCATCAGTGGCATTGCACGGGTCAGTTTGTTCAATGCTGCGGGTCAGCGCGTCATGGACGCCCAATTGGTAACCGGACCTTTTGTTACGGTGCAACTCGGTTCCCTGGCTCCTGGTCCCTACGTGCTGGAAGTCATTTATCCGGACGGAATACAAATACGAAGCCGAAAGATTTTAGTGCTTCCCTGAGCGGTGTTGCAGAGCGTCAGCCTTCGCCCAATCTGCCCGTGCAAAAACCGGCATAGCTCAGCACCAGAAACCGATGCGTTCCGCTCGGGCATTTGGCTCAGCGCGCTTTCCACAACTTGCGTTGCACGCGTTCTCCGTCTAATGCCAAATCCAGGATGTACAAGCCCGGGGTCCAGGTCTCGGCTGCCTGGCGAATCAGGTAGTTCCCGGCGGCCAGAGTTTGTGCAGGGGCGTGCGCTACCCGCAACCCTGCCGCATTGTACACAGACCATTCCACCGATGCCTCGGCGCTCAGCAAGAGGTTAGCACTAAACGATGTTTCAAAGGGATTAGGTCCTGCACTCAACAGCACGTTGCCGCTGGCCGGGGATGCGGCTGTCGTGTCGAGCGGGGGGAGGGGGGGCAGGCCTTCGATCGGTGCGGAAGGCGTAAAACTGCGCTGGATTCGCTGCGTGCCGGTCAGTGTTTCCCACAATAACACAGCATTTTCTATGGTATTGTCCGGGTCGCTGATGTCCTCCAGGTGCCAGAATTCTGCCTGGGCGCGATCGGCGTTGAGGTCAAGCAGCACGTAGCCATGTCCGTCCAGTTCGCTCCACTTGATGTGCTTGTTGGCTTGTGAAATCAGGAACGAAGCGGATGCGGAGTTGCTAAAACCGTAGGTCTCCCCTTCGTCAAAATTTTCACCGGTCACGCTGGGCACCAGAAATTCAACGGCCAGCGAACCTTCGCCAGTTTCGGGGTTGTAATTCTCCGGAAGCCGCGGGTTAGGGGCTAAATCCAGCGCCATAGACACGTGAAAATCACCGGTTACAACCACAGTATTAGTTATGTTATTGTCATCAAGATAAGCGTAAAGCGCATCCCGTTCTGCGGTGTAGCCTGCCCAGTTTTCAAAGATGACCGGGTCATCTTCCAGGGCGGAGAGGTGTCCCATCATGACCTGGTTGGCCAGCACTTTCCAGCGGCCTGTTGACGCGGCCAGGCCGCTCTGCAGCCACGCCATTTGCGCCGGTCCAAGGAGGCGGTGATCAGGGCTTTGGTAAATTGGATCGCTGGCATCAGTGGCAAAACGATCGCGGTCGTACAATCGCGTGTCCAGTAAGAAAACTTCTGCCAGATCGCCGTAGGGCAGGGAGCGCCAGATGCGCAGCGAATCAACAGGATCTTCGCGCAAAGGCAGCCACTCATACGCGGCTTTTATGGCGGCCCACTTGCGGTCGCGGTAGCTGCCGAATTCTTCGTCGTGCCGCAGACTGGTGTCGCGCAAGGCGTCGACGACAATGTCGTGGTCGTCCCAAATGGTGGAGAAAGGATGCACCTGGTGCACTCGCTGCAAATCCGGATCAAGGTGGTATTGCGAATAGCGCGCGCGGTAGTCCTGCAACCGGTAGATCTCCGCATCGGGTTCGTGCGTGCGGTCATCCGGACCGCCGCCGCCTTCGTAGAAATAATCACCCAGATGCAGGATCAGGGCCAGATCGTTCCGGGCTGCCAAACGAGCGTAGGCGTGAAAATACCCCGCGCGGTAATCGGAGCAAGACACCGCTGCCAGCCGCAACCGATCCAGGCTGCCCGTTGTGCCGGTGCGCGTTCGCCCAATCACGGATTTGCGCCCGAGCGCTTCAAACTGGTAGTAGTAATGTTGGTTGGGCAACAGACCGCGCACGTCTACTTTGACCGTGTAGTCGCGATCATCGTTGGCCATACTGGTCCCTTCTGCCAGCACAGGACTCATGGAGGCCGTGAGCGCCATGCGCCAGCGCACTTCAATGGGTTCGGGCGAAGGGCTTTCGGGCGTTACACGGGTCCAGAGAATAACCCCGTCCGGCAGCGGATCACCTGAAGCAACACCGTGCAAAAATGGCGCAAAAGCGGTGGCCATGGCCTGTCGGCGCGCGCGCTGATCGGACACCGGGCCACTTGCGGCACGGCCTTCCAGCAGGTGCACATCCAGAGGTGATATTGCTGGATCAGCATCAAACTGAACAACTTGGCTCTGTGAGGCAGCGGCGGTAGAAAGGAATGCGCCAATCAATAACCATAAACGCAGAATTGGGAGAGCGGGAACGCGTTTCATAATTCCCAAAAGTAAGGTGAATCCGGCGGCTTGATCCGAGGGTTTTCTAAATCGGCCCGGAACACTTTTAAGCAACGGCCACCGGCCAGGCTGAACCTTACGGACACCATTGCCTACCGCTACCGCGTACTACCCGAACAACCCCGGCCGTTCCAGGTCCAGAAGGGCTTGTTTGCGCCAGAGGCCGCCACTGTAGCCGGTCAATTTTCCCCCCGCCCCCAACACCCGGTGGCAAGGCACCAACACCGCTATAGGATTGCGCCCATTGGCCGCTGCGATGGCTCGGATGGCAGACGCCTGGCGCATCTGCTGCGCCTGCTCCTGGTAGCTTCGGGTATGGCCGTAAGGTATGGATTGCAAAGCCTGCCACACGGATTGCTGAAAAGGGGTTCCCTCCAGGTGCAAGGGCACGGAAAAAGCCTGGCGCTGGCGGGCGAAATACTCGCTGAGTTGTTGTCGGGTAAGAGCAAGCACGGCTTTATTCGAGGCCTGATGTTCCGATACTTCTGTTTCAGCGTTCAACTGCTGGCCCTCATCCAGAAAAGTCAAGCCCCCGAGTTTGCCGTTGTACGCTCGCGCAAGAACAACCCCAAGAGGCGTCGTCCAGATTAACTCCTCCGGCATTACATGTTGCGACGGTACTGCCCTCCAACCTCAAACAAGGCGGCAGTCATTTGCCCCAGCGAGCAGTATTTGGCCGCTTCCATAATCACTTCAAAAATGTTCTCGTTGTGAATGGCCGCCGTTTGCAGCGCCTTGAGCGAGGCTTCTGAGCGGTCGGCGCGGAACTGTTGCAGGTTGCGCAGCGTCGTGATCTGGTTGCGTTTTTCAGCTTCCGTGGCGCGAATCACTTCATCGGGAATGATGGTAGGCGAGCCTTTGTCGCTCAGGAATGTATTGACCCCAATGATGGGCAGTTCACCGGTGTGCTTGAGTGTTTCGTAGTGCAGGCTTTCCTCCTGGATTTTGCCGCGCTGGTACATGGTCTCCATAGCCCCGAGAACGCCGCCGCGCTCCGTAATGCGATCAAATTCCAACAGCACAGCTTCTTCTACCAAATCCGTTAAATGTTCGGTAATGAAACTGCCCTGCATTGGGTTTTCGTTGCGGGCCAATCCCAACTCCTGGTTGATGATGAGCTGAATGGCCATGGCGCGGCGCACGCTGCCTTCTGTGGGCGTGGTGATGGCCTCGTCATAAGCGTTGGTGTGCAGGCTGTTGCAGTTGTCGTAAATAGCGTAGAGAGCCTGCAACGTAGTGCGGATGTCGTTAAAATCAATTTCCTGGGCGTGCAAAGAACGACCAGAGGTTTGAATATGGTACTTGAGTTTGCAGGTTCGGTCGTCGGCCCCGTAGCGATTTTTCATGGCCTTGGCCCAGATGCGACGGGCCACCCGGCCAATGACGGCGTATTCCGGGTCAAGCCCGTTAGAGAAGAAAAAGCTCAGGTTGGGACCAAACGCGTTGATGTCCATATCCCGGCTCAGGTAGTATTCTACATACGTGAACCCATTGGCCAGCGTAAAGGCCAATTGTGTGATGGGGTTGGCGCCCGCTTCGGCAATGTGGTAACCGGAAATCGAAACAGAATAAAAATTACGGATGTTGTTCTCAATGAAATACGCCTGCACATCGCCCATCAGCCGCAGCGCAAATTCTGTGCTGAAAATGCAGGTGTTTTGCGCCTGGTCTTCTTTGAGGATGTCCGCCTGGACGGTTCCGCGCACAGACGCCATCGTGCGCTGTTTGATCTCCTCGTAAATTTCTGAGGGAAGGACTTCGCTGCCGCTCACACCTAAAAGGTGCAAACCCAGCTTGTTGTGCCCTACCGGAAGCTCACCGGCGTACTCGGGACGCGTCATACCTTTTTCGGCGTAAAGGGCTTTGATTCTTTCGTTGACCTGGTGCTCCAGCCCGTTTTGCAGAATGTACTTGCCGCACTGCTGGTCGATGGCGGCATTGAGAAAGAAGGCCAGAATCATTGGCGCTGGCCCGTTGATGGTCATCGACACACTGGTCTTTGCGTCGGACAAATCAAAACCCGAGTACAGCCGCTTGGCGTCGTCCAGGCAACAGATGGATACCCCGGAGTTGCCGATCTTGCCGTAAATATCCGGGCGGTAATCCGGATCGTGGCCGTACAGCGTCACCGAGTCAAAGGCGGTGGACAAGCGCTTGGCCGGCATGCCCAGGCTGACGTAATGAAACCTGCGGTTGGTGCGCTCCGGTCCCCCCTCCCCCGCAAACATGCGCGTGGGATCCTCCCCTTCGCGCTTAAACGGATAGATGCCGGCGGTATACGGGAAAAGTCCCGGCACATTTTCCTGCAGCATCCAGTACAACAGATCGCCCCAGGCCTCGTAACGCGGCAGGCTGACGCGCGGAATGCGCTGGTTAGACAACGACACCGTGTGGGTCTCCACCACCAGTTGCTGGTCGCGCACTTTAAACGTAAACTCGGGATCGCTGAAACGCTTGATCAGGCTGGGCCAGCGGTCCAGCATGGCCTGGTTTTTCGGGTCGAATTCCAGTGCAGTCTGATCGCGGGCTGCCTGCAAGGCCGTGAGTGCGTTTTGGTCAGCGCCGCGTTCGCGCAGCGCTTCCATGGCCTGGTCCAGCGCGTAAAGTCGCTGGGCCACATGGCGTTGATCCAGCGCCCTCAGGTTGTACTGACGGATGCCTTCGCTGATTTCTGCCAAATAGCGCACGCGCTTGGGCGGGATGATGAACACCTTCTCGCTCATTTCTTCCGGAGCGGTGAAATGAGACGGAAGCCCTTCGAACCCCTTTTCCTGAAGCACCAGCATCAGCGATTTGTAGAGCGTGTTGGTGCCCGGATCGTTGAACTGGCTGGCGATGGTGCCAAAAACGGGCATTTCGTCTACGTTTCTTTCAAAATGTTTGCGGTTGCGCTGCACTTGCTTGCGCACGTCGCGCAGGGCGTCGAGGGCCCCGCGTTTGTCGAACTTGTTGAGGGCCACCAGGTCTGCGAAATCGAGCATGTCAATTTTCTCTAACTGGGTGGCGGCCCCGTATTCCGGGGTCATGACGTACAGGCTCAGATCGGCGTATTCGGTGATCTCCGTGTCGCTTTGCCCGATGCCGGAAGTTTCCAGAATAATCAGGTCGAAATGGGCGGCTTTCAGAATGGCCACCGCGTCGCCGACATGTTTGGACAGGGCCAGGTTGGCCTGGCGCGTGGCCAGCGAGCGCATGTAAACCCGTGGGTTGTTAATGGCGTTCATCCGGATGCGGTCGCCGAGCAGCGCGCCTCCTGTTTTGCGTTTGGACGGATCAACCGAAACAATGCCGATGTATTTATCCGGAAAGTCCATAAGGAAGCGCCGCACCAGTTCGTCTACCAGCGAGCTTTTTCCCGCGCCCCCTGTGCCGGTAATGCCAAGCACGGGGATGGTGGTCAGTGCGGCTGTTTCGCGAATCTGCCTGAGGTGCGGTTCAGCCAGGTCCGGAAAGTTTTCAGCGGCCGAGATCAATCGGGCAATGCTGCCGGCATCGCGGGTTTTCAGTTTGCCGATTTCGCCGTTCACGGACTGGCCGAGCGGGAAATCACTTTTTTTGATCAGGTCGTTGATCATTCCCTGCAGGCCCATTTCCCGCCCGTCGTCGGGCGAGTAAATGCGGCTGACACCGTACGCGTGCAAGTCGCGGATTTCGTCGGGCAGAATGACACCGCCCCCTCCCCCGAAAACACGGATGTGACCGGCCCCTTTTTCTTTGAGCAGGTCAACCATGTACTTGAAGTACTCGTTGTGCCCCCCCTGGTAAGAGGTGATCGCAATGGCTTGAACGTCTTCCTGAATGGCGGTGTTGACCACATCCTCTACGCTTCGGTCATGCCCCAGGTGAATGACTTCGCAGCCACTGGCCTGGATGATTCGGCGCATGATGTTGATGGCCGCATCGTGGCCGTCGAACAAACTGGCAGCGGTGACAATGCGGACGGGATGGGCGGGTTGATAAACGTCGTTGGTGCTCATGATAGAATCCGGGGGTCAGTTCCGGTGGCATGGCCGGTGACAGGAGAAGAGAGGAGGAAAAGAAAGCGAAGCAAAAAAGCAAAGCCTGCAAGGCTCGGGAAAGGCACTCCTTCAAAGATACGAAAAAGCCAACGCTGGGGTTGCCTGCGGTCAACCCCTTAACACAATCATAACCTGCTGATAAAGAAAACGTTGACCTGGCCTTGAAGCAGGTGGTCCCGCCGCCATAAAGGCCTTATTCCGCCAATTGGAGCGTGAAGGTGTCGGTGCTTTCGATGTTAAAAATGCCGTTCTCCATGCCGGCATCCATAATTACCGTGCTGGTAATCGACACTTCGCCAGAAACAAACTCCCGTTTTTGCAGGTCAAAATAAAAGGTTGAGGTGCCCGAACGCTTGAACAGGTATTCGCCAGGCATGTCCTGGGGAAGGTCAACCCGGTCCAGGAGCAACTCCGTGTCGAGGCGCGCGCAGGTTCGGTTCTGGTGCTGGGTAATTTCGGTAAAGGTGGTTTTGACGGTGCCACCTACCGGCAACACGGAGCCGAGGGTATTAAACGGAACTTCCAGGCCCCGCTCCTCCGTTTCGCCCACCGACAATTGATCAACGGGAAGGGGAAAGAGGTAGTCAAATAACTGCTGCGTCTGTTGATCGGTGGAATCGGGTTTGCCGGTTTCCGCCAGGTTTTCCACGGTAATGGGGTCCATATCTTCGGTCATGGAGTCCATCAGCACCCCGGTATGGGGGTTGTATTGAAAGGCCCGCATGGACATGCCTTCCAGGGTCATGTTGGCCGTTCCTCCGCCAGCCGAAATCACCCGCAGGTCAGCCGTTGAGATGGTTTTGTACTGGGAGGTATCAGCCATTGGCGTTCCGTCGGGCATCATCATCGCCATCACCGAGTAGGATTCCGAACGCTGTTCAAAAGCGTAGGAACGGGTAGAGGCTTCAGAAAAGTCCCAGCGCATGAGTTGGGGCCCTTCGAACTTGGGGGAGTTTTTGCAACCAGCCGCGCTTCCCAGGACAGCTACCCAGGCAACAAGCGCTATTGTGGAAAGGAATCTGCGGCTCATGCCGCGAATATAGGACGCTGTTGGGGATTGTTTGTTTTCCCTTGCCGGGCCGCAACCCTATCTTCGCGCCATGGCATCTATTGACGAACTGCAGCGGCTGGCCAGCCAAATCCGGCGCGATATTGTCCGAATGGTACACGCCTGCCAGAGCGGGCATCCAGGCGGTTCGCTTGGCTGTACGGACTACTTCACCGCGCTCTATTTTGAGGTGATGGACCGCAAGCCCGGTTTTGACATGGATGGGGCAGGAGAAGACCTCTTTTTTCTGTCTAACGGCCATATTTCTCCGGTCTTTTACAGTACCCTGGCCCGCAGCGGGTACTTTCCCGTGGCCGAATTGGCCAGTTTCCGCAAGCTTAATTCCCGGTTACAGGGCCATCCAACCACCCACGAAGGTCTTCCGGGTATTCGCGTGGCCTCCGGTTCGCTGGGTCAGGGGCTGAGCGTGGCCATCGGAGCTGCGTTGGCCAAGAAAATGAACGGCGATGACCACTTGGTTTGGACGCTGCACGGCGACGGCGAACTTCAGGAGGGCCAGATTTGGGAAGCGGCCATGTTTGCTCCCCACAACAAAGTGGACAACCTCATCGCCACGGTAGACTGGAACGGCCAGCAAATTGACGGCCCCACAGCAAAAGTGCTCAGCCTGGGCGACCTGCGCGCCAAATGGGAGGCCTTTGGGTGGACCGTGCTGGAAATGGAAGGCAATGAAATGAGCGAAGTGGTTGGCACGTTAAAGCAGGCCAAGGCCAATTCGGGCCAGGGTGTGCCCCAGATTATTCTGATGCGCACCGCCATGGGCAAGGGCGTCGATTTCATGGAGGGAACTCACGAATGGCACGGCATTGCGCCCAACGACAAACAGTTGGCCTCGGCGCTGTCCCAGTTGGAGGAGACCCTCGGCGACTACTGAGGCCGTGGCCAGATTCGGTGCCCTTCGCCCGGAATTGACCGTGCTTTCTCCGTATTTTAACCTACACTGCCCATTATTCGCAGGCTCAAAAACCATAGCATCGTTTTTATTCTGCTGAGTCTGGTCGGCACAGCGTGGTCAGGCCTTCATGCTCAGACAGCGCCCACCTACCCGGCGACCGAAAAATTCTACGAGCCGGAAACCACCCGCATCCTGTTTTTGTTGGACGGTTCGGGGAGCATGAAAGAAACCTGGGAGGGCCGGACCAAGTTTGAGGTGGCCCGGGAGCTGCTGGAAAAGGCCATTGACTCCATCAACCGGCAGAACAAACCCATTGAATTTGGCTTGCGGGTTTTTGGGCACCAGAGCCCGCGCGAACTCAAAAACTGCGAAGATTCCCGCCTGGAGGTGCCTTTTGGGCGCAACAATGCCGCAGAAGTCCGGGCCGCGCTGGACCGCATTGAACCCAAAGGGTATACCCCTATTGCCTACTCCCTGTTTTTAGCCGCCCACGATTTTTCAGGGTCAAGTGACGCCGTCAACGCCATCGTCCTCATTACAGATGGTGAGGAAAGTTGCTCCGGCGACCCCTGTGCCAGCTCTGAGGCCCTGCGCAACCGACGTATTTCGCTAAAACCCTACATCATTGGGCTGGGCTTGGATCCCACCGAACAGGCTGCCTTTGATTGTGTCGGCGATTATTACGATGCGGCCGATCCTGTGCGCTTTCAGGAAGCGCTGGGGGTGGTCATCTCGCAGGCGCTGCGCAACACTACTGTTCAGGTTAACCTGTTGGATCACCTTGGCCGAGCCGCGGAATCAGACGTGGAACTGACGTTCTACGATGCATACACGGGCCAGGACTTGTACAACCTGGTGCACACCACCTTGCGCAGCGGTGCCCCCGACACGCTTTACCTGGATCCGGTGGGCAAATACAACATCGATGCGCACACTACTCCGCCGGTTCGCCGGCAGAACGTGGAATTGGTGGCCGGCCGCCACAACATCATTGCGCTTGACGTTCCCCAAGGCGACCTGGTGCTCCAGGTTGAAGGCAATCCCGGTTTTACCGACCTCAAATGCCTGGTCCGGGATCCGGAAACGCACGAAATCCTGTACGTCCAGAATTTCAACACCCTGCACCGCTACCTCGCGGGCAGTTACAATCTTGAAATCCTGACGCTTCCCCGCATTGAAATGGACGACTTTCCCATTTTGCCCGGTCAGGTGAACCCCTACGTTGTGCCCGCTTCGGGCCGGCTGCTGGTTCAGACCAACGAGCCCGGAATTTTGGGGGTGTTCATCAAGCGGCAGCAGGAATTGGTTCGGGTCTACGAGTGGCGTGCGTTTAGCGGTCGCGAAGTCCTGGACCTTCAGCCCGGCGAATACCTGTTGGTCTTTCGCCCGTCCAGGAATAAGAAAATTGACAATACCCGTGAGGTTCTTGCCGTGATTTATCCCGCCAAAAGCACCACCGTTCGCTTGGAATGACCGGCGCTGTTGCCAGCCGGACAGAAACCCTTCCCCCGTTGAATGCCTTAAACCGATACCGCAAAACTTGCTTTGTCTCACTGGCCCTGGTCGTTGGCCTGGGAGCTGCTGGCGGGCTGTTTGCGCAACCGGTTGGTGAAGTACCGGCATCTAAGCCGCCGACGACGCGCATTTTGTTCCTGGTAGACGCCAGTCGGAGCATGACCGATATCTGGGGAACGGGGACTAAAATGGCTGCGGCGCGGGAAGTAATCAGCAAGATTGTGGACACGTTGAGCCAGGTGGACAACCTGGAGATCGGGCTGCGGCTTTACGGCCATTTGAGTTACCAAAGTGAATACAATTGCCAGGATTCGCGGCTGGAGGTGGGCTTTCGGGAGGGGAACCACCAGGCTGTAAAGACCAAAATGAACGAAGTCAAGCCCAAAGGCATCACGCCGATTGCCTTTGCGCTGGCTCAGAGTGCCAAAGATTTCCCTGAAGATCCCGACAGCCGGAACATCATCATCATGATTACCGATGGGGTGGAGAGCTGCAACAGGGATCCTTGCTACGAAATTGAATTATTGCGCAGCAAAAACGTGCTGTTGCGCGCGTTTGTGATCGGTCTGGCCATGGAGCCGGAGACGCACGGGGTGTTTTCCTGCATCGGTGATTTCTACAATGCCGGGGCCCGCGCTGACCTGGACCGGGTTATGGAGCGCGTGTTGCAAAAGGTGCTGAGCCGCACGGTGCTGCGGGTGGATTTGCTGGACGAAGCTCAGCGTCCGCTGGAGACGGACCTGAACATGAGTTTTTATGGATTGCCGGGCGGTAAGCTTCGCTACAATTTTTACCACACTCTCAACGACCGCGGTGAGCCGGATACCGTGTACGTTGATCCGATTCTGGACTACCACCTGGTCGTGCATTCCATTCCTCCGGTTTCGGTAGACAAGGTGCTGATTGAAAGCAACCAATACAACGTGGTTAAAGTGCCGGCAGCACAAGGTACTTTGCGCTTGGGCACCTTAGGCAATACGTTCAGCTACCGCCTCCAGGCTTTGGTGTACCAAACAGGAAGCCGCGAAACGCTCAACGTCCAGGACTTCAATTCCGAACAGCGCTACCTGACCGGCAAGTACGATCTGGAGATTTTGACTTTGCCCCGGTTGGTCATTCGGGGCATTGCGTTGGAACAGGATAAAATCACCACGTTTGAGATTCCCGCACCGGGGTATGTCACCTTCGTGCATGCCCACGAATTGATAGGGAGCGTCTTTACCGCGGTAGATG
This sequence comes from uncultured Chitinophagales bacterium, assembly GCA_964429745.1. GTDB lineage: Bacteria > Bacteroidota > Bacteroidia > Chitinophagales > BACL12 > WGOA01. Next base: position 25,573 of record CAYSDI010000003.1, on the reverse strand, counting down.
GGGAGCGGGAGGAAGTGTTTCAGCTCAACCCGCTGCCGAGGAACGAAACCATTGCTTTGCAACCTGGTCTCTATCAGGTCGTATACCGCGCCAAGCAGAACAGGTCTATGCGATCGACTCAAACGCGTGAGTTTGAAGTCAAACCCGGCACAACCTCATCGCTCAAGCTTTAACTTTGGCTCTTAACTTTGGCCCGAATCATTGACCGCTAACATTGACCGGGACTTTGGCCTTAATCGCCTTAAAAAAACCGCTGATTTATGTGGATGCAATTGGATTATGCTAACGGCAAAGACACCCGCTCGGGCTTCGGCACCGGCATCCACGAACTGGGCAAGCGCAACCCCAATGTGGTGGCGCTTTGCGCGGATTTGGCGGGCTCATTGAAACTGCAGGATTTCATCCGCGATTTTCCGGAGCGCTATGTCCAGTGCGGCATAGCCGAGGCCAACATGATGGGCATTGCTGCTGGCTTGACCATTGGCGGTAAAATTCCCTTCGCCACCACCTTTGCCAATTTTGCCACAGGTCGCGTGTACGACCAGGTGCGGCAATCCATTGCATATTCGGGCAAAAACGTCAAGATCTGTGCGTCACATGCCGGCCTGACGTTAGGTGAGGACGGAGCCACTCACCAGATTCTCGAAGACTTGGGCATGATGCAAATGCTGCCCGGGTTTACGGTGATTAACCCCTGCGATTACAACCAGACCAAGGCCGCAACCCTGGCCATTGCCGAGCACCACGGCCCGGTGTACCTGCGTTTTGGCCGCCCCAAATGGCCCATTTTTACCCCCGCCGACCAGAAATTTGAAATTGGCAAAGCGGTGATGATGAAGCCCGGTACGGCAGTCAGTTTGTTTGCCACGGGCCATTTGGTGGCCAAAGCCATTGAAGCCGTGAACATCCTGGAGGCCGAAGGCATCAGCGTGGAGCTCATCAACATCCACACCATTAAGCCTCTGGACGAAAAAGCCATTCTGGATTCCGTGCGCAAGACGGGATGTGCAGTGTCAGCCGAGGAACACCAAATGTTAGGTGGCCTTGGAAGCAGTATTGCGCAGGTGTTGACCCGGGAATTCCCCGTGCCGCAGGAGTTGGTGGCAGTTCACGATAGCTTCGGCGAAAGCGGAACCCCTGACCAGTTGCTGGTCAAATACAAGCTGGATACCCCGGACGTGGTCGCGGCCGTGCGCCGTGCGATTGCCCGCAAAGGGTAGCCGTGAACACCCGCGAACTTTTCTTCCGCCATCAGGGCCAAACCAGCGCATTTCCGCTTGCTCTGGAGATTGAGCGGGCTCAGGGGCTCTATCTCTACGGCCGTGATGGCCAGCGCTGGCTCGACCTGATTTCGGGCATTGCCGTGAGCAACATGGGCCACGGGCACCCGCGCATCGTAGAAGCGGTGCAAAAGCAGGCGGCACGGCATATGCACACGATGGTTTATGGCGAATTGATTCAGTCGCCGCAAACGGATTTTGCCGCTAAACTGCTGCCCTTGTTGCCGGCTAGCTTGGATAACATTTATTATGTTAACTCAGGCAGTGAAGCGGTGGAAGGGGCGCTGAAACTCGCCAAACGCTTTACGGGACGCACCGAGCTGATCGGTTTCAAGCTATCCTACCACGGTTCCACCCACGGTGCTATCAGCATAGGGGGTACGGAGGAATGGAAGGCAGCATTTCGGCCGCTCCTGCCCGATGTGTGCAACCTGGACTATGGCGATGCCACCCAGCTTGCCGCCATTTCCGGGCGAACGGCTGCCGTGTTGATTGAGCCAGTCCAGGCGGAAAGTGGTGTCACCCTTGCCCCGAATGGGTACTTGGAGGCTCTGCGAAACCGCTGCACCCAAACGGGTGCCCTATTGATTTTTGATGAGTCGCAGACGGGCTGCGGACGCACGGGAACTTATTTGGCCTTGGAACATAGCGGGGTAGTGCCGGACATTGTGGTGTTGGCCAAGGCGTTTGGGGGTGGAATGCCCTTGGGTGCGTTCGTTGCTTCACGCGACGTGATGCAGGTGCTGACTTGCGATCCAGTTTTGGGGCATATCACCACCTTTGGTGGACATCCGCTGTCGTGTGCCGCCGGGTTGGCCGCCCTGGAGGCCTTGTTGGACGAGAATCGGATGGAGCAGGTGCCCAAAATCGAAGCGCAGTTTCGGGATGCATTGAAGCATCCGGCCATTAAGGCGGTGCGTTCCTGTGGGCTGTTGATGGCCCTTGAGCTGGAAAGTGCAAAAAAGACCCAGGCAGTGATTGCCAGGGCGCTCGAAGCCGGATTGTTGACGGATTGGTTCCTCTATGCGCCGCACTGCGTGCGCATAGCCCCACCGCTAACTATTGCGCCGGATGAAGTGGACTGGGCTTGCGCGCGGCTGTTAGAATGCCTGGATGAGGTCAGTTGACTCGAATCCGCTTGCTCAACTCTGATACATTCCCTTCGCGATCTTCGGCCCGCACGCGCAGGGTGCCGAATTCTCCGCTGATGTACAGCGTATCCGGGAATGAAAGATCTACAAACACTTCGTGGCGGCGGTTGGTCAGGTCAATCGGGGCCGCATAGTCGATGGGCAGTTCGCTGGCATTGGGATAGCCCTGAAAATACTCTACCGTGCTGATGTCCTGGTCGTCTTCCGTTATAGAAACTACGGTCAGGATTTCGTTCAGGCCAATGGTCAGCGTGTCCGAAGTAATGGTATCTCCGGCGGCGTTGCGCAGGCTGATGTTGGGAGCTACTTCGTCCGTCAGGCAGGAAGTCAGAAAAACGGAAAGCAACAAACCGGCACTGAAAATCAGGTTTCGCAGCATGGGGGAGGCGGGGTTATAAGCCCGTAAAGATAGGAGTTGCGGGCAACTTCCACCCATGACAGCGGGATCAGCCTGGCAGCAGCAAACTGCATACCAGGATTGCCCGGAACTGTCCAGGCTACCCAGGAAGTTCCGGGTAGCCTGGCCGATTCTCCTATTGCCGACAGGAGCTTAGCGAGCAGACATCGTCTCTGCGCCCGGCTTGACTTTGGACTTGACTTCAATCACGTTCAGCAGCACTGCGCTGGTCTCTGGGCTCAGTCGGAAAGCTACGTCAGAGAAGCTGGGGGTGCCGTTGAAAGATCCGGTTTCCGAGAAAACGTAGGACTCCGTGGCGCGGCCGTTTTTGCGGTCCAACGCGCCGTTGCCGTTCAGGTCCTGGACAACCAGGATGGCGTAGAACTCGCCGGTTTGCAGCGACGAAAATTCCAGACTGGCCCGGGTTTGGCCGGCCGCGATGACCTGCTGTTCCAAGGCTGGGGTTTGCTCGTTGATGAATTGTGTGCCCGAGCCGTAGAGCATGACCAAAGTTGGCACTTCGGATTCGGGGATGCCGTTGACCAAAACCTTAAGGTTTTGTGTTTGCTGGGCGAAAACTGAGCCGCTCAGGGCCAGGATCAGGGAAAAAACGGTTAAAGCTTTCATGACGGGTACGTGTGTGTTTAAAAAAGAGGCCAAAATCTGCTCAGAGGTTGCTGGAGCGCGGACGCCCTTCGCCCGAAAGGTTCAGAATGACCTCCCCAACATTACGCGCAGAAGCAGGCCCAGCGGATGCCGGCCTGCGCTGATGTAGCCGGCAGCAGGGCTTTTGTGGTGAATGGAAGGCCTCTGGGGCGAAAGGGACCGCGTTTGGGGCGAATGGCGTTCAGGCCAGGTGGCCGATTCCTTCGATCAGGTCCAGCACATCGCGACTGCGTGTCCTGGCCACGGGTACTTCGGCTTCGGCAGGGCTGAAAAACAGGCGGTAGCCCGAGGCATTTCCGCGCAATTCATCTACGCGCGCCAAATTGGCCAAAAATGAGCGGTGCACCCTGACCACCGTTTCGCCGGGCAATTGTTCTTCAAGGTTCTTGAGGGTGAGCCGAAGCATGCGCTCCTGGGCTTTGCCTGCTTCAACCCAATGGATCCGGCTGTAATTGTCGTCGGCTTCGGCATAAAGCAAGGCGCCTCTGGGCAACTCCAGTTGTTCCTGGGTATCGGTGCGGATAATCCAATGATGGCCGTTCGCAGAAGGTTGACCTATTGCGGATAGGGCGGGTTGTTGGTCCTGCCGCCGGATGCCCAGGTTGCGGTTGGCTGTTTCAACCTCATGCAAGGTTCGGGCCAGCATCCGGTTGCGGATCAGAAAAATCATGGCGCTGACTGGAAAAATGCCAATCGTCAGGACGCGGAACTGCTCAACCAGCAAATGATGCCAAAACGTGTCGTGGCAAGGGTTTGCCAACACAAAATGGCCATACATGGTGCCAAAAACGCCAATGACCGCAATGATCCAGAGGTTGTAAAGGGCAAATCCGCCCAGCGTCCAGCAGGAATCATCAAAATAGCGGGGAACAATACGCGGCACAGCGAGCACGTGCACGAACAGCACGGCGAATGCAATGCCCGAAAAAACAAAAGGGGCTTCGGGTTGCTTAATGTCGTCTGCCAGCCCAAAAGGCCGGAAAATGAGCAGAAAAAGCAAAGTGAATGCCGTAATGCCCAGGACCACGAGCAGGTTGTCCCGGTCCGAGTTCAGGTAAAACGGGAAGGGCGATCGCAGCCCCTGCTTAACCTTGCTCCACATGCAATCAGGAGGGTTTGATTTGGTTTTGCAGGCCGCCAAACAGCACTTGCTTGATGTTGTCAGAAGCCAGAAAGTCATGCGGGAATCCCATTTCAAACTCGCTGGCCTTGTCCAGTTTTTCTAAGTGGCGGTCGGTAAGGCTGTGATTCAGGCAAGCCAGGCTGTCGCTGAGCTGGCTGGCATTGCGGGTTCCGACAATAGGAATGGCCCGGCGCCGCACCCAGTTTAACGCTACGTGCGCAGGGCTGCAGCCAATTTGCTCTGCCACAGAGACAACGGCCTTGGTGATTTTAACTGATCGCGGATTGAGCCGCTTGCTTTCCGCTTTGAGGCGGCCCGCATCGCTTTTTTCCAGGTACTTGCCGGTCAACGCGCCGCCCGCCATCGGGCCCCATGCGGTGGCGCCCAAACCCAGATGCTCGGCCATGGGCAGCAGGTCGCGTTCGGCGTCGCGGGTAATCAGACTGTACTCTACCTGCAAGCCCACAAAAGCGGTCCATCCCCGGAGCTCAGCCAAGGTATTGCAGCGGGCCGCCAACCAGGCGGGCGTATCCGAAATGCCCAGATAAAGCACCTTGCCGGCGCGCACCAGGTCATCCAAAGCGCGCATCACTTCTTCTTCAGGCGTCAGAAAGTCCCAGGCGTGCAGCCAAAGCACATCCAGGTAGTCCACCTGCAGGCGCTGCAGACTGCCCTCCACACTCTGGACCAGGTTTTTGCGGTGGTTCCCACCATCGTTGATGCGGTTGGGTTGCGTGAACAAGCTGTACTTGCTGGCAATCACCAATTCGTCGCGACGACCGCTTTCCTTCACAAACTCGCCCAGAAAACGCTCACTCGTGCCTTCGGTATAGCGGTTGGCCGTGTCCAGAAAGTTTCCCCCGGCCTCTAAAAAGGTCTGGAAAACGCGGCGGCTTTCTTCTTTGTCCGAACCATAGCCCCATTCTGTACCGAAGCCCATGGTGCCCAAGCAGATTTCGGATACGCGCAGACCACTGCGGCCTAGTTTCTGGTATCTCATGGGCTAAAATTACCGGCAAAAGTCCGGGTGCAGGGTCAGGATGTGTGCTGGCCGTGTTAAAAAGCGAAGTGGGCCCCAAAATCACGGATTTCGTCTCCAAAGTTTCGCTCAAACAGGGGAAGGGCTTGGGTAAGCACGCACGGCACCTGTACGCGAAGACTCTTCATCTCCAGGTGCTGGTTGATGGTGTGCCGTTCCAGATCCGGGTAAATGCTGGCTACCGCCCGGGCGATCTCGCGAACCGTGAAGTTGTGCTCCACAGCATTGTATACACCGGGTAACGACGCACCCGTGTGCTCCTGCTCCAGCAGGCCCGCGATAAGGCCTGCGAGCTTGTCCACCTGAATGAAAGGCCGGGCTTGTTCCCCATTTCCGTGCAGTGTGATCCGACCCTGGAAATGCGCTTCAAACACAAAACGGTTCACTACGGCATCCAGGCGCATGGCAGGGTTAAATCCGTACACGTTGCCAGCCCGCAACACATACGTTTGGCAGCTTTCCGGCAGGCGGACCAATTGCTCTTCGCCACGAAGTTTGGCGTGGCCGTAAAACGAATCCGGGTGCGGAGGCGAGCTTTCGCTGACCGGATCCGGGTGATTGCCGTAAACCGAAACGCTGCTCAAATACAAGAAGCGCTTCACCGCCGGGGCGTCGCACACCGCCTGCACCAATTGGGCCGTGCCCCAGTGGTTGACCTGGTCAAAGAAATGGGCTTCGTTGTCCGCGAATGGCGTAGTTACTTTGGCAGCAAGGTGCACCACCGCATCCGCCGAAGCCACGACGCGCTTCAGCGTGCGGCCGTCGAGCAATTCGCCCGGAACAAAACGGAGGGTAGCGCTCCCCGTTTTCGGACCGCTGAACAACGCATAGTTTTTGCGAGAAAGGTTATCGTAAACCACAATTTCACTTATGTAAACTTTGCTGCGCAGCAACCGCTGGACCAGCGCGTAGCCCACATATCCGGCGCCTCCGGTAATCAGTACCCTCATGGTTTGGCGATCAAGTCAGTGTGCAGTCCGCATTCGGTTTTGCGCAAGCCCGCCCAGCGCCCGCCGCGCCGGGCTTCTGCGTCGCCTTCGGGCAGCGCCGCGCCTTGTGCTTGCAAGAAGCGCTCGGTGCAGGGCTCACAGCCAACGCTGAGGTAGCCTTTTGCCTCGAGTGGGTGTTCCGGCAGCCCGTGCGCCTGGCGATACTGCCAAATCAAGCGCGCGTTCCACTCCAGCATCGGATGCCAGCGGAGTGTGCCATGCGGACCGGGCACTTCTTCGTTCAGTTGTTCGCGGTGGCTGTTTTGGTCGCGGCGAAGGCCTGAAATCCAGACATCGTAGCGCGGCAAAATGGTGTCCAGGGGAAGCGTCTTGTTCAGGTAACAACAGTGGTCCGGATCGGAGGCAAATAGGAGTTGCCCCGCGCCATCGCGCTGGCCCATTTTTCCTACCGGGGAGCGCAAATCCACAATGTTGAGGTTCAACTGTTGCGCCATTTGCCCGCGAAAGGCCAGCGTCTCCGGAAAGTGAAAGCCTGTGTCCAAAAAGTAAACCGGGGTTTGCGGAGCAAAACGGCTGAGCAAGTGCAGGAGCGGCAGCGAATGGGACTGAAACGAAGACGATGCAAACAGGCGCTTGCCCGCCTGCTGGTAACGGGCAAGGCCTTCGGCAAAGTGCTGCACGGCATGCTGAAGGGGTTCAGGGTCGGCAGTTTCCGGGCGAAGGGCTGTGCGTGGGGCGGGCAAGGACGGTTCTGGTTTCATGCAGCGCTTGGATCAAGGGCGAATTTAGGTCCCACGGCTGAATGCGCATCCTCCGTTGGACTTATCCACAAAGCCGGTGAATTTTCTGCGTGGCCAGGTCTTTTGGAGCAGAGGCAGGCATTTTCGTCTTATGAAACGATCGCTGTTGGTCGCCGCATTGCCATTGCTGCTTTTACTGCCGGGTTTGTTGTTGCCGGCTTATGCCGGTGTTGGCCCCTCTGCTCAGACAGCGTCTGCGCCCTGGGGCTTTTACGGACATCGCCGCATTAACCGGATTGCTGTCTTTACGCTGCCGGAATCGGAGCTGTTGGTTTTTTACAAACGCCACATCGCCTGGTTAGAAGAGCACGCTGTTGATCCGGACAAACGCCGCTACGCATTTGAAGAGGAAGCGCCGCGCCATTTCATCGATTTGGATCGCTATGGTCCCTGGCCGCACGACACACTCCCGCGGTCCTGGGACGAGGCCGTGGCTTTGTTTGGCGAGGAGACCGTGGTCAACAATGGCATAGCGCCTTGGCACATTGAGCGCACCATGGGCATGTTGCGCAAGGCATTCCGCGACGGTAACATTCGCATGATTTTGCGCCATTCCACAGATTTGGGCCATTATTTGGGTGATCTGCACGTCCCTCTGCACTGCACGGAGAACTATAACGGGGGCATGACGGGCCAGCACGGCATCCACGGATTTTGGGAGTCGCGCTTGCCCGAGCTTTTTGCCAGCCAGTACGACCACCTCACGGGCCAGGCGCGCTATCTGCCGGATGTATCGAGGGTTATTTGGAAGACGGCATTGGCCAGCTCTGCTGCGGTTGACAGCGTCTTAAGTTTTGAGCGGGCGTTGAACGATGCGGCCCGGTCAGACGCCAAGTACGCCTATGAAGAACGAGGCGAAACGGTGCTCCGGGTCTATTCCAGGGAGTATTCAGCCCAATACCACGCCGCTATGGAAGGCATGGTGGAGCGGCGCATGAACAGCGCTATCCTGCAAGTGGGAAGCTTTTGGTTCACAGCGTGGGTAGACGCGGGAAGGCCTCCCTTGCCGAGCGGAGACCTGGAGGCACCCAACCCTTTGGAAACATTGATGGAAAAAGCGGTAGACCAGGCCTTTTTCAAAGGCCGGATAACCGGGCGCGAACACGACGATTTTGGCTCTTTAGGGTCTGCTGAACCAGGCGCTGAACCGGGAGTTGACCCTGGCGCTGACCCTGGTAAGGCCAGCCCTCCTTTGGACTCTAACGCGGTT
>CAYSDI010000003.1:15539-16857 GCA_964429745.1 uncultured Chitinophagales bacterium | reverse complement strand
TGACCCTGGCGCTGACCCTGGTAAGGCCAGCCCTCCTTTGGACTCTAACGCGGTTAAGCGTTGAGCATAACCGGCATCACCAACATGAGGAGCGACTCTTCGTCTACCGGTTCGGCGGGCAGCAACAAACCTGCCCGAGTGGGGGTGGAGAGCTCAAAGCGCACCTGTTCGGTGTCCATGGCATTGATCATTTCCAACAAGAACCGGGCATTAAACCCAATTTCCATGTCATCTCCTTTGTACTCGCAATCCAGGCGCTCGCTGGCTTCGTTGCTGAAGTCCAAATCCTGAGCGGAAACCTGGAGGTCACTACCCGCAATGCGCAACAAAACCTGGTGGGTGGTTTTGTTGGAGAAAATCATGACCCGTTTGAGGGTGTTGAGCAATTCCGCGCGGGAAATCAGGAGCGTGTTGGGGTTCTCCTTAGGGATGACCGCGTTGTAATCGGGGTAGCGGGCGTCGATCAGGCGGCAAATGAGGTCTACTTCCCCGAAGCGGAAGAAGGCATTGGAGTTGTTGTAAGAGATGCTCACCTGCGTTTCTTCAGAAGGAAGCGCGGATTTAAGCAAACTGAGGGCTTTGCGTGGAACAATGAACGAAGCCTGCGCCGAGCTGACAACATCGTTGCGGCGGTAGCGCACCAGTTTATGCGCATCGGTGCCGACAAATGTGATGCCGTCTGTTTCTAATTGAAAGTACACGCCGGTCATGGCGGGACGCAATTCATCATTGCTAACGGCAAAAAGCGTCTTGTTGATAGCGCGCTGCAACCCTCCGGAAGGAATGGTCAACCCGGAGACATTTTCGGCTACCGGAATACGGGGGAAGTCATCCCCGTTTTCGCCCGTCAGTTTGTATTTACCGCGGTCAGTCGTGATTTCAACGCCAAACGTCTTTTCGTCAATGCGAAAACTCAGCGGCTGCTCCGGGAGGGTTTTGAGGGTTTCCACCAAAATGCGCGCAGGGATAGCGATTTTACCGCTGTCCTTGGTTTCAATTTCCAGTGAGGTAGACATGGACGTTTCCAGGTCAGTTGCCGATATCTTGAGCCGGCCCGCCTGGATTTCGAACAAAAAACCTTCCAGAATGGGCAGTACAGTATTCGTGCTGATCACCCCGTTCATAAGCTGCAATTGACGCAGCAGGGCGGTGGTGGAGACGATAAACTTCATGCGGGGCGTTTTTAAGGAAGACAAAGGTAAAGGATTCGACCTAAAGACGCGTGAAGCCGATTTTTCGCTAAAGGGTGTGGATAAATACTTCAGCTGGGTTCAGTGCCTCGTTCCTGTCGGTAAAGAAGCTGGGTTCAGTGCCTCGT
>CAYSDI010000003.1:0-15439 GCA_964429745.1 uncultured Chitinophagales bacterium | reverse complement strand
AGCTGGGTTCAGTGCCTCGTTCCTGTCGGTAAAGAAGCTGGGTTCAGTGCCTCGTTCCTGTCGGTAAAGAAGCTGGGTTCAGTGCCCCGTTCCTGTCGGTAAAGAAGCTGGGTTCAGTGCCCCGTTCCTGTCATAAAAGAAGGAGGGCTGGAATAATGAAAGAAGGAGGGCTGGAGAAAGGATCACCGGCCCCTCGGAGAACCGGATGAATCTGGCTCAGGTAAGCAAGGCTAAGGCCTGGGTCAAAATCTCGTGCGATCGTTTGTGATCGGGAGAAAGCAGCGCATGAACATGCATGCCAAAGCACTGGTTGACCAGATAGCGTGCCCCGTCTTTTGAGCTGGCTATTTTTGGGATAACACCGCTTTTGGCGTCATTTTCAAGGCAGCCTTTAAAGCTTTTTTCTACTTCCAGGTAATAGTCCCGAACCAAAGCGGAGATTTCCGGGAATTCTGCCCCAACTTCCGAGCCCGACTTCAGCAAAAAGCAACCCCTGGCCTCCGGATGGGCGTAATACCGCTTGCATATGGCTTCCAGGAGGTCCATAACTCCTAAATCGCTCCCATTTTGTTGGGGCACAGGCCAAACTTGGACATAGCGATAAAGGCATTGCCGATACAGGCGCTCCTTATCTCCAAAAGTTCCGTACAAGCTCGCTCGATTAATAGCAAGCCGTTCCACCAGCAAGGACATGCTGACCCCGTAGTAACCTTGTTTAGCAAAGACTTCCGTTGCCTGGTCTAATACTTGATGAGGGTTGAACTTCTTGGTACGAGGCATGGAGGTATCGCAATTCCGAATTTTACGATACAATATACAACATGAAATTGCTCGAAACCAAAGAAAGTACAATCTTTTCAACACTTGCAGCGGCAAATTCGAGTTTCAGTACCGAAGTACCATCCTGATTGGTATGATGATCGGCGCCCTGGCTCAGGAATATTCGGGGAAGCGATCCCGCTACGGCATCCGTTGCTCGGGTTCTGGCTGAAAGAAATAACTGGGCCCGATAAACAACTTCCCGAAAACAAAATCCTGAACCAGCGCCAGGTCTTTGCCCTCTCGCAGCGAGGCGTAGTACTTGTCGCGATCAAACTCCAAGGGGTTCCCGAAGGGATCAAATTGCAATTTGGATCGCTGATTGATAGAGCGGAAGAATAAGTAGACGTTGTTCACTTCGCCGGCCATCGTTTTCACGGACAAGGTGCAAATAGGAGTAGAACCCAGCACAGAATCCCGCTTAGCCCAATCGTTCATAAAGGCCTCCGCCTGGATGTTGCGGTAGTGCATCAGGTAGGTGGTGGTCGCGCGAACATTGAGCGTCCGGTTGCTGGTCTCCAGGCTGCTGCTGAGCGAAAAATCATTTTCGCCCGTGCGCTTCAGGGTCCAACTGGAATCCGGATTGGTGGCATAGGTCAAGCTCAGTTCCTGCACCTGCGGAGGGATGTAGCGAAAGATGGTCCGGTCGCGCCAATCGGACTCCTTGACGATGAAACGGGTTTGCAAAAAGCCATCCAGGCCTGGAATGTGCACCACATAGGGGTCTTTGCTTTTTTCCAGCTTCATGAAATTGCCCCGGTTGCGAACCGTCGGCGGACCGACATAGTAGGTCATGGCTCGAACCCCTTTGTTGTTGTAAATCTCCACTTTGGTGTGGTTTCCGGCAATTTCCCGCACCGCCAGGTCGTATTGCGCCTTGTTGACCGGGTACTTGGTTTCAACCTGCACCAAGGTGGACAACAGGGTTTCCATGACATCCCTGCGGGCGTTGAATTTGCCGTTTACGGTCCAGCTACCCGGGCTTTTGCGCTCCAGCAGAATTTCTTTGTCCCCTAAATCGGCCAGGAAAATCTTGGAAATGTTGGCCGTATCGGGGTAAGCAAAGGCATTTTGGGCCAGTGCGCGGGTACCCACTTTCTTTTGCAACACGCCAAACCACACGGCCACACCCAGTGCGACCAAAACCAAGGCATAAATCAAGGTGCGTTTCATAACAACATAGTCTTTGGCGGCCCACCGGCCTGAATGGACCTTAAACAACCGCAACAAGTTACCCAGCAGGCGGCACCTGTCCGTAGCGACGGTAGCGCATGACATTGTAAATGCCTCCAAAAAGCATCAGAATGAAGAGCGGCGCGATAACGCTGAAGAAGGGCCAATACGTCCTGCTTTCGCTGACTTTGAGCGGATCGAGCGGCCGCAAGCGGATTACTTTGGCCCGCGATTCCATCAGGCCTCCTTGGTCCGTCAGGTATTCCACGCAGTTCAAGGCAAAATCCTTGTTGGCGAAAATGTACTGCTCAATGTTGTTCAACCCCAGCGGCGCAATGCGACCATCCGGTGCCACAGCATTGCGAACCATGTCGGCGTCGCCGATCACAATTTGCCGGCTGGGCAGTCCGGTTAACAGGAACTCATCGCCCCCCACCCCCCGACTGCTGAATTGCGTGGCCAAGCTGCGAATGGACCTAAACGCCGACGGAAAGGAACCCTCCAGCAACACGGCCACCGGCAGGTTAGCCCGGTTGTACTGCTCGTCGCTCAGCGGGGTCGCCAACAAGTTGAACCGCACCCGCACCGGGTCAGGTAAAAAACGGGCATTTGCCGAGCTGCGCAGCAGCACCGTCTTTCGGATGCCGGGCACAATCACCGTATCCACGGTGGATACAAATCGCCCCTCAATCGCATCCAGATTCCGAGTGATCGGGTGCCCCGGATTTACGTTGGTCAGAATGGGATCGTAGGGCCAGGGCCGGTTTTCAAACTGCCCACTGTTGCCCATCGGCACCGCAATGCGCGCACATTGCCGGTCCTGGATTAGGTTTTCGTTGACGCGCGCGCCGTACTGAAACAGCAAATCTTCCATTTGCCGGGCCAAGGGCTGCGTGAAGAACTCACCGCGGCGCCGCAAGCTGTCAAACTCGGCCTGAACGCCGTCCAGGCACCACAGGATGTTGCCTCCGCGCATGACGTACTGGTCGAGCTTGTACTTGTTCACCATAGGGAATGGCCGGGATGATCCCGCCAGAATCAGCGCCTGATACCCCGTGTCAATCTGGTTGATCGCGTTCAGGTCAAAGCGGTCAACCTGGTAAAACTCGCGCAGCGCGTATTCCAGGTCCAGCACTTCCAGCGTATCCAGTTCACCCTGCCCTTGCACAAAAGCGATGCGCGGCTTGATGCGGCGGGTGGCGCGGACAATAACTCGTGCGAAGTTGTACTCCAGCATAGCCACGGCGGCCTCGGGATCGTATTGCGGGGTCAGCACCGGTTGCGGATAGTCCAGCAGCACAATGGCTTCGGGCTCGCCGCCCTGGTATTCCAGTTCGGCGTAGGGAAAAAGGTAGGATTGCGACAAGCCCTCGCCTTCGGCAGCGGAAGCCCGGAATTCCACCGGAAAAAGGCCGCGCTCCTGCAACTGCTTGTAGAACGCCAGCCGGTTGTCGCGGTCGCTGATAGCGTTGGGATCCTGAATCCGAAACACCAGGTTGCCCCCGGCCTCTCGCTCCCATTGTTGCAGCAGGCGCAGGGTTTCCTCCTGAAGCCTGGCCAGGTTTGGGGGAAGGTTTCCGTCCAGATACACCGTTATGGCCACGATATCCTCCAGGTTGCGCAGCAAGTCGCGGGTAGGTTCTGCCATGCTGAAACGCTTTTCGGCGGTCAGGTCAAAGCGGGCGTAATACACCGATCCCAGCCAGTTGACCGCCACCAGAATGCCCACCAACAGCAGCAACTGCAGCAGCGCTATCCGGCGGTTGCGGATGCGTTTTTCGTTTACCATTTGCGGCTGGCCAGCACAGTTTTAGTCAACAAGAAAAAGAACGCCACGACACTGAGAAAGTACAGGACGTCGCGGGTGTCCAGCAGCCCCAGCGAAATGCTCCGATAGTGGGTGCCCATGCTCAACAGTTGCAGGATACCGTCGGCCTTTCCCACGAAAACAGGCAGCATGGCCACCGAATCAAAGGCCTGAAAAAGCAGAAAACAGGCGAACAGCGAGGCGATGAAACTCACGATCTGGTTGCGCGTCAGCGAAGAGGCAAACATGCCCACGGACACAAATCCGGCACCGAGCAAAAACAGCCCGATGTAGGACCCGATGATGCCGCCGGTGTCCACGTTGCCCGGAGGCGACGCCAGCGCGCTAATGGCGAAATAGTACACCACTGTGGGCAGGATGGAAAAGCCCACGAGGAAGAGGGCAGCCAGGAATTTGCCGCCAATAATTTGGTTGTCCGTAACCGGTTTGGTGGCCAGAAGTTCCATGGTGCCGTTCTCGTTTTCTTCGGCAAAACTGCGCATGGTGATGGCCGGGATGAGCAACAGAAACACCCAGGGCGCAAACTGGAACAGGGGTTCCAACGTGGCATAGCCCCCGTCCGGGATGTTGGAATCCGGGAAAACCCAACAGATCAGTCCATTGGCCAGCAGAAAGATGCCGATAGCGATGTAGCCGATCAGGCTGCTCAGGAAGAGGTTGACTTCTTTGCGAAAGATGGCAATCATAAGCGGGTGGGGCAGGCGGTCAGTCTTGTTGCCCGGTTGGAGGAATCGCGGGGCCGGCGTTTTGGGTCAATTGGCGGAAGATGTCCTCCAGGTTGCGTTTTTCCTTTTCAGAGCCCAGCAGGGTCAGTTGCTGCTCCACGGCGAATCGGAACAGCATTTCTTCGGGCGAAGTGCCCGTTGCCTTCACAGCTTTTTCGTCTATTTCCAGGCGCCAGCGCCGGTTGCCCTGGCTTTGCACATGCAACACACCGGGCAGGCGTTTCAACCCTGCGGGATCCAACTCCTCTTTGAACGAAACGGTCAGCGCTATGCGGCCTTCTGCTGCACTGCCCAGATGTTCGGTTTTGTCGTCGGCCACCAGAACGCCCCTGTTGATGATGAGCACCCGGTCGCAGATGGCTTGAACTTCCTGCATGATGTGGGTAGAAAGCAGCACGGTCTTTTCACGGCCCAGGTCGCGGATTAACTCGCGGATGTCCGCCAGTTGGTTAGGGTCAAGGCCGCTGGTGGGTTCGTCCAGAATCAGGACATCCGGGTCGTTGAGCATAGCCTGTGCCAGCCCAACCCGTTGGCGGTATCCTTTTGACAGGTTGCGGATGGTCTTGTGCTGTTCGGGTCCCAGGCCTGTGCGCTCTACCATGCGCCGGATGCGCGCATCGCGGTTGCGCAGCCCGAACAACCTTCCCACAAAATCCAGGTACTCGCCGACGTACATGTCCAGGTAAAGCGGATTGTGCTCTGGCAGGTAACCGATGTGGCGCCGCACTTCCAAAGACTCCTTCTCCACGTCAAAGCCACAAACCGAGGCTTTCCCTTCGGTTTGCGGAACAAAACCCGTCAGGATCTTCATCGTCGTGGACTTGCCCGCCCCGTTGGGGCCTAGAAAGCCCACAATTTCGCCTGCTCCAATAGAGAAACTGACGTCATGAACGGCGCGTTGCTCCCCGTACAATTTGGTCAGATGCTCAGCTTGAATAGACATAGGGGGTGGAAGAGATGGGTCTGGATTGGGGTGCAGGACGTCTCTGCCGCAGGATTGCTGCGGCAGATCGAAGCCCCGCAAAAATAGAAACAAAGCAGGTGGCAGGCACAGGGCAGGCCGGTCTGCGTTTTTTCACAGCCCTGATGCCGTACTTTTGCGCCCATGTCGGACCAGGATACCTTTAAGAAAATCATCTCCCACGCCAAGGAGTACGGGTTTGTCTTCCCTTCAAGCGAGATTTATGAAGGGCTCGGAGCCGTGTACGATTACGGTCCGAATGGCGCCGAGCTCAAGCGCAACATCAAGGATTTTTGGTGGAAGTCAATGGTGCAATTGAACGAAAACATCGTCGGCCTTGACGCCGCGATTTTCATGCACCCCAAGACCTGGAAGGCCTCCGGGCACGTTGATGCCTTCAACGACCCGCTGATCGACAACAAAGACAGCAAAAAGCGATACCGCGCCGACGTGCTGATCGAGGACCACGTGGAGAAGATGCGGCAAAAGGTCACCAAAGAGGTGGAAAAAGGCCGCGCCAAATTTGGCGAGTCATTTGACGAAACTCAGTTCCGCGCCACCAACCCCAACGTGCTCCGCAGCCAGGAGAAAATTGATCAGGTCGAAGCGCGCGCGGCTTCGGCGCTAGCTTCAGGCGATTTAACCGACCTCAAAGCCCTGATCGAAGAGCAGGGAATCGCTTGTCCGGAGAGCGGCTCCAAGAACTGGACCGATGTGCGTCAGTTCAACCTGATGTTCGACACCAAGCTGGGTTCCGTGGCCGGAGATGCCTCCACGATTTACCTGCGTCCGGAAACGGCACAGGGCATTTTCGTGAACTTCCTCAACGTGCTCAACACGAGCCGTCAGCGGATTCCCTTCGGCATCGCTCAGATCGGCAAGGCCTTTCGAAATGAGATTGTAGCGCGCCAGTTCATTTTCCGCATGCGCGAATTTGAGCAAATGGAGATGCAATTCTTCGTGCGCCCCGGCACGCAAAAGCAGTGGTACGACGAGTGGAAAAAGCGCCGCATGGCCTGGCATCGCGTGTTGGGCACCGCCGAAGAAAACCTGCGCTGGCACGACCACCAGAACCTGGCGCACTACGCCGATGCCGCAGTGGACATTGAGTTTAACTTTCCGTTCGGCTTCAAAGAGTTGGAGGGCATCCATTCCCGCACCGATTTTGACCTGAGCCGGCACCAGGAATTGAGCGGCAAAAAGCTGCAGTATTTTGACCCCGAGCTGGAGCAGAATTACATACCTTATGTTGTGGAAACATCCATCGGATGCGACCGCACCTTTTTGGCTGTGCTCTGTCAGGCCTACTGCGAAGAAGACCTCGGCGACGGCAAAAGCCGCGTCGTGTTAAAACTGCCGCCTGCACTGGCTCCTACCAAAGTGGCGGTCTTCCCGCTGGTTCGAAAAGACGGCCTGCCCGAAGCGGCGCTGGAGATCTTCAACCACCTGCGCTTTGAATTCGACTGCGCCTATGAAGAGAAAGACTCCATCGGCAAGCGCTACCGCCGCATGGACGCTATCGGCACGCCGTACTGCATCACGGTTGACCACGACACGTTGAGCGATCAGATGGTGACCATCCGCGAGCGCGACAGCATGGCGCAGGAGCGCATCCCGGTTTCGCGGGTCCGGGAAATCGTCCGCGAGCGCGTAGACATGAACAACCTGCTCAAACAGCTTTAACCGGCGCTGAGACCGTAAAAAGAAAGGATACCTAATGAGCGAACTCCGCAAATCTGTTGGCTTTGGAAGCGCGACAGCCGTAGGCCAGATGTTCGGGATTGCAATACAGCGCTTCAAGACGCTCGGAATCCAGTTGCCCGGAAGCGTCCAGTTGCATCCCGGTACCCGGGTTCTATGGCCTGCAATAGCGCTGGTTTTGGTCTGCTTGCTGGCGGCGAGCTGCTCCAGTTCTTCTGAAGCTGGCGAAAGCCCAGGCTCCGGCAAGGGCCGCAAAAATCCATTGGATCATTTGGTGACTTCCATGACTGGCTCTTTCTCCAGCGCTGTGCAGGCGGCAGAAGACACATCGTTTTACGACATCCGGCTGGAGATGGTGCCCATTTGGCCCAACCGGACGGATGGCCGCTGGATTTATGTGGAACAAGCTGTTGCCACCTACCTGGATCGGCCCTATCGCCAACGCGTGTACCAGGTTACCCAAGACCCGGACGGTCGTTTCCGCTCCGTTGTTTACACCTTGGCAGAACCCACGCGCTTTATCGGCGTTTGGCAAACCCCTGCCTTAATGGACAGCATCAGTCCTGCCGATCTGGATTTGCGCGAAGGCTGCGATATTGTCCTGGCCTGGAACCCCGAAAAAGGCACGTACACCGGCAGCACCGGCGACAAAACCTGCCAGAGCAGCGTCCGCGGTGCCCGATGGGCCTATTCAGAAGTGGAGATTCGCGAAGACGGGATGCTGACCTGGGACAAGGGCCTTGACGGGGAAGGCAACCAGATTTGGGGCGCTGAAAAAGGCGGATACCAGTTTGTTAAGCTAGCATCCGCCAAAAAGCCTTGAGCGAACTTCTAAAAAATTGGTCCAGGCTAGGCTCTGAAGTTTTTAGAAGTTCGCTGAGTAGAGCAGCTCATTCGTCGCCGAGGTCGGCGTCCATGCTGGAGCTGTCCGAATCGGCCGTCTCAGCCGGCTTGTGGATGGCCTTGATTTTGGCTTCCAGCTCGCCGGATAACTCCGGGTTGTCGTGCAGCAACTGCTTGACCGCTTCGCGGCCCTGACCCAGTTTGGTGGTATCGTAAGAGTACCAGGAACCGCTTTTCTGCAGCACCCCGGTTTCCACGCCCATGTCCACGATCTCGCCAACTTTGGAAATGCCTTCGCCGTACATGATGTCGAACTCGGCAAAGCGGAACGGTGGGGCCACTTTGTTCTTGACCACCTTGACCTTGACGCGGTTGCCTTGAATTTCTTCTTTTTCCTTGATCTGGCCCGTGCGGCGGATGTCCAGGCGAACTGATGCGTAGAATTTCAGCGCATTTCCACCAGTGGTGGTTTCGGGGTTGCCGAACATAACGCCGATTTTCATGCGGAGCTGGTTGATGAACACGCAGCAACATCCCGTTTTAGAGATGGTGCCAGTCAGCTTGCGCAAGGCTTGCGACATCAGTCGGGCCTGAAGACCCACCTTGGCATCGCCCATTTCGCCTTCCAGTTCGCCGCGGGGTACAAGGGCTGCCACAGAGTCGATGACCACGATGTCCAAAGCACCGGAACGAATCAGGTGCTCGGTAATCTCCAAGGCTTGCTCCCCGTTGTCGGGTTGCGAAATCAGCAGGTTTTCGACGTCTACGCCCAATTTCTCGGCGTACAGCTTGTCAAAGGCATGCTCCGCGTCAATAAAGGCGGCGATACCGCCGCGGCGTTGCGCTTCGGCAATAGCGTGAAGGGCAAGTGTGGTTTTACCCGAGCTTTCCGGTCCGTAAATCTCTACGACCCGGCCCTTGGGCAATCCACCGATGCCCAAAGCGATGTCAAGACCCAGCGAACCCGTGGGGATGATCTCCACTTGGGCGATGGGCGAATCGCTCATTTTCATAACCGTACCCTTGCCGTAGGTTTTGTTCAGGCTGTCCAGGGCCAAACCGAGGGCTTTCATTTTATTGGCGTCCAGGGTAGTGGCGCCTTTGTTTCCATTGGAACTGCTCATGTTCAATTGCTTTGTGCTTGCTTAAACCGGCAAACTCGCTTAAAAACACCTGCGTTATGCCCTGGGATATAAATCCGGGAAACGCCGGAAGCGGGGGCCGGAAGGCTAAAGTTAGCACAAAGGGTAGGGGCCGGAGCCTGCAAAAACAGGCTTCTGTTGGAATGTTGAAAACTTGCGCGCAACGCATAATCCGGGGCTTTTAGAAGTTCCCTTCAGGCAAACCACTCGGGCCTTAAAACCAGCGCAGCAGCCAGTGCAGCGGCTACTGCCAAACCCAAGCCCAGCGCCCGTTTGCCGTGGGCTTGCGCCGCCGCATCGTAATGAGCAACCTTGTCGCCAAAAGCAGTGGTTTTGGTGCTGTTCATTAAAATCCAACCCAGCACTACGCCCAACACACCGCCCAGCAACGCCAGCAGGTATGCCGCGGCAATCATCGATCCGTCGGCGGGCGCAGGACGCGCCAATTCCTCCCGGCGAAGCGCCCGCATAGTCTCCACGCGGTCATCGCTCAGGCCAGCCCCCCGCTCGTTGAGCATCTGCCGGGCGACCACCACATCAAACTCCGACCATTCATCCGCCTTCGCGATCACTTCCAACAGCTCTTCGACCGAAAAATCACGGAGGTAATGGTCGGGCGGCAACTGCATGTCTTCCTGCCCATAGGCATCTTCCAGGCTTTGCCGCAGCTCCTCAAAGCGATCCGCAGGCAATTTCAGCACCCAGGCCTGGTACATTACGTTGTTGGCAAAACTCGGGTCAAAGCCCATTCGGTTTTCCTCAAAAGCATAGGGAATTCCGTTTTCGTCCAGGATGCGAAGGACCGGAGCGGCTTGTTCGCGGTCGGGAAAAGTCTCAAAAACCTCCATTTCCGCGGCTTCGGCGGGTGATGGTTCGTTCATGTCTGCCTCCAAATCGTCCGGCGTTCCTTGATTTTCGGGCGAAAGGGACTTGTTCTCCTGGCCGCTTTCGGCTTTTACATCATCCTGCATGCACGAAAATTAGCCAATCGGACCTTACCAGCCCATAAGGCACAAAAAAAACCACCTTTCCGTGGGGAAAGGTGGTTCTGAATCTTACCGATAAGGGTTGCTTACCGGGTGGTTTCGATGGGGGCCGTGCTGCGGCTGTACCGAAGCAGGTTTTCCATGGTGCGGGCAGAGGGACTGGCCATCCGGCAATCCAGCGCTTCCGCAGAAGCTTTCAGGGTTTCGAAACGTTCGCGAAGCTCAAAATCGATGTCCAGGGCTCGCTCAATAGCATCGGTTTCTGCAGCAGACGTTTCACGGTAAAGAAAGCGGACCAGCGTGTCTTGGGTGTAGGATTGTACCATTAGTTCATTTTAGGAAGAGACCCGGTAATTGGCCGGAAAAATGGCCCTGAGAGTTGCGTTATCGCTCAGAACCGAACCTAAAACGAGACACCTCTGGCCTTATTGCGCTACAAGGTCATGTTTTTCTCAGCAATCAGTTTGCGCATGTTAATCAGCGCATAACGCATGCGACCCAGGGCCGTATTGATGCTGACATTAGTCATTTCGGCAATCTCTTTGAAGCTCAGCTCGGAATAGTGGCGCAAAATGACCACTTCGCGCTGCTCTTCCGGGAGATGATCGATCAGGTGCCGGACTCTGGTCCGGGTCTGGTCCATAATGACATCTTCTTCGGCATTGCCATCGGCAAAGTCCAGCAGATTAAAGAGGTCGAACCCCTCCGAGGTGGTCACCGTCGGAGCGCGTTTGAGCCGCCGGAAATGGTCAATGCAGAGGTTGTAGCCAATGCGGGTGACCCAGGGCAAAAATTTTCCCTCTTCCTTGTACTTGCCGGAACGCAGCGTATCAATCACCTTGATAAAGGTGTCTTGAAACACGTCTTCGGCCAGTGCATGGTCTTTGACAATAAAGAGAATGGAGGTGAATACCTTGTCCTTGTGACGGGAGATGAGGCATTCAAGAGCGGATTCTTCACCGGCCAAGTACTGACCAATGAGTTCCTTATCACTAAGCACGTCTACCTGCATAGCTTGGACTTTTTTGAGGCGAATAAAAACGGAAAGTCAAGCGTAGACGTGTACTTCGATAGGGATATTTTGCGTGATAAACAGGCGGCCTGCCTGCGAAACTTACGAATTTTATGCCGGGTTGGACTTCCGGCCGCAATCTAAAATAGGATTAATTTGCAGTCCGCGCAATACCCCCGCCTTTTTTTGTGCCCAAATGGGCCTTTTTTACCGCGGGTCAACCCAATTACCCTTGGCTGCCTCCCCCAAACCTGCCCCCTCTTCTAAAAAGCCTTCCCGCAAGCCTACCCCCAAAAAGCCCGCCAAAGGGGATCAACCGCTTAGCAAAAAAGCTAGCCCTCCGGCCAAAAGCGATCGGTCTGCTTACAGAGCGGGCATTCTGATCAAAGGGGCCAGGGTACACAACCTGCAAAACGTCACCGTCCTCATTCCCCGGAATCAATTGGTCGTGGTCACCGGCGTGAGCGGTTCGGGTAAGTCATCGCTGACCATGGACACGCTTTACGCGGAGGGCCAGCGGCGCTACGTAGAAAGCTTGTCGTCTTATGCGCGCCAGTTTTTGGGCCGGATGAACAAGCCGGACGTGGACAGCATTGACGGTTTGTGCCCAGCCATAGCCTTGGAGCAGAAGGTAACCACCCGGACCACGCGTTCCACGGTGGGGTCCTTGACGGAAGTGTACGATTACCTCCGGCTGCTTTACGCGCGCATTGGAAAGACCTATTCGCCCGTTAGCGGCGAAGAAGTCAAACGGCACCAGATCAGCGATGTCGTGGATTTTGTAGATAAGCTCCCTGAAGGTACGCGCGTGCTTTTGTTAGCGCCTTTGCAAACCCGCCACAAGCGCGCCTTAGCAGACGAGTTAAACCTATTGCTGCAGAAAGGCTATGCCCGGGTCCTGACCCCCGACGGGCTGCTGCGCATTGAAGAGGTGTTGGAGCAAAAGAAGGCTCCGGCGCGCGAATCCGTTTGGTTAACCGTGGACCGTTTTGTCGCCGCGCCTGGCGACGACGATCTGCGCAAGCGCGTAGCCGATTCCGCGCAATCGGCCTTTCAGGAAAGCCAGGGCGATTGTGTGCTGGAATTGCCGGATCTGCCGGAGAAAAAAAGGCGTCATGC
The DNA here is from genome assembly GCA_964429745.1 of uncultured Chitinophagales bacterium. Taxonomy (GTDB): domain Bacteria; phylum Bacteroidota; class Bacteroidia; order Chitinophagales; family BACL12; genus WGOA01. The sequence continues at coordinate 3,130 of CAYSDI010000003.1, read as the reverse complement.
CTTCTCCATTCGCTTTGAGCGCGACGGCATCACCTTTGAGCCGCCCAGTGACCCGTTTTTCAACTACAACAATCCTTATGGTGCGTGCCGTCGCTGTGAAGGCTTCGGCAGCATTATCGGCATTGACGCCGATCTGGTCATACCGGATAAAAGCCTGAGCATTTACGAAGGCGCAGTCGCGGCCTGGAAGGGCGAAAAAATGAGCGCCTGGCAAGACAGTCTTGTTGTCAACGCGCAAAAAGCCAATTTCCCCATTCACCGGCCAATAAAACAGCTCAGCGCCGAACAGTATAATTTATTATGGAAAGGGTCTGCGCATTTTCGCGGGTTGGATGACTTTTTCAAACATATTGAAGAGCAGAGTTACAAGATTCAATACCGCGTCATGCTCAGCCGCTACCGGGGCCGCACGATTTGCCCGGACTGCCGCGGAACCCGCCTGAGGCCTGACGCGCATTACGTGCGCATCGCGGGTAAATCGGTGGCGGACCTGCTGTTGATGCCGGTCCAGGACGTGCAGGATTGGCTCAAGGCGCTGGTGCTCCCCGATTGGGAGCGCCAAGTCAGCAACCGGATTTTGGTCGAAGTGCGCCTTCGCCTGGGCTACATGCTCGACTTGGGCCTGGGTTACCTGACCCTGAACCGGCTCTCCAATACCCTGTCCGGGGGCGAAAGCCAGCGCATTAACCTGACGCGGCAGTTGGGCAGCAACCTAACCTCTTCGCTCTACATTCTGGATGAACCCTCGGTGGGGCTGCACCCCCGCGATACCGCGCGCTTAGTGCGAGTCCTGCACCGCCTGCGCGATTTGGGCAATACAGTCGTGGTGGTGGAGCACGAAGAGGATGTGATGAAGGCAGCCGATTACATCATTGACATGGGTCCGCAGGCTGGCGTGCTGGGCGGACAGGTAGTTGCGGCAGCGCCATACGCCGAACTTCTTCGCGATAAAAAAAGCCTCACCGGTGCCTACTTGTCGGGACGGGAGCGCATCCCCCTTCCCCCGAGAAGGCGCAAACCTGGCGACAAACTCCAGATCAAAGGCGCGCGCCAGCACAACCTCAAGGACCTGGACGTGGACATTCCGTTGAACATGCTGGTCGTGGTCAGCGGTGTGAGCGGGTCCGGCAAGACCACGCTGATTAAAGGCATCCTGGTGCCGGCGCTGCAGTTGGCCTTGCAGGAATTTGGCGAAAAGCCCGGTGAATTTGACGGCCTAAGCGGGGCCACCAAGCGTTTGAAAGGGGTGGAACTGGTGGACCAAAACCCGATCGGCAAGTCATCGCGATCCAACCCGGTTACCTACATAAAAGCCTACGATGCCATCCGCGAACTGTTTGCGAAGCAGCCGGCAGCCAAGGCGCGAGGCCTGCAGGCCAAGCACTTCTCGTTCAACGTTGACGGTGGCCGTTGCGACACCTGCAAAGGGGAAGGCGAGACCGTGGTGGAGATGCAATTCCTGGCCGATATTCACCTGGAATGTGAAGATTGCGGAGGCCGGAGGTTCAAGCCCGAAGTGTTAGAGGCCACTTACAACGGCAAGGATATTTACGCGGTATTGAACCTCAGCGTAGCAGAAGCTATGGAGTTCTTCAAGGCCGAAAAAGACGTGACGCGCAAACTGGAGCCGCTCATTGACGTGGGGCTTGGCTACATCAAACTCGGGCAATCGGCCAGCACGTTGTCTGGCGGAGAAGCACAGCGGGTTAAACTCGCCTCGTTTTTGAGCAAGGGCAAGAATGCTTCGCCCGTTTTGTTTGTCTTTGACGAGCCCACCACCGGCCTGCACGTGCACGACATTCGCACGTTATTAAAAGCCTTTGATGCGCTCATAGAACGCGGTCATAGCGTGGTGGTGGTGGAGCATAACCTGGAAGTGATCAAATCGGCCGACTGGGTCATTGATTTGGGACCCGAAGGCGGGCAGGACGGGGGCTACCTGGTTTTTGCAGGCACACCAGAAGGGCTGGCGGCCTGCGGGCAGGGGCACACGAGCGGGCATTTGGCATCCAAGCTTTAACGAATCAAGGTAACGGTTCCTGACCGGGTTTCCGGTTGCGGCCGTCCGTTGCGAATCAGGACCATGACCGCCTGCCAAATGTATACGCCCATTTCAGCGGGCTTGCCGCGGTGCGTTCCGTCCCATCCGGTGCGGTAGTCGCTGCTGAGGAACACCGTTTGCCCCCATCGGTTAACCAATTGCCAGTCAAACCGGAGCGGTAGGGCGTCGTGAACGACCGGGCGGAAAAGATCGTTTAACCCATCGCCGTTTGGTGTAAAGGCATTGGGGAAAATCACCAGCGTTTGGCAACTGTCTTCGGCTATGTAATTCAGGATGAGCGAATCGCTGCCCTGACAACCGTTGGCATCCACAACCGTCACGCGGTAAGGACCAGCCAGCCCCACTTGGACGCTCTGCGCAACTTGCCCCGTTGACCAGCTCGCCTCCGCAAAGCCCGGTCCGGCATCCAGCGTGATCAATTCACCCGGACAAACCCTTTGGTCCGGACCCAGGTCGGGCTCAGGCAGGGGCCACAATTCGGTAATGGTCAGCAAATCAGACAATACGCACCCGTCCGCAGTGCTGACCAATACGGTGTAGGTGCCCGGCGTGTCCACCGCAAGCGTCGCGCCGATGCTGCCGTCTGACCAGGCGTAGCTGATAAAATCCGGCCCGGCGTTCAAGGTCAAGGTGCTTCCTGTGCACAGGCCCTGGTCTTCGCCGAGCGCCAACGGGGGAAGGGCAGCCGCACTCACCACAACCGTATCGCGATCGCTCCCGCAGCCGTTGCTGATTTCCACCGAGTAAACCCCGGGTGTATTCACCTGGAGCGAAGTGGCGCTGCTCCCGTCAGACCAGAGATACGCATCAAAACCCGCCCCTGCGAAGAGGGTCAGCGAATCGCCGGGGCATAACTGCCGATCTGGACCCAGGTTAGTTTCTGGCAGGGTAGGGCTTGTGGCCAGGTTAAAGGCTTCGATGCCCGCCTGCCCGACGGTAGCGCCGTGGGTGGACAAAAAGCCACAATCGGCGGTTGGATGCAAAATCTGTCCCGCTTCGCCGCCGTCTAACAGCGTGGTCACTAAGCCGACACCAGACCAAACCGGAAGCGAAGTGGCGATGTAGCCC
>CAYSDI010000002.1:63041-114230 GCA_964429745.1 uncultured Chitinophagales bacterium | reverse complement strand
AATGATCGGGCCGTATGCTCGTGCCAAACGTGCCTACCCAAACGTGCCTACCCAAGCGGGCCTACCCAAACGTGCCTACCCAAACGTGCCTACCCAAGCGGGCCTACCCAAACTCGATGATGGTCACCCCATCGCCGCCCAGCTTCGGGTCTTCGAAGCGCAATTGGCGAATGGCACTGTAATTTTTGGCCACATGCTTAACCGCTTCGCGAAGTGCACCAGTGCCCTTGCCGTGAATGATCCGAACGGAAAGCAGCCGGCGCAGCACAGCCTCATTGAGGTATCGGTCCACCTCATCCATGGTTTCTTCGCGCGTTTTGCCGCGTACGTCCAATTCGCGGTTGAATTCGCCGACAGGTGCTTCGGGCCGTACTGGAGCTTTGCGCGGGGAAACGGGGAGTGCGGTTTTTTCGCTGACCAGGATCAGGTCGTCCAGCGCCACCGTGCTGCGCAACTGACCAAAACTGACCAAGGCTTTATTTTTGCGCAGTTCCATGACCTGGCCAGGTTCTTTGCCATCAAGAAGCCGAACCAGCGAACCCTCTTTGATTTCGCCGGCAACATCGTCAAGTCTCATGGCTTTTTTTATCCGCTTGACTTCGCCTTGCAGGGTTTCGCTTTCTGAGCGCGCTTTGCGCACAGCCTTCTGGACCGCCTCTACGTTCAGCAGTTTCTTTTCCTGCTCTTCTTTGAGCTGCTGCAACAGAGCACCGAATTGTTCTTCGTAGCGGGCCAGGGCATGTGCCTGTTTTTCTGTGCGGGCCAGCTTCATCTGGTTTTTCTCGTCCTCTAGCCTGCGGGTGGCCGCTTCGTAATCGGCAATTTGCTGCGCCAATTCCCGTTCGCGCGTGCCCAGTTCAGCGCTTCGCCGGACCAAGGTTTGCTCCTCCCCCTGCACTTTAGACAGGAGCCCTTCGAACTGCAGATTCTCCGAATGCACCAGGCTTTCTGCATGGCGAATGACCGCAGAGGGCAGTGCGATTTTTCGGGCAATTTCAAAGGTGTAGGAGCTGCCCGGCTTGCCGGTTTCCAGGCGGTAGCGGGGTTCCAGGTTGATTTCGTCAAAAACCATGGCCCCGTTCTCAAGACCAGGCGTGCGGCCAGCGTAAATTTTCAGATTGGCATAGTGTGTGGTCGCCACGCCGTAGGCACCGGCTCGCCGGAGGGCGTCCAGAATGGCTTCAGCCACAGCGCCTCCTAGCCCGGGATCCGTGCCAGACCCAAACTCATCCAGCAGGAAAAGCGTATTGTCCGAAGCGTGCTCCAGGAAATAGCGCATTCGGTGGAGGCGCGCTGAATAGGTAGACAGCTCGTCTTCCAGGCTTTGCGTGTCGCCGATGTCACCGAAGATTTGTTTGAAGATTCCGAAGTGGCTTCGCTGCGCATCGACGGGGACAGGCAGCCCGGCCTGCACCATGAGTTGCAGAAGTCCGGCAGTTTTCAGGCAGACGGACTTGCCGCCGGCATTGGGGCCGGAGACCAGCAGAATGCGCGTTTTGGGGTCCAGTTGCAAGTCGAGCGGCACCACCGTTTTGCGACTTTTTTTGAACAGCAGCAGCAGAAGCGGATGCCGCGCGTGGTGCAAAATCATTCGGCTGCCCTTCTGGATAAGAGGGCGGGATGCGTCGAGTTCTTCGCCCAGGTAGGCTTTGGCCCGGCAGAAATCAATCCAACCCAGGCGGAGCAAACTGTCTGCGAGGCTGTCCTGGTGCGGGGTGAGTGCGCGGGTCAGGTCGCGCAAAATGCGCAGGATTTCCCGGCGCTCCTCGCGTTCCAGCGACGAAATTTCATTGTTCAGGTAAACGGTTTCCTCCGGCTCAATAAAGGTGGTCCGGCCCGAATCGCTTTCGTCGTGGACGATGCCGCTGATCTTTCGTTTATGCTCTGCTTTGAGCGCGATTACCTGGCGCCCAGAGCGTATGCTTTCTTCTGTTTCAGCCAGCACGCCGGCTTGCCGCAGGCGCTGGAGCACCGAGCGAAAGGCCCGCATTTGTTCGCGCCGTCGCGATTCCATGTCGCGCCGAATTCGAACCAATTCCGGCGACGCATTGGGCCGGATTTTGCCCTCCTCGTCCAGGATTAAATCAATTGCGCGGATAACATCTTTGTTGGGGGCAAGGCCATCGGTCAGCGCAGCAAGGCGCGGACAGGTTTCGCGGTGCTTGACCAAAAAGCGCTGCACATGGTCATAGGCGCGGGCCAGCCTGCGCAAGCGCACACAGGAATCTTCGTCCAATACGGCCTCATCCTGGTCCATGAGCGCAATTTCCGCGCGCACATCCGGGTATTCATCCGGGGGAAATGCCGCATCGCTCCGCAACAGTTTCTGGAACTCATTGGCCTCGTCCAATCGGCGGTTAATCTCCGCCTCATCGGTCAGAATCGGCAACTCCTGAGCGTGCTCGACCCCCAGCACAGAGCGGCAATGCCCGGCCAATCGGTCGACGATTTTATCCAGCTCAAAGGCGTGGAGCAGGTCATTGGGGTAAAGAAGCATAGTGGAATGCGCAAAATTACGTCCTAAACGAACAGCGCCGACTTCCCGCGGGAAATCGGCGCTTTCTTTAATCTATTAGCATTGCCTTCAATAAGGCTTGTTCTTGGCGGGAATGTCAACGGGTTTGGGGAAGTCAGCGATGTCAACGTCTGCCTTCTTGCCCAGGTAGGTCCATTTGATCGCCTTGGTATAGGTGTCGAAAACGCGGTTCAGGTCGTTCAATGTAATGGCGTTGACCTTAGCCGTAAAATCTTCGTCCATTTTCCAGCCTCCGTTTAATTCGGCCATGCCGAGGCTGGTAGTTTGCGAAGCAGAGGTTTCCAGATCCATGTAGTAGAAGGTGAGGAAACTCTGTTTCTTGTTGGTTAGCTCGCTCGCCTCAAAACCTTCTTTCTTGATTTTGTTGATCTCGTCCACCATCACCTGCATCGACTGCTTGGGGTCTTGGGTGGAGATGTAAATCACGTTGTAGGGATTGTTGACTACAGAGCGCGCATAGAAAGCGGCAGGAGCATAGGATAAACTGCGTTTTGTGCGCAATTCCTCAAAGTAACGATCACCCAATATGTTCATAGCCACCAACGTCGGTACGCCGTCTGGGGTGTTCATGCGCGGTGCAGACATTACGCCTCGTATGTAGTTGGTGGCAATGTCGCGCTCCTCGATGTAATGCCCGTCTTCGGTAATCAGCGTGCGCTGGATCAGTTTTGGGCTGTTGCCGTCAGGCAATTTAGCCAATGTGGCTTCGATTTTGGCTTTCAGATCTTTGGAGTCAATGTTGCCGACGACCACCAGGAACACATTCTTTTTACCGATAACACTGGCATAGTGGCTGCTGAGGTCTCCGAGGGTCAGGCCTTCAAGGCTCTCGACAGATCCGGAAGGGATTTTGCCGTAATCGTTATCGGCTCCAAAGGAATGAACCATGGCCAGGTTTCGCAAATGCTCGTCTGGATCAGACTCGCTGGCTTTGGCATTAGCGACCGCCTGAGCGCGCATGGTTTCGAACTCGCTGGAAGCGAAAGCCGGGTTGAGCACCGCATCAGCAAACAATTTCCAGCTTTCGTCCCAAAAGGTCTTAATGCAGGTCATGGAAAGATCGCCGTAGTCGTAGGTGGTGTTGGAACCAAAGCTGGTCCCAATCTTTTCAGCGGCTGTTTGGAAGGTAACCTTGTCCATGGATTTGGTTCCTCCCTGCATTGCAACCTGGAAAGCAAGCGCTTCGACACCTTCTTTGCCCTTGGAATAATTGGCGGAGCCGCCCTGGACGAACAGGCGAACGCTGATCACGTCTTTAGGGCTTTGGCGGTGAATAACCTTAAGGCCATCCACGTAAAACTCGGTGGTATTGCCGGCCAGGAGCGCGGCAGCGGGCAGCAGGAATGCCAACCCGATAGCGAATAATCTTTTCATCGTTAAGGAGGTTGGGGATTACATGTTGAGTTTGGTGAGCAGCATCTGGTCGCGCATCTCCGGCGACAACAAAATGCCTTTAGCGCGCGGCTGGTCCTTGATGTAGGTCTGCACGTAACGCTGAATGTCTGCGCGGCTTACTTTCTTCAAGTTGTCCACGTAGTTGAGGTAGTAATCGATGCTTGCAGAAGCCCACCAATAGGTAACGGTGTGCACATATTCTGAAGTCTTCTCTTTGCCGTAAGCATCTTCGATGGCGAGCATGGTTTTCGCATTTTCCAGTTGCTCATCGGTGAAGTAATCCGGATCGTCCCACCGAGCGATGTGTGTTTCAAGGGCCGCAATGGCTTCATCTACCCGCATCGGATTGGGCACCAGAAAAATCTGGATCGGACCCACATGCTTAAGCGTTGAGTAGCTCACGCCAACCTGCAAAGCCAGACCGGCATCCACCATTTCCTGCTGGAGTTTGGAGCTGGCCTGCTGCAAGATGTAGCTGAACACATCAGCTGCATAGGTAGCGGGCAAATCATTGCGGGTATCCGGACCGTGGTAGCTGTACATCACGATAGGGAGTTGAGCGTTTTCATTGATGGTAATGAAGGGCTTGTCGCCTTCAAGCGGTGGAAATTCGGGGATAGGCCATTTCTCAAAGGGGTCGACGGCGGTGGGCTGCCAGTCTCCATAAACTGCTTCAGCCTGCTTGAACACATCTTTAGCGGTAACTGCACCGGCCACAACCAACATGGAGTTGTTCGGGTGGTAGTACTTGTCTTTGATAATCATCATCTTTTCCTTGGTGGCCGTCATGATGATGTCGTGGTCACCAATGGTGTTTTTGCGGCTGTACATTTCACCCCAAAGTTGGTGATCCATGTCCTTGAGCAGAAAGAAGACCGGGTTTGATTCTGCGCGCTGAAACTCGCCATCCACGACTGGGTTTTCCTTCTTTTGCTCTTCTTCCAGGAACAAAGGATAGCGAATGGCCGAGTTCATGAACTGCAGCCCTTCCAACAGCTTTTGGCTACTGAGGGTAATGTAGTAATTGACCCGTTCATTGGAAGTGGTGCCATTGAATGATACGCCAAGTTCGTTGACGCGGTCCATGAAAGCTTCCTGCGAAGGATAGTCCCTGTTGGCCTTAAAGAACATATGCTCGTATAAGTGTGAAAGGCCATCGTAGTCGGGCGGCTCACAGTAAGCGCCATTGCGCACAACAATTTCAATCGTGGCCAAGGGTACACTGGGATCTTCGATCACCAGCACTTCCAGGCCATTTTTCAGGGTCTTTAGGTGGAAGTTGTCCGGCAGGGAATTCTGCCCGGTCGCCACAATCCCCGTCATTACAAAGAGGAGTGCAGCCAGGAGTGTCTGTTTCATGGCTTGGGTTAACAGCATGCTTTTGGTCATGGTTGCCGATGGATGGAAAGTCGGAATGTGCAATTCCGAGTGATCAAAAATAAGGCAACAGGGCCGGAACAGGCGTTAAAGAATCGTTAAGGTGGCAAAAGTGAGCAATTGCGGCCGTTTGAATGCGTTGAGCGGGATTATGCTTGGCCAGCGCCAACGCAGCTTGTGAGGCAGCGGTTGGGTTCTTGGGCAAATGCCCCTCCGATTAAAGCAACAGCAAAAAGTGTTCCTTTTGCCGCTGGCCTGGGCGAAAAAACAACAACCCGAAGCGGTAGCAGTCTATACTGAGCCGAACCTCGGGCAGCGCACAAACCTGTTTCCACGCCCGCTCCATGCCTGCGGACCAGTGGATATCGTCCAATACAAAACAGGATTCTGGCCCGGCAAACGGCAAACAAGCCTTAACATAGGCCAGGGTGCCTGCTTCGGTGTGGTCACCGTCCAGGTACAGGAAATCGAGTTGGCGGAGTTCTGCTAAAGCGGCAGGCAGCGATTCCTCAAAAGGGCCAATGCGCTGTTCCACACCGGGTTGTACGCTTAGGTGCTCTGCAGCCATGGCGGCAAGGGCGGGGTCGCCTTCCAGGGTCAGCAAGCGATGATGAACCCCGGCACCAGCCAGGTAGCGGGTGCCCAGACCCAGCGAAGTACCCAGTTCTAAAACGTTGAGCTGGGCGTGTTTGCTATCACCTTGGCCAGGGTTTTGCCCAGCCTGATGCCTTTCGCGTTGCTTTTCGTGTTGCTGTTCGCGTTGCCTGCCCAGAAAGTGCAGCAGCCGAAAGAGCGTGCGGCCCTGCGACGGCGAGCATGCGGCGACGCGCGCGATGCGGGAGACAGCCTCCTTTCGCCCGTCTATTCCAGCACCAAAATCGGTGCGCTGAACCACGCGTTTATCTGCCAGAAAACGGCGGCGCTGTGCTTCAATTTCAGCGAAGGCGTAGAATTCGCGGTCATTGGCCAGGGCTTCCTGGACCAGCGAAAAGACAAAGGGCGAATGAATCCGGTACTTGGTCTGCGCGGTAGCCAAATGCCGGACTAAGGGGAGAATGCGCATGCGGGGGAAGGGGTCCGGAAGCCCGGACAGGGTAAAAATAGTTCTCCACAGCGTGGATTTGATGCGAGGCTGGAGGTGCGGGTATGCCCAGTCTGCTGTTCCTTTACGCTTCGATGAATCGCCTTGCTTATTTCTTGTGGATGCCGCTTCTGGTGCTGCTCGCTGGTACCATGCACGCTTTCGCGGCTACGGTACCGGTGTTTCAGGTTTCCTTAGCAGCAGAAAGCGCAGGAGAAAGAGAAAGAGAAAGAGAAAGAGAAAGCGCAAGAGAAGGCGCGGGAGAAATAGACACCCTTTCGCCTGCATCTTTCGAGACTTGTCTGGTAGAGCCGGTTCTGTGGGTTACCCCTGGTGTCGGCCCTGTGTTTGGCAATAATCTGCTCGGAGACCTTGAAAAAGCGCAGCGATTGTTTTTGCCGGTGCCCGGAAACGGCTTCGTAACCCACGCCATTGTGCAATGGGGCAGCAAAGTGGTGGGTGAAAACGGCAGCCTTCGGATCAAGGCCTGGAGCGTTGGCGACGATGGTGCGCCCGAGAGTTTTTTGACGGCCACGGACATCCTTCGGCTCAGCGATGTGGACACCGCCGCAGGGTTTGGCGTATTGGCCTTTCCGGCACCGGCGGCCTTCAGCGGTTCTGTGTTTCTAAGCCTTGATCTCGGCAACCTTAAACCCGGCGATACCATCAACCTTCTTGGCACCGAAGACGGCTGCGGTTCGGGCTGTGTGGTCTGGGAGCGCTGGAGCGATGGCAGTTGGAATCCGGTTTGCGATACCTATGATTTTGACGACATTGACATGCTGATGGAGGCGGTGGTGGACTGGTCGGCATGGGCTGTTGGGTTGGAGTCCGCTCAAGGTGGCGCAGTAGTCGGGCAGCCCTTCCCCCAACCGGCGGGCAACACGGTGGTGGTCCCGCTGCAATTGGCAGAGCCAGAAGCGCTGACCTGGATCTTGTTTGATGCCTGGGCAAGGGCCGTCGTGTCTTCAAACGGCGCTCAGTGGCACACCGGAACCACTGCACTGACCTTGCCTCTGGCAGGGCTGCCGGATGGTTTGTATTGGGTACAAATTCGCGGAGAGCAGACGTTGACGTCACGCGTTATCTCCGTTTCTTTAAATCGCTAATTTTGAACGGCAAACTTCAGCGCATGCCCACTTCGATGCTTGTATCTGCCGAAACTGCGAGCCCCTTTCGGCTGTTTTTTTTCACCTTGGGACTATCCTTTTTATCCTGGAGTACGGTCGTTGGCCAAGTCATGCACCTGGGCCCGAAGGTGGCCTACCAAAGTGTCTGGCTGTTAAACCAGAACAACTACGGCTTGTCTGAAATGGATTACAAGCTCACCAGTGGCCCGGCTTACGGTGGGTCCATTGGGGTGGATTATGGCGATAATTGGGGCGTGCAACTGGAGTTTCAGTTTGCCCATATGGGCCAGAATTACGAGGACAATATCGGGTTGCAATTGATTTACGGCTTAAACGATGTTTTTGTGGTGCGCAAGGAAGTTGACCTGATTTATGGCCAGGTTCCGCTGTTGGTCCGCTACCGAAACGGGGGTGAGAAAGCCAAGTTTCTGGGAGTTTTTGGGCCGCAAGTCGGCATACGCGGGGAAGCTACGCTCCGCTATTTCCTGGATGGCGATTCGGCACCTTTTGCTGAAATTCCGGGCGGTATTTACGACGAGCTGACCGGTCCGGAGGACTTTTTTCAAACCCTCGACTTTGGTCTGGCAGGCGGGGCAGGAGCGGAATTTTACCTGGGCAGCTCGTTTTACTTTAGACTATTGGGCCGCTTTTACGTTGGTTTAACGGACATCAACACGGAGCCGACGCGCGGAGCTCCAGAATATGCAGGTACCCGCAATGCTTCTTTTGGGTTGGAAGCAGGGTTCGGTGTTCGGTTTGGGGACGCCAACCCTCAAACCTGGACGCGAAGACCCGGGCGCTGAGTTGCCCCCTTTCGAACTCCGAACAGTTTTTCGAGGTAGGGATTGAGGAACATGCCGTCGGGGTCCATCCGTTCGCGGAGCGTCTGGAATTCGTTCCAAAGCGGATATCGTTTGGACAATTCCCGCGCATCCAGCGAGTGAATCTTGCCCCAATGGGGTCTTCCTTCGTGGGCCAGAAAAATTTCTTCCATGGCCTGAAAAAATTCCTGGTGGGGCATGCCTTTGTACATGTGCACGGCAATGTAAGCAGACTCGCGCCCATAAGCTGGGCTCAGCGGAATGTCGTCCGCAGCAACAAAGCGGCATTCAATGGGAAAGTGCACGCGAAAGCGTTCGCGGCTCATCCGCTCCTCCATAAGCCGCACCACGTCCGCAAAAGCTTCGCGGGGCAGGTTGTACTCCATTTCCTGAAAGCGCACCAGCCGGGCCGTGGCATACACCTGATGGCTCCAGTTCACTTTGCGGCTGGTAGAAACCGCTTTGGCGGAAATTTGGGAAATCTTTTCGCAGGTAGATGGGAAAATTCGCGCAACCTCGCTAAATAATTTGAATACGTAATTTTCTAAAACTACGTCGGTCAGGTACTCTGTCGCTTTGTGTGTTTGTGCTGGTTTGTCGGTTTTATCCGAAAATTTGTTTTGCACCATGCCCGAGTAGGGGAACCAATAGAACTCGTAGTTCCGATGACGAGCCAGATAATCTGTATAATTAATCAATACGTCTTTTAATGATTCTTTTGCGGTTGCGAATTCCAGGCGATAAGCAGGATTCGTGCGCAATTTCATGCGGGTTATCAGCCCAAAGGAACCGAGGGCGATTCGCGCCGCGCTAAAAACATTGGAATTGTTATGATGGTCCAGCCAATGCACTTGGCCAGTACCGTCAACGATTTCCAGCCCTTCCAATTGGGTCGAAAGGGTACCGAAACCCGCGCCTGTGCCGTGGGTTCCCGTAGACAGGGCACCCGCGATGGCCTGAGCGTCAATGTCGCCCAGGTTTTCCTGAGCCAGGCCTTCGGCGTGCAGCAACTTTCCCAGCGCGCGAAGGTTGGTCCCAGCCCAAACCAAGGCAGTCTTTCGGTCTTCGCTGATGTGGTCCAACCCGGAGAGTTTTTCAAGCGAAACGAGGGTTTGGTCGGTGGGCACCAGCGCCGTAAACGAATGCGCGGCTCCGGTAACCCGAAGCGACGCTCCATTGCTTCGGCAATGCCGGACCATGGCCTGCACAGCCGCGGTATCTTCCGGTTGTTCAAAGTTTACCGGCCTGCATTCTTCTGATCCCGACCAGTTGCGCCAAAGCGTGCTCATGGCAGCAAATTAGCACAATCCATTGATTGGGGGGAGCCTTTTTGATGGCGTCAGGATTCGCCGAGGGCTTTAAGAAAAAGCCTCCAGAGCGGATCGGGGGGTGGGGGTGCTTTGACCTCAATGGTCTCCTTGCGCACTGGGTGCACAAAGCGCAGACGGGCGGCGTGCAGCGACACCGAGCCGTCTTCGTTAGAGCGCTGACTGCCGTACTTCAAGTCGCCGCGAACTGGGCAGCCGATGGCGGACAATTGAACGCGAATTTGGTGGTGTCTGCCTGTTTCCAGCGAAACTTCAATCAGATGGTAACGCTCCAGGCTAGCGCGAAGCGAGTAATTAAGAATGGCGAGTTTGGCTCCGGAAGTACCTTCCCGGACGATTCGGCTTTTGTTGTTTGCCTGGTCTTTAGCCAGCCAGTGTTCCAGTCGTCCTTCAGATGGATCGGGCCGCTTGGACACTACGGCCCAGTACGTTTTTTCAATTTCGCGGTCGCGGATTTGTGCGTTCATACGCTCCAGTGCTTTGGAGGTTTTAGCCAGAATGACCACGCCACTCACAGGCCGGTCCAGCCGGTGCACAACGCCCAGAAACACATTCCCCGGTTTCTCTTCGCGTTCCTTGAGAAATGCTTTGAGTTTTTCAGGCAGCGGCTCGTCGCCGGTTTTGTCGCCCTGGCAGATTTCGCCCGGCGCTTTATTCACCACCAAAAGGTGGTTGTCTTCGAACAGGATTTGTGGGGACCAAGAATTCATAGCGTGCCTGCCAGCTAAGTTTGTGGCGAAAGGGAGGTGCGGAGTGCTTTGGGCAGCGTGGCCAAAATCAAGGCATAGCTTGCTTCCACCATGTCCAGCACCAGCGCTGGTTTGAGTGTGCCATCCAAAACAACGGTATTCCAATGTTGCTTGTTCATGTGGTAGCCCGGCAGAATGGCTGTGTGCATTTCGCGCAAGCGGACGGCCTCTTCCGGGTCGCATTTTAAGTTGACCCGGAGCGGAATAGCCTGCAAAGCCACGAGTGCAAAGATTTTACCCCCTACACGCAAGGCTAACACATCGTCGCCAAACGGCATGTCTTCGGTTACTCCTGGTTTGGCCAAGGTGTGATTTCGCAGTTGTTCGATGTTCATCGTGCGCAGTCCGTATTGGGCAGACCGGCCCGGATATCCGGACTGGCCTGTAAATTTAGTGCGTGGGGTTTGGAGGCTATGCTTTTGATCTTGGAACAGCCATGTTTTTACAGTCCGTTACCATATTGTTCTTTTTGGCCACCAAATGGCTGATTGGTGTCGTCTTGGTACTGCCCGGGGATCGCGGTTTTTGGACCTCTGTGACCTGGTGTGCTGGTGGAGGCATGCTTGGCGTGGTGTTGTACACCTACCTGGGCCAACTTTTTTACCGCATTTGGCGGCGTTTTCATCCTTTACCGAAAGGGCGGGTTCGCTTTACCCGGCTCAAACGCATCATCGTCTTAGTGCGCCAACGTCAAGGCCTGGCGGGAATCGCCCTTTTAACGCCGGTTCTGTTGACCGTTCCGGTAGGCACTTTCGCAGCCAACATCATAGAGCCCGACAAGCGCCTGGTACTCAGCTACATGGCCATTGCCTTTTTTCTCTGGTCGGTCGGCTTGGTAGGCCTGGATTCCTGGCTCAATTTGGATTTGTTCGAATGGCTGCGGTCACATTTTGGCAAAACCACGTGAAAAGTTTGGTGTTCCGGGCAAAAGGTGCATCGTGTAAATGAAGCTTGGCGGGGGAGGGGGGGCGAATAACGGTGGCACAATTCCCCGAAAGTTGTATGAGGCAATCCCGGGGGAAAGACTTTCTTTCTCTGTGCAGCCTCGTTTTACTGCAGCTATCAGTTTGCCTCCCTGTGCACCGGAGCTGCTGGACCCCGCCTCGTTTGCACACAGACTGCTCTTTGTGCGCAACTGCTTTAAGGAGCGCACCTGCTTTGAGATGCGAACCACAGTATTTCGCCCTAAAAAAAGATGGAAATGGACAGCACGATAGACATATAAAATAAATAGTTAATTTTTTACGAAATCTAGCGATCCTGCCGCCGGGATTGGTCATTTTAGGCACATGGGCTAAATTTGGTGCACTGTCCTTATGCCTAAATTTCTTCCCATCTTTCCCCTCGGTTTGGTCGCGTTTCCGGGGGAGCAATTGAACCTGCACATTTTTGAGCCGCGCTACAAAGAGCTCATCCGCGATTGCCAGGCGGAAGGCAAAACATTTGGTATACCGGCATACATAGATGACCACCTGAACGAGTGGGGCACGGAGATGGAATTGGTTTCCATTGACCAGGTGTATGAAGACGGCAAAATGGACGTCCGGACCCTCGGTTTGCGGGTCTTCCGGGTATTGGAGTTTCTACGGGAGATTCCCGAAAAAACCTATTCTGCGGCCATTGTCGATTACCGGGACGAAACCATGGATCACGACACTGAAGTCAGCAGCATGCTCTTTGGTTACCTCCGCCAGTTGCAGCAATTGTTGCGCATTGACAAACCCCAACTCGAAAAGCCCTCAGACATCAATTCTTTTTCAATTGGTCATCTCGTGGGACTAAGCATCAAAGAGGAGTACCAATTGCTGCTCTACCCACGCGAAACTGATCGGCAGAAGTACCTGCTTAGCCACCTAAAGCGGATTTTACCAGTCATCCTGGAGACCGAGCGTCTCAAACAACGCGTTTTGCTAAACGGGCATTTTCGGGAGGAGATCCCCCCGAAGTTTTAACGTGCTGCAGTAAATAAGCCGGTGGCTTACTCGTTGTTGCCGATGAATTCTTCGAAGCGATAAAGGTCTTCGTCTTCCCGGCTTTGCGGTCTGCGCTCTGGGGCAAAACGATCGCGGTTTTGGCCGAAAGAAGCGCGATCGCGGTCAAATCCTCCCCGGTCATTGCCCCGGTTGTTGTCGTAGCCCCCGCGGTCAAAACCACCGCCGCGGTTGTTGTCGTAGCCCCCGCGATTGCCGCCAAAGCCACCTCCACGGTTGTTGTCATAACCACCGCGATTTGCACCGAACCCGCCACCGCGGTTGTTGTCGTAGCCACCTCCGCGATTGCCGGCAAATCCACTGCCGCGGTTGTTGTCGTAGCCCCCGCGATTACCGGCGAACCCACCGCCGCTGTTGTTGTTGTAGCCACCCCCGCGATTACCGGCGAACCCACCGCCGCTGTTGTTGTTGTAGCCACCACCACGGTTGTTGTCATAGCCACCTCGACCGCCGGGAAAGCCGCTACTGCGGTTGCTGTCGTAGCCACCTGGTCGGGGTACAAATCCGCCTCGCTCATCGCCGCGGCCATCGGGTTGGTACTCGCCTTGGGGACGCGCCTCTTTGATGACTACACGACTGCCTTGTATGTCAGTGTCGTTCAAGGCGTTAACGGCTTCGAACCCTTCTTCTTCAACAGGCATTTCCACGAATCCAAAGCCGCGGGAATTGCCTGTTTCATGATCAAAAATGACTTTGGCCGTGTCTACTGTACCGAATTGTTCAAACAAGGTTCTGAGATCTTCCCCCGTTGTTTCGGGGCCTAGTTTAGCAACAAAAATGTTCATGGAAAGAAGTAAAATTTTTAAAAAAACAATGAACGCCTAAATCCTGGCTGAACTCAAAGGAAAAAAGCTTAGGATAAAAAAATGGCGAGTCTGATAATGACGGATTGGGTCAAAGTTACGCTGGCGAAAGCAGAATATCCAAAGCATAGACACGAGCAAAAAAAAGAGGCAGGGCTGCGGTTTTCCCACAGCCCTGCCGCTTTGTTAATCCGATTTAAACTCCCTGCGTCAACGTCCGGCCTGCAAGGCCGGCCATACTACGCGGGCATTGCCTTTGGCATCAAAGAATTGTACAGAAGTAGCGGTAGATGGAAGGAAGACGGTATGAGCTCCCTGGCTGAGGTAGCCACTGCCTTTCGGGAACTCCAGCCGCGTAGTCTTGCCGTTGTTGTGCGTGATTTCGCCTCGGGTGTCCGATGGACCTGCATAGAGCACCGTTCCCGTTTCGCCCGTCATTTGATGGGTTATCAAGGGACCATTGTTGTTGGCAGAGACCAGGAGCGGAGGGCCGTCCTGACCCAGTGGCAACCACACCAGAGACTTGGCATCAAGCGGACTCAGGAAGCCGCTCTGGAGCGAGGGAAGGGCGCGGAAGTTACCATCGCCATTGCCCAGCAATACCAGACCAATACTTGCGTCCTGACGGTTGGTTTCCACCTCTGGGTAGTAGTAATTGCCTTGGGTGATCAGGTCCAGGTTACCGTCATGGTTAATGTCTGCCACGACCATGCCATAAACGGAGGACACCTGAAGGAGGTTGTGCATTTTTCGGGTGCTAAAGCGACCGTTGCCTTCGTTCTGAAAATAGGTGGTGCGGAAGGTTTGTGCGTTTAAGTGTTGCCGTGCATTATCCATGGCTTCCTGGCCGAAGAGATCGTAGATGGTTGAACGGCCGTAGGCGTCCCAGGTAGGCATAGTCTGGAGCAAGCCCGGACATTGTTCCACCATCCGTTCCCGGCTTTTGATGGGGAAAAGCACGCCATTCTGGTAATATCCCAGAAGGATGTCGTTAGTGCCGTTGCCGTCAAAATCATCCGCAAAAACTTCAATTGCTCCGTCAGTGCCGGGCTTGTATTTGCAGTTGATGCCGAAGTTTCCGGCTACGTAGTCCATATCGCCATCGTTGTCAAAGTCGCCTCCAACCAAGCTGTTCCACCAGCCCGTAACATCTTCTACACCGGTTTCTTTGATTTTGACCAGTTTTCCACCGACGTTTCGGTACACTTCCAGGGCTGTCCATTCGCCAACAAGGATGAGGTCCTGCTTATTGTCGCCGTCAAAGTCGGTCCATAGTGCAGCAGAAATCATGCCCGGCATGCTGAGGTCCTCAGCCCATTGGTTGGTGACGTCTGTGAATTTTCCTTTGTCGTTGCGGAGCAGATAAGCGCGCTCGGGGTCAGGGTAGCTTCCGGGTTTGACGCGGCTGGCTACGAACAGATCCTGATCGCCGTCCCCGTCAAAGTCGGTGGCGTTTACGCAAGAAGTGCTGGTTAGCATCACAGGGAGGGCATCTGTGGCACGGGTGAAATTGCCCTTGCCATCGTTCAGGTAGAGACGGTCTTGAAGCGCTTCGGCACCAGCTACGTAATCGCTGCCGCCGCTGCCGATGTACAAATCCTGGTCTCCATCGCTGTCGGCATCGAAGAAAAGCATGCCCATGTCTTCGGACTTCGCATCCGCTGCTGTTGCGGCTGTCTCTTGCCGCTTGAATTTGCCATCGGTCCCCTGGAGGTACAAAGCCCCTGCACTTCCCTGAGCACCGCCCACATAGAGGTCCATTTTGCCGTCGCCGTTGGCATCAGCTACAGCGAGTCCTGGGCCGAGGTAACTCAATTTATGGGGAATGAGGAATTCGCGGTCAAAATCATCGTAGTCGTTCTCTTTGTGTGCAAAATCCAAGCCAAGGACAGCAGGTTCGGCTTTCTTGAAGTATTGTTCATTGTTCAGGAAGGGGTGCAGGTTGGTAATGTCCACTTGCTCATTGGCGTTGGCGTAATCCAGCAACAGCACTTGGTTTGCCGGGACATCCTTAAGCACCTGGCGTTTGCCATCCTGCCAGGTAATAACCACGTTATCTGCTTTTTTTGCTTTGCCCAAACCGAAATGACTGACCAGATCGTTAGAGGACATATAACCCCGGACCTGGGTGTGCTGCTCGTACATCATGTTGTTCTCGGCATACACTTCTACGCGCGCCCCGATACCCGATCGGTTTTTCTCCGGGCCGCGGTAGGCGACTCGCAGCCAGGTATTCTCCGGCTTTAGTTTGGTCGTGTTGTTTCGGTAGACGAAAGCGCTTTGGTTGATGTTGTTGCTGACAATGTCCACGTCGCCATCGTTGTCAAGGTCGGCGTAGGCAGCTCCGTAGGAGGCTGACGGAAAGTAAACCCCCCAACCGTGGCGCTGATCCGTGAACGACAAATCGCCGTTGTTTTCGAACATGCCGTTTGGCGTTACCAGCGGGTTCGGCGGGTACTTCTCGAGCAATTCCGCATACATGACGCTGTCGCCAATGCGGGTTGCGCGGCGCAACCGGTGGTAACCGACCGTGTTATCCACGTGGAAATCCTGGCCATTGCCATTGGAAATAAATAAGTCCCTGTCGCCATCGTTATCGTAGTCAGCAAAGAGGGGAGACCAGCTCCAACCTGAAGTGCTGATTCCGGCCATGCGAGCCATCTCGGTGAAGTGCCCATTGCCGTTGTTCAGTTGAAGCACATTTCCCACGAATTGGCTGTGGTAGCCGCCCGCTTCCATGGCCTCAAATTGCTCTTTGCGAGTGACAAAGGTGAACGTCTTGACGGTGTAATTGTCTTCCAAATCCATGTCAACCGTGTAGATGTCCAGCAAACCATCATTGTTAATGTCTACCAGATCGGCGCCCATAGCAAAGTGCGAATTGCGCTTGAGCGTTTCTTTTGTAGCATCCGTAAAGGTGCCATCACCGTTGTTCATGTACATGAAATCATACATAGCAAAGTCGTTGGCTATGTAGATATCCAGAAAACCGTCGTTGTCGATGTCGCCTACGGTGGCACTCAATCCATAGCCGTGGTTATTGATCCCGGCTTCCTTGCTGACGTCCGTGAATTTGTTCCCGTCGTTTCTGAAAAAATAGTCGCTCTGGTTTTCACCATTTTCAATTTTGACGAAATACTTGAGCTTCAGTTTATCGTTCCAATCGTCCGGGTGGGTGACTACGTAGAGGTCCAGGTCACCATCATTGTCGTAGTCAAAAAAGTTTGCTTGTGTAGAAAACGCATCAAATTCAAGCCCCCATTCCTTGGCGGACTCCGTGAACGTCATGTCGCCGTTGTTGATGAAAAGCAGATCATTCTTTTTGCCTTTTTCTTTGAACCAGTCGCGGCAGACATAGATATCCAGCCATCCATCGTTGTTGATGTCTACCATGGTAACCCCGGTGCTGTACCCTTTGAATTTGGAGATGCCAGTTTTTTCGGTAACATCTTCAAACTTTAAGTCGCCTTTATTCAGGTAAATGCGGTCAGATACCCAGTTGCCCGCCATGTACACATCGGGTAAACCATCGTTGTTTAAATCACCAACACCGACTCCAGCTCCATTGTAAGCATAGCTGTTGTAGTGAACGTTGACTTTGTAGTCCGAAATGATTTCGTTGTTGAAGTCAAGCCCGGTACTCTTTCCTGTGAGGATATCGAACAGCATCCCGGAGTTCCCATCCGTCGATACGATTTTATCCATATCGATTATTTCCGTTTTCTTCCAGGATTCATCCGTTTTCTTGGTGCATGAAGAAAATATCCATACCGAAAAACAAAGAAAGACGATTCCGGGAGCGGGAAGCGACAATTGATAGCGGAGAAAGTTCATGGTCGGGCAAAAATTTGAAAGGCAAAGATAGGGGGCAAATGGGGGTTTTCAACCCTATCCTTTATACGAAAGGTAGGGAATAATGTTTGCTTTTTGCTTCTAAAATGCTGATTTTCATTGCATTAAATTCACAAAAAAATATTTCTCCGCAGTTCGAGGTTCGTTGGTGAATCCTTATTCGCGCATTGAGATTTGCGTATCTTTGCCCCTGTTTTTAGCCTTGGTTACAAGACTTTCTATCTGCCAAACTTGCCTGAAGGGCCAATAATACATGATGGTTATGATGCATCGCCAACTGTTTGTCGCTTTTGCCCTCACCGCTGTACTGGCTGCGCCATCCTGCACCTCCAAAAATGCCGGAACTGCAGCGGACAGTTATCACAACACGGTTTCAACCCCGACGGCTGAGTACTCCGGCCAGGAAATCGTGGATTGGATGGAACTGCTCTATTACCACGTGGCCAGCGAGAAAATCTCACCACCACAAGCCGCACGCATTTACGCCTATGCCGGTGTAATCATGTACGAAGCTGTGCTACCTGGCATGCCTGATTATCAAACTTTGTCCGGGCAATTAAATGAAATGCCAGAACTGCCAAGGCCGGATACCCAATTGGAGTATGATTGGCTGACCGTTTTCCACGAAGCCATGTACCAGGGAATCAACTTCTTGTTGGAGCGCAACATCACCGGAGAAGTCGAGACGTTGGACGACATGGTGGATGCCAAGCTCGCTGAGCGCCGGGAAGCAGGTGTTTCGGAAGAAGTTATGACCCGCTCGCAGGAGTATGGCAAAACGCTGGCTTTAGCCGTCGAAGAATGGGCCAAAACCGACCGTTTTGACAAGACCCGCCTTCCTTCAACCACCTACAAATCGCCCTCCCGCGAGGGCAAGCCCGCCTTGTGGGAACCTACAGATTTTGGTCAACTGGCGCTAGAGCCCCTTTGGGGCACCTTGCGACCGTTCGCCATGGCAGAAGGCAAAACCTGCGGCATCAACTATCCTCCATCTGAAGGACCAGTTCCATCAACGCTTCCTGAGTTTTCGACCGATCCGGAATCTGATTTTTACAAAGCTGTTCAGGAGGTTTACGAGAAAGACCAAAATGTCACTGAAGATGAGCGGATCATTGCTCTTTACTGGGCAGACGATCCGGGGGAAACCTCTACGCCTCCGGGCCACTGGGTGTACATTATGAACAACATGGTGCGCTCGCGCGGCATGAAATTAGATCAAGCCGTAGAAATGTACGCCCTTACCAGCATGGCCATGGCTGATGCCGTCATTGCAGTTTGGTACACCAAGTTTCAGGTAAACTGTTGTCGTCCTAAAACTTACGTTCGCGAATTCATGGATGACCCGGATTGGGAACCTTGGGTAGAGACTCCTCCGTTCCCGGAATATGCTTCAGGTCACTCAGGATTTTCTGCGGCTGCCGCTACTGTGTTGACGGAATTGCTTGGGGATCAGCCCTTTGTGGACTCTACCCACGTCATTATTGGTCTACCTCCGCGCGCCTATGACAACTTCTGGGCAGCAGCCAAAGAGGCTGCGGAATCTCGCCATTACGGCGGCATCCACTACCGGGCTGGGATTGAAGACGCATTGGGCCAAGGCAAGTGCGCAGCGGAGACTGTTTTAGGAAAAGTCAAAACCCGTAAACCGGCCCAAGAAACCGCTTCCAAGTAACTCCTCCTTCCCTGAACCTCCAACATCCAAGTCATGAACCGCATCCTTTCTTTGGTCATCCTCCTGGCATCGGTTTTTGCTGGGCAGGCCCAAGGCATCGTCAATAAAGCCTTATTGGAGCAAAGCCTTAGTGGCCAGGTTGATAAGTCCAAAAACAACAACGGCCGGACCTTATACTTCGAATTCGTGTACCTGAGCACGGACGCAGCTCACTACAAGTGGGACGATGGTGGATCTACACGGGGTTCCATCCGCTACCGCTTGGACTTTTACAAGGACGCTGCGCACAGAGACCTTTTGCTTTCTCTTCCCGTAAAAATGCGGAACCTGATCACGACCTATTACGTCGATGCCATTTTTACGAATTCCACTTATGAAGATGTAACTCAACGGGACAAGGGCGCCACAATGATCTTCAAAAAAGATGTTCGTTGGGCCCGAACCAAATTCGTTCCCCACAAAGGTTGTGCCCGCGAGGATGGCAATTGGGAACGCATTGACAGGGTGGAATCCTATGAGCAACTGATGACCTACTTTGTCCGACAGTTGGACAACAACGTGCAATTCGACTGCTACCGTTAATTGGCGCTAATCACCTTTTAGGGGTACCCTTTAAAGAGCCCTGTCGAACTTCGGCAGGGCTTTTTTGTTAGAAGTGCCTACCATCCACCTGTGGTGATCTTCCCGCATTGATGCCTAACTCCGACACCTTTACAGCCCGGTTGATTGCTACGCTGCGGCTACGTCCAACAATTTTTGTTGGTTTAGGCTTATTGGTATGGGCTGCACTGGGTTGCCTGGCTCTGATGATTGCCCGCGCTTCCGGAGCATCGGGCGAAGTGCTTTGGAGCCTTGTGGCCACTTTTCTGCTGACCTTTTCATCGGCGACGGCCATTGCAGGAATTTTCTCCCGGAACTGGCTGCCCTACAGCCTTCGCTGTCTGGTTGCTTACCTCCTTTTAGCCGGAATTTTGGCCATGGGCACAAACCTTCTTCAACAAGGGGTAATGGCAGAATTGGCTCGTTTCCCGGAAATGTACGCCGCTTTTTTTCTCAGTTTTTTCATGATTTCAGGCGTAGCTGGTGCCGTTCGCGGCATTGCCTCCTTTTTAGGGCTTTAAAAAGACCAGCAGCAAACAACTCTTTGAGCAGGGTAGGCTTGTCCCGGCTGCCAGGGAATTGCGAACTTGTGGGCCTAAACGCTTTTGCATGCAGGTGCCGCCAATCCGGTTGCTCGTGACCGGTGGAACATTCGACAAGGAATATGACATGATCCAAGGTCAGTTGTATTTCAAGGACACGCATTTGCCCGAGATGTTTTCACTGGGTCGATGCACCCTTCCGATTCATATTCGAACTTTGATGATGATTGACAGTTTGGAGATGACGGATTCTGACCGACAAATTATTCTGCACCACTGCAGCACCTGCCAGGAGGAACACCTATTGATTACCCACGGCACGGACACGATGGTGGAAACAGCAGCCTATTTGGCCAAGGCAGGATTGCCCAAAACCATTGTTCTGACCGGTGCCATGATTCCCTATAAGTTTGGCAGTTCAGATGGATTTTTCAACCTCGGCAATGCGCTGGCCTATGCCCAGGCGTTGCCCATTGGCGTCTACGTGGCTATGAATGGCATCGCTTTTCCCTGGAACGATGTGCAGAAAAACCGCCGGACTGGATTTTTTGAGCCCCTGACACATCACCAAGAAGCATGAGCAAATTCCTTGATAAGGTTATGAGCGTAGTTGTAGCCTTTGGCTCTTTCGCAGTCCTGTTTGGTTGTTCATCCGAACCGTCATCTGAGAAGGATCCTAAGGATGCTATGACATCCGCCATTCCGGGTGCCTACACCGGTGCATTTTCTGCCTGGGACAGTCTGGAACCCCGCCTGATGCCCGCCTGGGGCATCTCTTCTTTTTGGGAGGACAACCTGGAAGAGTGCGTTTACTACGAAGCGCGGATGGATCAGCGCGAAAAAAGTCAGTTCGAAAGTGTGATCTACCTAAAGCGGGAAGCACTTCCCGCAATGGCCGGCGCACCCTCGCAGCGTGCCTGGCACTTCCGGTGTGAACCTGGAGACAGCTTATGGCCTAAGCAGGAGGGTTGGTTTAGTGTGCAGCCCTTTCCCCAACCAAGAGCATGGTCCCGGGTTTACGAAGAGCAAGGAGCAGAGCGATTTGGAAACCCTGAAACGGGAGCGCCCTATTCTGCTCGCACCTGGACGCCAGCACAAGGCGACAAAGCCTCAGCAGGGCAAGGAGGTTTGGCGCAAACGGATCTAGAGCTGGCTCAGGGAATCCTGTTGGCTGACCAACTGCCCTTTCTGCTCCGAAACCTGGCCTTTACGCCTGGAAAAAGCCTGACTTGCCTGGTCTATCCATTGCCAAGAAGAGGAATGGTGAACCTGTCAGCACCCTTGAAATTTACGATCAAAGTGGAAAAACCGGAAACGGTCGCCTTTCAGGGCGAAGAATTTCCGTGTTGGCTGGTTACCCTCAACGCCGCCGATCAAGTAGTGGAGAAGTTTTGGTTTAACCGCAATTACCCCAACGTTATGGTCCGTTGGGAGAATATGATCGGCGAAAGTAAAATGCTCAAGTACGTGCGTTATTCCTCTGGAATTTAAGGCTAACGGTCAGAAGTAGATGCAGAACCAGGGTCCTGCCTGTCGCCGCGGATAAACCCTTGCTTAGATTACACCCGTTGCAGCCAGAACAATGGTCAACACAATGATCAATACAACGGCTGCAATCGATACAATGCTGAGCTTGCGGTAATATCCGACACGTTCGTGCAGGCGATCCAGTGCAAAGATTTTTTCAATGGAATGCTCCAGGCGAATGAACTGGTTGCTGCCTTTGACCACATAATCAGCCGCACCATACCGCATGGTATCTACGGCAACCTCCATGGAATCTTGACCGGAAACCATAATCACATGCATAGTCGGAAACTCTCGCTTGATGAATTGCAGAATTTCCGCTCCGTTTCGAGCCTTGGCCTGGACGCTGTTAAGGTAATAGTCCAACACAACGATGTCCGGCTTGTTAGGCAGATTGTTGACCATTTCTTCGCCGGTAGAGAAACCGCGGATATCGAAAGAGAACTTATCCTTGAGATGATCGCTCATCATTTGGATTTGCATCGGGTCATCATCGACAATGTAAACCAGCTTTTTGCTCTGCGACATGAGGAGTAGGGTGGATTAAAATAACGAGTAAAAATAGCATTTGTTGGGAATCCCCGAGTGTGCTACCGGAATTGCCGTTTTCGGCTTAGGGCTTGGTTTTCAGTTCATTCAAAGCCTGTGCCAATTCTTGAAAAGCGGCGGCACAAACCCGTTCAACATCCTGTATGCGTTCCGCTAATCGGTCCAGGTTGGTCTGTTCCCGCGCATCGTTTTCAATTTGTTGGATGGATTCTTTAAGCGTGCCAATGCCCATATAGGCGATTTGGGGCTTAATAGAATGCGCTGCTGAGCGCAATGGCTCCCATTCTCCCGCGGCATAATGTTGCTTCATCTTAGCCAGACCGGCGGGTGCCGCCTCCAAAAACATTCGGATGTACCTTTCCATGCGCCTGGGGTCACCGGAGGTAAATTCAATCAGGAAACTTAGATTTATATGTTTATATTCCATAAGAAGGAAATCTTTAGCTTTTTAAACGCCGGACCTATAGAAAAAGTACAACTTTCCACCTTGGGTTAATCGGTCTGAGTTAACCGGTCTGGGTTATATGGGTTAAAGAGAGGCCAGGTGGTTGAACGGATTAAGGGGTTCCGAGCGCCTTGCTCATTTGCCGAAGGAGCTCTTCCAATTGAAAGGGTTTAGGGATAAGGCCATTCATGCCTGCGGCCAGGCACTTTTCTACGTCTGTGGGCAGGACATTGGCGGTCATGGCCAAAATAGGGATGCGCTTGCTCCCGGTCAGATCTTCCTCCTTGCGGATCAACTGGCTTGCTTCTAAGCCGTCCATGACAGGCATCTGCACGTCCATGAGAATGAGGTCGGGTGGCTCTTTGCGGTACATTTCTACGGCTTGCTTCCCGTTTGGGGCAACCTTTATCTGAATGCCTGGAATGTGGAGCTCGAGGGTGTCAATGGCCACCATTTGGTTGAACGAATCGTCTTCGGCCAGTAAAATTCGCAGGTTCGGCGGAAAGGCGACCTGTTCCTGTGCTGCGACGTGGCTGAGCTGTGGGGCGGAAGCTTCGGACAAGGGGATATCCAACGTGAAGGTGGAGCCTTTGCCCGGCTTACTGGTAGCGTACAACTTGCCTTTAAGCAAATCAGCTAACCTCCGGCTGATCGCCAGCCCCAGCCCTGTGCCACCATAACGCTTGGTGATGGTGTTGGACTCCTGCGTGAATGATTCAAACATATGCGGGAGTCGCTCAGGCGCAATGCCGATGCCGGTATCCGTTACCGAGAACCGCAGCCAGCCCGATGCAGATGGTGGGCTGTTCACTGTGTGGGGACTGGATGATGATGGCACTTTTGCAGGCAACGCGATAGGTTCCACGCGAATGGTTACCCTGCCGCTTTCGGTGAACTTAACAGCATTGCTCCCAAGATTGACCAGTATTTGGTTGATTCGGGTCAGGTCGCCGATCATGTAGCGAGGGGTATCTGTAGTTTTTTCAACCAGCAATTGCAAGCCTTTGCCGGTGGCTCGGAAATCAAGCATAATGCGCAGCGCCTCGAGCATTTCGTCCAGGTCAAATACTTCGTGCAGAATGGGCAATTTGCCCGCCTCAATCTTGGACAAATCCAGGATATCGTCGATGACGGCCAGCAAGTGATGCGCTGATTGTCTTAACGTTTTGAGGTATTTGAGCTGATCTGTCCTCGGATTCTGGTCCAACAACAGATTAACCAGACCCACTACAGCATTCATAGGCGTGCGGATTTCGTGGCTCATGTTGGCCAGGAATTCCTCCTTGACTTTTTCCGAGCGAATGGCCCGTTCCGTTTCCCGGCGCAATTCCTGTGTCTTCTTGCGAATCCCTTCCCGCATTTGGCGCTGCCCATAAACCAGGCTGCGGATGTGCAAGCGGGCTGCCGCCGACACCACCACCAGCAGCAGCGCGCCAACGGCCCACGGGAGCCAGGAAAATTGGAAGATGGAAATCAGCATCATGGAGTCTTTGGCTTAGGCAAAGAGGTATTCCGATGGCGGTTCACCTGAGTCATGATCTTCTGAACAAGGTCCGCAGCGCTAAAAGGTTTGGGAACATATTCGTCCATTCCTGTTTCAAAGCAGCGGTCTATTTCTGCCTGGGTAACGCTGGCGGTCATGGCGATGAGCGGAGTCTTTCTGATACGGACTTCCGCATGGGCGCGAATGACTTCAGCGGTTTGGTACCCGTCCATCAAGGGCATACCCAGGTCGACAAGGACTACGTCAAACGGCGCTTGCTCCAGGAAATAAAGCCCTTCGCGCCCATTCTCCGCTACCTGAATATGCACCCCGGGTAGGAGGGCCTCCAGCGTATCGCAAGCCACAATTTGGTTAAAGGCATTGTCTTCTAGCAATAGAATCCGCAAGTTTTCCAGAATCGGATGGTTCATGGATGCCCCAGACTGTTCTTCCTGCATTGGCAGGCCTTGGCCAAAGGTCAGCATGAAGGCAAAGACGCTGCCCGAACCAACCTGGCTGGTTACCCAAATTTTGCCACCCTGTTGTTCCACCAGCTGTTTGCAGATAGACAGACCCAAACCGGTGCCCCCGTAAAGACGGGTGGTGTTGTCGGTCGCTTGTGTAAAACTTTCAAAAATGTCTTTCTGCCGATTCAGAGGTATTCCAATGCCTGTATCCCGGACGGCAAATTCGAGGGATGCAGCCTTTGGGCCAATCTTTTGTTGGGCAACCGGCTTTACGTGGATGGTCACGCTGCCTTCATGCGTGAATTTGAGGGCATTGCCGGTCAGGTTAATCAACACTTGGGTTAACCTCGCCGAATCGCCAACCAGCCATTCGGGCACTTCTGAATCAGTTGAATACGTAAAATTGATGTTTTTTTCTGCTGCTTTTTGGGCGAACAGCAATTCCACCCCTTCGAGCACCTCGCGGAGGCAAAAATTTGTTTGCTCAAAAACCATCTGTCCGGCTTCGATCTTGGAGAAATCGAGGATGTCGTTGATGATGACCAACAGGTTTTCGGAACTTTGTTGAATGCCTTTCAGGTATTTGAGCTGGCTTTGCGGCGGCTGTTGATTGAGCAAGAGTTTTGTCATGCCCTGGATAGCATTCATTGGCGTTCGGATCTCGTGGCTCATGTTGGCCAGGAACATTTCCTTGGCTTTTTCGCTGTGCTCGGCAGCATTTTGCGCTGTTTGCGCTTGGAAAAGTGCCCCTTCTAACGCCGTTTTTTGCCCGGCGATGACTGCGGTTTGCTCCCGAACTTTTTGGTCCAGCACAGCTTTGCTCCGGGCGATAGCCGCCGTTCTAAGGCTGACCGTCCCAAAAAAAGTGAGAACGACCAGGAGCGCAATCCCGGCGATCATCAACGGGTGGCTCCAAACCGGCCGGCGAATTTGGAAGGAGAATGATGCGGGCACGTTACTCCAGCGCCCTTCAGCATCGGCCGCGTAAACCAGAAAGCGGTAGGAACCAGGTGGGAGGTTGGAATATGTCGCAAAGCGCCGATCGCCCCCTTCGACCCATTCGGCGTCAAAGCCCGACAGTTTCCAGCGGTAGCGGACGGATGCCGGAGCACCTAGCGAAATGCCTGAAAATTCAAACGTCAGGTGGTTTTGGTTCGAAGCCAGCTCCAGTTGATGGGGCAATCCCGACCAAGGCAAAACCGAATCGGCAGATTGTTCCCAATTGGACTGCTCCGAAAACAGGCGCAGCGATTCCAGATGGACCAGCGGTGCAATCCCTACCGTATCCTGGGGTGTGGCGCTAAAACTGCTCAAGCCCTTGGAGGTCCCGAACCAAAGACGGCCCCGGTCATCTACCTGGGCGGCACCGGGCAGCGCCGCACCGGCCCGAAAGCCATCGCGCTCGTCGTAAGTGCGCAAATTGCTTGGCATACCCTCGTTATCTAATGTTATGCGTCGCAAACCCCGATCCAGTGTCAGCCACAACTGTTCCTTGTGGTCAAAAACAAGGTTTCCAATGTCCAGCCCGATCTGGGGTTGGAGCGCATCAAAAAGGGTCCAGGTTTTGCCGTTCCAGCGCGCCAGTTGCCCTGCTGTGCCACCAGCCCACAACGATCCGTCCAGGGCCTCGGCTAGCGCTAAAAGCGGCCCTCGCCAGTTGGGAGGGAGCGTCGTCAACGGCGCCATATGCTGGTTTTCCACAGCAGTCCGTGCCTCAGTTTCCTGCACATGAACGATGTCGCCGCTTTGTGTACCGAGCCAAATTCCCCCGTTTTTGGCCGCGCAGAGCAACGCGCCTTTTCCGGCAAAACCCCAAGCATTGAATGCCACGGTTGCCGTTTCGGGAGGCACAGTAGCGACAAAAAGCATGCCGCTCTCCGTCAGGAACCAGAGTGGACCAAGGGCATCTGCCGCCATTTGCCGGATTGGGCTTTTGACTGCTTCTGGTGGAAGGGGGAAATTGCGAAGCACACCATTTTCGAGCAGCCCGAGCCCTCCGTTGCCATACCCCATCCAAATGCGGTCCCGCGCATCCACGGCCACAGCCTCGAGGGTTTGGGAGGGCAGTCCCTGCAGGGTATCCAGCCGCTCGACCTTGCCTTGGCGGAGCACAACCAGGCCCTCCCAGGTGGCGAGCGCCAGCGTACCGTTGCCAGCCGCTATGTCCCGGACTACCGCTGCCGGCAAGCCGTCGCGGCCCCCGTAGTGAACAAAAGCGTCGCTGCGGAAACGGGCAATTCCTCCGAAATACGTGCCCAACCATAGGTTTCCCTCGCGATCAACGAGCAAACTTCGAATGCGTTCGGAGGCCAACCCGTTCTCCGGACCAAAGTTTTCAAATGAACTTCCGTTGTAGCGGCTCAGCCCGCTAAACGTCCCGAACCACAGCCGGCCCTGACGGTCCTGGCTAATTGCCCGAACGCGGGGATGGATCAGGCCATCCGAGTGGGTGAGCAGGTAAAATGACGATCCATCATAGCGCAGCGCACCTTTTTCAGTACCCATCCAAATCTGGCCTTCCCGGTCCTGAAACAAGCACAACACGGCTCTGGGTTGCAGCCCGTCGGCAATGCCAAATACGCGAAGCTGGTCGCCTTCCAGCACGGCCGGTCCGGCATCAGTGCCTATCCACAATCTTCCCTGCGCATCGGTCATTAATGCGCGTACCGGGCTTTTTGGCAGCCCTTGCAAGCCCTCAACGCCAACCCACTGACCATCCTGGAGGCAAAGCAGACCGCGATCGGCCGTGCCCAACCAAAGCCGTTCTGCAGATCTGCCCTTTTCGGGGTCTGCCGCTTGAACACTCATGCAGCGGATATCCGGGGCGCTTGCGTCGGGCGAACGGTTTGTCCAGCTGCGGCTTTCGGAACTTGCTGATGTATTTTCCTCCGTCTGATCCTGAACGGGTGCGTGACCTTCCGGAAGGGCAAAGGTTTTCCACTTTCGTCCATCGTAGCAGGACAAACTGCCACTTCCGTCGCTGCTTTGTTCCGAGCCAAACCACATCCTGCCCTGGCTGTCCTCTGCCATTGCGCGGACATCAAGTCCGGCCAGCCCCGACCCGAGCCCAAAAGTTTGAAACACACGGCCATCAAAGCGCACCGCTCCACCACCTTCGGTTCCCACCCATAAATAGCCCCGGCTGTCTTGAAAAACTGCGTAGACGCCTGCTTTTGGAAGACCATCTGCCACCGACCAATAGCGGAAGTCGTATTGTTGGGCAAAGCATTGCGCTGCAGCCACAAACAGAAGCAGGAAGAAGAGGAAACGGCGAAACGTCATAGCAGGTTTAGGAGGCCAGCGCGTGGTCACAACCCAGCTGGCCATAGAATGCTGGAATAAATCGGCCCCCTGCGAAGTAAAGGAGAAAGCCGCAGCACGACTACCCGTTAAAGCGGGACGGGCTTACGCTTCGGAGCATAACCTCCGCGTCCTCTTGGACGCTTTTGGAAAAACCTGGCCTCGCGTTCAACTGCTCATCGGCAAGTGCGTCAACCAACGCCGAGGCGTACCAGGGACCGAGCAGCGCGCCCTTGGTCCCCAGTCCATTGAGCAAGCCGAGCGATGGGTGCTGCGGATGGAATCCGGCCACAGGCTTTCGATCCTGCAATACCGGGCGGATGCCGGCGCTGATGTCCAACACCTGGCCAGGGACATCGGTCATGGTGTGCAGCATAGCCAACAGACTAAGCCTTGCGGCCTCTGTAGGTTCAGGGCTATCCTGGTCCCAGTCGTTCACAGAACCGAGCCAGTATTGGTCTGACCCAAGTGGCACCAGCAGGCCTTGTTTGCGCCAAATGGCGGTTGCACTATCCGTGCTTGGCATCAATCCCGGTATCTTCAGCAACAGGCGCTGGCCCCGATTGACGCGCCAGGGCAAATGGGCGAACCACGGATTGTAACGAGCCCGGTATCCTTCGCAAAAAAGCACGGCGCACCAGGACTCTCCACGGTACGTCCAGGAAGAAGTGGCCGATCCATCTGAACGTCCCGGCTCAAGGTCGGCATAGTGGAAAGGCTGTCGGAGCAGGCGCCCTTCGCGCTCCAGGAATTCCGAAAAAGCCTGGAGCAACTGCCCAAATAAGACCTGACCGCCTCCCCGAACGCGCGCCATGCCCGCTTCTGCACGCGAGTGGGCGGGGGGAAATTGGTCCAGATCCTCCGGAGCCAGGTAAGCATGCACCGCAGGGTCCAGGGCTCTGGTTTGCCATTGTTCGCGCTCGTGGTCATCGCGGAGCAAGGTCCAAAACTCCCGATCCACCCAAAACTTTTGGCCCAGAAATTCGCCGAGTTGTTGGTAAGTATCCCGGGCGAAAGGCAGAAAACGATCCAGTTCGTGTGCCAGCGCCAAGCTTCGACCAGCCACAGGATTGATCAACCCCGCAGCAACAGGACTAGAGCTACCTGGTGCGGCATCGTCCACCACAACATATTTTATGTTGTTTTTGTGCAAGAACCAGCACACCAAGGCGCCGGCAATGCCAAAGCCCAACACCAACACCGCATTGTCTTGTTGCTCGCGCACGCGCCAAAGCTACACTGCAACCCGGGTGCATGCGCTTCGGAAGTTCCCAAAAACACGTTGCCCGGCAATCTAGGATCGCCGGGCAAACGAGCAAACTAAGGGAGGATTTATCGTGGACGCTTGCTGCGCGATCACCGCTTTTCTGAGCTTCCGTTGCCTGATTTTAGGCCCCGTCATGCTTTCGTTTCGCGTCGCTTTCGCCAGAAGTGTTGCCGTCGTGTTATGCATCAAAAGTAGGCGCATCACCCGCGTTTCGCACGGTCAGATCAGGTGTGCTTGTGACGGGGTTTGACTGCGCGAAGCATGTGCCGTTTAATGGGTGGACCAGGCAGTCGCTCGACGGTAAATCCCACTTCGCCCAAGGCCCTGCGCACACTTCCCTTGGCGCAATAGGTCACCAGCACGGCACCCGGAGCGAGCAATAGAAACAATTTTTTCCAGATATCTGCTGTCCATAAAGCAGGGTCCCGCTCAGGGGAGAACGCATCGTAGTACACCAACTGAATTTGATCCGGCAAGACCGCGTTTTGTATCGGGTTATGCAGCACCTGGCAAGAAAAAAAGCCGGGTAAAGAGGCGGCAAGCGCTTCGTTTCTCTGAAATTCTTGCAAAGATTTTTGCTTTTCGGGCCAAGGTTTAGGCTCGCTCTGCGACGGTGGGAGTGAAGCCAACCCGTGGAGCGACAAAAAAGCCGGCTGCCAAAGGGCCATGTCGGCCTCCATGGCCGGGGTTCGAAAGGCGTGGAGAATGGCTTGTGGCAATGGGTACGGCTCTAACCCCAGGTACTGCACAGGTCGTTGATTCGCCAACGCATGTTGCCAGGTCAGCAAAGCGTTGAGTCCTGTGCCGAATCCTACTTCTAACACCAACAACGGACCCTCAAACTCAGCCACGGCCTGTTCCAGTCCGGCTTTAATAAAAACATGCCGCGATTCTGTTTCTGCGCCGTGGAGCGAATGGTAGTGTTCGCCTGTGCGGGCATCTTTAACCGTACACGACCCGTCCGCAGTAGGCACCAATGCGCTTTCCATATAGACTTGTTGTGTCGGGTCCACTATCCCCCTTCGCCATCAGCTGAAGATGACCTGGCGGGCGAACCTGGAACCGATGGTCGATCGGGATCGGATTTCAGCTCGGAGTTAAGTTCAGGTTGCCCACCGGGTTGAGGATCTCGGCCTGAATCAGGAGTACCCGTGAATGCTTCCAGGCGGGTTGCCGCAGGGGCTTGAGTAGCGGAAACGGCTCCCGCTGCGGGCCACCCGGTATCGCTCCACGACGATGGGGAAGGATGCATTGGCGCGGGTTGCAACGAGGGTTGACCATCCGTTTCCTCGTCGTCCCAATGCACCGCTGGCGGGCGATCCACCTCGCGGTACAACCAGGCCAGCACCACCCCAGATAGGGCTCCCATGGCGTGGGCCTCGAAACTGATTTTCCAGTCTACCGGAAAAATTCCCCAAACCATGCTGCCGTAGGCAAAGGCCACCAGCAGCGAAAGGGCCAGAGAGCGCATATCCAGCCGAAAAAGTCCGGAGAAGAAAATAAAAAAGTTAATGCCAAACACCACACCGCTGGCCCCGATATGGTAGGCTGGCCGGCCGATAAGCCATATGCCCAAACCGCTCAACAACCAGATGATCAGCACGCTTTTTATTGCCACCTTTCGGTAAGCGTTGTACATCAGAAAACCGAGTACCAGCAGCGGAACGCTGTTGGCAAAAGCGTGCTTGACATCATCGTGAATTAACGGGGCAGTAAGAATGCCGATGAGGCCGTACACCTTGCGCGGGTAAACCCCGAACTCCGAAAGATCAATCCCGCTGCCGAGTTCAAAGAATTTGACAATCCAGATGAGCAGCACCAGCAGCATAGGAAAAAACAAACTCAGGTAGAGGTGTTGATTCTCGCTTTCGGGGTTGTTTTCGTCTTGCGAATCTTGATTTCTACGTATGTCAATAAATCGTATCAATATAAATAGTTTTTAAATCAAACGCAGGAATTCTTGCTGCATGGTTTGACCGCGATCTTTGGCGTACCAAAGCTGTAGTTGGATCACAAATTCGGCATAAGGCTCCCGGTTGGGATTGGCCTTGTAAGCGCGAACCATTTCTTGAGCGGGTTCAGGTCGCGGACCCCAGGTGTACATCGGGTGAAGGGTCCCCGGATCAAGGGCGACCAATTTTGGAATTCCCCGACCGCCGTCCGTCAGGTAGCGATCCATGAGGGGCAAATGATCGTCACGGAGCAGCAAGCTCAGTTGCACCGCCGGACTTGCCTCCGCCATCAGTTGGAGAACAGGGACAGAAGCAGCCGCGTCGCCGCACCAAGGTTCGCTCAAAACTAACCAGTGCACCGGGCGCTCCAGGGTGCGCAACCGTTCCTGCAGTTGAGGCTTCAACACCACGGTTTTTTCGACGCGGTGCATGCGCTGCCAGTTCAGTTCCGTGTACCCGACCATTTCCGGGCTTTGATTGGCACCCGTTGTCTTGCCGGCATCCAATAGGGTGCGCATCAAGTGTTTGTAGGCATCGTAGGACATGCCTTGTTCAAGGACATCTGGGGTGATGGCGAGCTCTGTAGAATTCATGCTAATTCAAACGATTTAAACCGGTCAAGAGTTCCCACTTCCGGACGTCCGTGTTTTTGCTCATAAAGAGGTTTAGCCTGACTGTTTTCCATTCATCCAGCGCGAAAGCAGTTGGTTGACTTGGGGAGAATCGAGCAAAGGGCGCCGAAACATACCCCCAAATTTGAGCATAAAGTAAGCATCCAGCGCTTCCTGAACCGACAAGCCCCGCGCCTGCAGAAAATCAGGATCGGCAAGTTTAGCGAAGAACAGTTCGTCAGTGAGCACCAGCACCGCAGGAGGAACCGGAATCAATTCGCCCCGGCGAATCCCTTCTTCATAGAAGGCGCCAAGAGCCGCCAATGCTTCGTCCATAAAATGCCGAACGCGCTGAAAAACTCTGGGATGCATCGCGTTCAGGTCGGCCAGAAACAAGGTGGAAATGGAGGTCAGCTCTGAAGAAGCGATTTGCAGGGCTTCCAGAAATCGCTCCAGGTAAGGCAAATCCGGATCGCTAAGCTTTGCCTGGTAGCGCCGGATCTCTGCAAGTTTAAGCAACAATGCCAAGTCCAGGATTTCTTCGCGGGATCGGAAATGCTTGTACAGCGTGGCTTTGCTGACGCCCAATTCAGCGGCTACCGCGTCCATAGGGAAGTTCCGAAGCCCCCGTTCCATGAACAGCGGCGTCAAGGCAGCAGCCCAACGCTGCTTGAGCTCCCCGTCGTGAGACCGCGATTTGTCCAGAAATTTTCGACCCATGGCAGCAAAGTCGGCAAAATCGCGATAATCGCGCTGAAAATTTGGTTTTTCTGAGCCGGGTAAACTATATTTGTGTTGAAAGTTTAGCTCAAGCAAAAAATCAGCCTAAAGCGGCTGTCTCAAAAGCTGGACAAATCGGCCAAAAGCAAGCTGAATCTCTTAACCCAAAGGGCTAGCTAAGTCCATAACCCAAGCGGCTGTCCCAAACCGCTCTCGCAGCCGGGAAAAAGACATTGCCGGGCTTCTCGCCGGTCGTCCACACTAAAATTCCACATTAAAATTCAAACCATGCGCTCCTGGAAATACCTGCTTGGGTTTAACGTTCCGCTGATGGTTTTTCTGGCCCTCTACCTGCCGGATGGCTGGTCTTTCTTAGGGCTGGCCTATGCCTTTGGCCTGGTGCCTCTGCTGGAAGTGCTGCTTCCTATTAGCCCGGCGAACCTCAGCACCATCGAAGAAGAAGCTGCTCGCAAGGATCCATTTTTTGACGCGTTGCTCTATGCCAACGTACCCATCCAATGGGGCCTGATGGGCTATTTTCTTTACCTGGTCGGCTTTGGTAATCTCAGCACGCTGGAATGGGTGGGCAAGACGTTGTCTATGGGCGTGGCCTGCGGAGCGCTGGGCATCAATGTTGCGCATGAACTCGGCCACCGGGTCAAATCGCTGGACCGCGCGTTGTCCAAGACCCTTTTGGCCTCTACGTTTTACATGCATTTTATTATCGAGCACAACCTGGGCCATCACCGTCACGTCAGCACGGATGACGATCCAGCTTCGGCAGAACGCGGGGTTACGCTGTACCAGTTTTTGCCCCGCAGTGTTTGGGGGGGCTATCGTTCCGCTTGGCACCTGGAGCGCGAGCGCCTCGCAGCCAAAGGCCTTAATTTTTGGTCACCGGACAACGAAATGATTCGCTTTACCCTGATTCAGGCGGCACTGATGCTAGCGGTTGTGCTGATCGCTGGAATTCCCGCTTTGCTCAGTTTTCTGTTGGCCTCCGCAGTGGGCATTGGGCTGCTCGAAACGGTGAACTACATCGAGCATTATGGTTTGCGCCGGGAGAAAAAAACCAGTGGGCGATACGAGCGCGTTATGCCGCACCACAGTTGGAATTCCAGTCACCCTTACGGCCGGCTCATGCTCTACGAACTGACCCGCCATTCAGATCACCACTACCTGGCCAGCCGCCCCTACCAGATCTTGCGGCACTTTGAGGACGCGCCACAAATGCCCGCTGGCTACCCGGCCATGGTCCTTCTGGCCACTGTGCCCCCGCTTTGGTTTTCGGTTATGAACCCCCGCGTAGACCGGGTAATGGCCGGATTGCAGGAATCATCAAGCTCCGATATGCAGCCCGCCTAAACCGAACGGCAACGAATTGCGGCTATCCTGTTGAACCTTACCTTTGCGGGGTGATAGTACTGGGCATAGCAGGTGGGTCGGGATGTGGGAAAACCACTTTTGTTCGCGCGCTTATGCACGCGCTGCCGGGCGAAAACATATCCGTCATTCCACAAGATGCGTACTACAAAGATTTAAGTGCGCTCTCACCACAAGAAAAGTTATCCTACAATTTTGATGACCCTGCAGCCATAGATTTTGATTTGTTGGTAGAGCATGTTTCCGCTCTTCGGCGCGGCCAGACAATTGAACAACCTATATATGATTTTTTATCATGCAGAAGGTTGGAAGAATCGGTTTCTGTTGTTCAGCAGCCTGTATTGATCTTGGAAGGCATCCTTGTGCTCACTCACGCCCCGCTTCGCGCGCTGCTGGACCTCAAACTGTTCATGCACCTGGCTGCTGATCAGCGGCTGGTGCAGATTGTGGAGCGCGACATCGCTGAGCGCGGGCGCAATACCGGCGAAGTGCTGCGGCGCTACCTGCAAACGGTTCGGCCCATGCACGAACGCTATGTGGAGCCCTCGCGTGAGTACGCCGATCTGATCATTCCGCACGGCGGGCATAATGCGGTAGCCACGTCGCTCATCAGCGAATTTGTGCGCCGTAAACTTCACGCCAAGTTGCCGACCTGACGGAAACATTTCCCCTGAAAATAAGTTTTATTACGGTGGAAAGAATGCCGTTCGCTGCGCTACTCTGCGGCGTATTCCAGTACGCGATCGCGGTGAGAGGAGCGTAGGTAGGTCTGCAAAATTCGCTGCACGTCCGGGTTGTCGGGCTGGTGCTTAACGCAGGAACGAATCAGCGCGGGATCTTCGCCAGTGAGCTCCGGCGCGAAGTAGCCAAATCCCAGATAATGCCCGTTTTCCACCGCGATAACCGAGCGCTCTTCTGGCTGACGGCCGCGGCCGATGATCATTAAATTGCCGAATTCTGCCCCAAATGATGCCAGCGCAGCGGCTGCGCGCTGGTTGTACAATTCCGGTAGTTCAGCCTCCTCGCAAGCACCGTCACAGGCGCCGGCCCGGCGGTCATAGCAAGGTCCTGTGACCGTTTGCAGGGAGCAAAGGCGAGGGCATAGGTTAAAATCGCTGCATTTGCGCTGCAGAAAATTGCGGGCGCTGAGCATGTCCGGGAAGGTGAGCAGGGCCGGCTGGCGACTGTTGGTTTTCAGGACTCCGAGGCGTTGATAGCCTTTTTGATCCAGGTAGTGGATCAGCCCGTAATTGGCCTGCCATTGTTTCTGCGCGGCGTTGAAAATGGGCTGATGACGCTTGATTTCAATGGATTCCAGCAAAAGCGCCACCAGTTCGCTGCCCGTTTCTTCAAAACTGAGGTCGTACACCAGGTGCCGCATCCGGGCTTCCGTGGCGTGGCGTTCTGCGGCCGCAAAGTGTGAAGCCACGCGACTGCGGATGTTCCGGGCCTTTCCCACGTAGATGACCTGCCCTTTTTCGTTGTGGAAATAGTACACTCCGGTGCGCTCGGGAAGCGCCAGAAAGCGGGCCTGAGGCACGTTTGGGGGAAGGTTGCGTTCCCCGGAGCCGTGTTTCAGTGTTTTGGCCAGGACGCCGCGCCGATCGTTGTCCACCAACATAGACAAGAGTAGGGCGGTTGCACGGGCGTCGCCATGGGCGCGGTGGCGGTCACTGATGGGGATGCCAAGGCGGTCGCAGAGTTTGCCGAGGCTGTAGGAGGGTAGGCCAGGAAAAATTTTCCGCGAGACTTGCACGGTGCACAGCCGGCGGCGCTGGAAGACTTGACCAATCCGTTCAAATTCGCGCCGCAGAAAGTGGTAATCGAACGCGGCATTGTGGGCGACAAAGATTTTGTCGTCGGTCCATGAGGCAATAGTCTCGGCCAGGTCGGCAAACGACGGGGCGTCTGCTACCAGGTCGTTGTCAATGCCAGTCAGGTTAGTGATAAAAGGGGGAATGTCCACGCCGGGGTTGACCAGACTTGACCATTCGCCGGTGATGGTTTCGCCGTCCGTCAGGTACACGGCCACTTCCGTGATCCGATCCTCCCCAAATCGGGAACCCGTGGTTTCGATGTCAACAACAGCGTACACTCGGTCGCAAAAGTACCCCGGTGCATTCCATTGAAAAAACAGAAAGAGTCCACCGGGGGCTTGTTGGAAAGTTTTGCACGCCACAGGGGGTTCTTAGCAGCGGTTGGGCTATTCCCGTTTGGTCAGGCTAACTTGGCCTGGTGAGCGGGACAGTTTGAAGGGGCAAAACACGATGAACCTCTCCTGCTATAGGCGCTATGAACCTGGTCCGAAAAACGGCACTTTTCTTTTACTCCCTTTGGGCCTATGGGGTCTTTTTTGCCGTGCTGGTGGCGGGGGCGGGGGGGTATGCCCTGCTGAGCCTGTTTACCGGCCGCAAGGGGCGGGAGCGAAGGCTTTTGTACGTCAACAACGAGGTGGCGGTTGTGTGGGGCGCGCTGTGTGGAGTCCGTTTTTCGATGGAGCACCAAACAGCGCTGGACCCCAACGGGGTGTACTTGTTCACGCCCAACCACGGTTCCACACTGGACATGCTGATTGGTTCGTTTGCATTTCGGCACGGCATGCGTTTTTTGGTCAAAAAGGAGCTGAAGCGCATACCGCTGCTGGGTTTCATGTTTTCACGCATTGCCGTTTTTGTGGACCGAAGC
Organism: uncultured Chitinophagales bacterium; assembly: GCA_964429745.1. Lineage (GTDB taxonomy): Bacteria > Bacteroidota > Bacteroidia > Chitinophagales > BACL12 > WGOA01. The sequence goes on along the minus strand of CAYSDI010000002.1, from coordinate 77,964 downwards.
AACCCCGAAAGCCGCAAAAGCAGTCGGGAAATGATTAAAAAGCTGGCGGGGGAGGGGGTCTCGTTCTGCGTGTTTCCGGAAGGCACGCGCAACCGAGGTACAGAACCGCTGGGGCGTTTCTACGATGGGGCTTTTGATGCGGCGTTGTCGGCGGGTATTCCGGTGGTTCCGCTGGTGTTCATTGGCAGCAGAACGATGATGCCCATGGGCAGTAGCCTGCTTCGGCCAGGACAGATGAAAGCAGTTTACCTGACGCCGATTCCCACTGTGGGACTCGGAGCCGCAGATTTGCCAGCCCTGCGCGACCGTGTTTACAGGGCTATGCACAACGCCATTGTAACCTCAGACCCCGAGTTTACAGGCCATTACTTGCTGGGGGAACCGGAAGCCCTTCGCCCGAAAACTGAAGGGATTTAGCCGCAGCCCACGGATTGGGTTTGCGGGCTGGAAGGGAATGTGGAATTTCACCGCATGACTTTACAATTTTGTGGAGCTGCCGGAACGGTTACCGGAAGTTGCCATTTGTTGACCCTTGATGACGGGTTCAAGATTTTGCTCGATTGCGGCCTGTATCAGGGCAGCGAAGACGAGACGGAAAGTTTTAACCGGGAATGGTTTTTTGAGCCGGAATCGGTGGGTGTTTTGGTGCTGTCCCATGCGCACATTGACCACAGCGGCCGAATTCCAAAATTGGTCAAGGACGGTTTTTCAGGCACCGTTTTTTGTACGCCGGCAACGCGCGATTTGTGCTCCATCATGTTGTTGGACAGTGCGCAGATTCAGGAAAAGGACGCGGAATACGACCAGCGTCGAGCAGAGGGAAAAGCTAGAAGCCAAAAAAGCCCAAAGCCCGAACACACCGTTCAGCCGTTGTATTCGGTCGAAGATGCCGCGCGGGCTCTAGGCCAGTTTGCGTCTTATCCCTATGAAAAGTGGTTTTCCATTCACCCTGATGTGGATGTTCTGTTTCGAGATGCCGGCCACATCCTGGGTTCCGCTTCTGTGACGCTGCGCATTCGCAGGGGGGGCATGAAGGACACTTTTTTTGGGTTTACCGGCGATATAGGCCGGCCCAACCGCCCCATTTTGCGCGACCCCAAGCCCATGCTCCCCTGCGACTATTTGATTTGTGAGTCTACGTATGGAAATAAGGTACATGAGTTTACGCCTGACCAGGACGAGCGCTTGCTATCCATCATCCGGGAAACCTGCGTGGAGCGAAAGGGCAAGCTCATCATTCCGGCCTTCAGCGTCGGGCGTACGCAAGAATTGGTCTACACCATTGACCGGCTTGAAAACGAGGGGCGCCTTCCCCGGGAGGTCAGCATTTTTGTGGACAGCCCGATGGCAGTAAATGCTACCGAGGTTTTTCGCCTGCATCCGGATTGTTTTGATGAAGAAATGCATCGCTACATGCTGCAGGACCCTGACCCTTTTGGCTTTCGGCGTTTGCATTACATCACTAAAGTGGAGGACTCTAAAAGCCTGAACAATGTTCGTTCGGCCATCATCATTTCAGCCAGTGGAATGATTACCGCAGGCCGAATAAAGCACCATGTGAGCAACAACATTGAAGATCCGGACAGCACCATATTGATGGTGGGGTATTGCGCTCCACACACCCTGGGCGCGCGCCTGGTTGCCGGCGCAGAAACGATCCGAATTTTTGGCGAGGAGAAAATGGTCCGGGCCCGGATTGAATCGCTGTCTTCGTTTAGTGCACACGGCGACCAGCGCGAAATGCTGGCCTTTCTCCAGAGCCAGGAGCCTAAACGGTTGCGCCAGTTGTTTTTAGTCCACGGTGAGCCGGAGCAGCAACTCCCCTTTAAAGCGCTATTGGAGCAAGAAGGATTTCACGAGGTGGTTCTACCCATTTTGGGCGAAACGTTCTCTCTTTAAGCAACAGGATTGCTTGAAAACATGCTTAATAGGGCTCAGAACTGACCTTCTTGTCGTTTTTACGTTTTTCCTTTCTTGGTATGCCAGGAACCTGCTATATTAGAGTGCGGTGGATACAACGGCCAAGCAGGCAATAATTCACCGCTATTAAACTGACCTAAACCAAGTAACCCATGAAAAAACTTTTCACCACATTAATGGGGCTGACCGCTACCGCTGCGTTTGCCGTAGCGCAGGTCTGCACCCCTAACCCCAATGCTATTGACGTCGGGGATCCAGGAGAAATCTGGCCTCCTCAATTTGACGTAGCCTATACCTGTACCAGTTCTTTCTCGCAGACCATTACAGCCATTGTGCCTCCGAGCCTTCAAATTTTGCCCGGGGTCTTTGCTACAGTGGTGGATTACACCATTAACACGGTCACAGGATTACCTCCCGGTTTTTCCTTTGCCTGTAATCCAGGTTCTTGCATATATCCAGCCAGCACGAGTGGCTGCGTGGTGTTAAACGGTAACCCCAGTGGTGTTGCACCTGGCACTTATAACATTATTGGTGATTTGACGGTGACGGCTATTCTTCCTCCTTTCCTTGGGGGCACCACCATCATGGTGGATACGCTTTATCCGTTTGAGTTGCTGGTTTCTGGCTGCAAGAACTGTGCAACCGCACCAATTTCCGCCCAGGCTCCGGCCAACCCGCGCTCGCTTAACCTGCCTACGACCGGTCGCTACCAGTTGAAGTGGGGTCCGGTGTTAGGTGCCATTGGCTACCAGGTGAACGGCGGTCCGATCCCCGTGCTTGGTGCGGTTAGCCCACAACTTGGCGTTTTCAACACCACCTTCCTGGTGCCTTACGCTCAGCTTGTACCCGGTGCTACCTACCGTTGGGGTGTTCGCGCAGGCTGTGGCGCGTCCGGCCCGCCGCTGACGCCGCTGTCCGTATTTGACACCTTTGCCAGCCCAACAGCTCGCGTCGGTGAAATGACCGAAGCCATCAACGAAGTCCGTTCTCTGGATTTGTACCCCAACCCAGCCTCTGACCTGGTAGTCATGGAGTACAACAGCAGCCAGGATGGTGATGCCATCGCTCGCGTGTTCGATGTTACGGGTCGCGTTGTGATGACGGAGCGCCCGACGGTATTCGCCGGTCCGAACGTGATTCGCTACGATCTGGACCTCGCTCCCGGTCTGTACATCATGGAATTGGAGCAAGGTGATGAAAAAGTCAGCGCCAAGTTCACTGTGGTGGAGTAATCCGCTTTAAGTCCTTTATTATGCCCGAGGCTGCCGCAAGGCAGCCTCGGTTTTTTGTGCCTGGCCGTGCCGGGGGGCAGCCTCGGTTTTTTGTGCCTGGCCGTGCCGGGGGGCAGCCTCGGTTAAAACTTCATGCGGTACTGCACCGCAATGTTCCTCGGGGCATCCATTCTGCCCGGACGCAGGCTGTACTCCCGGTTGAGCAGGTTGTTGGCCAGCAGCGTAACGGTGTTCGACGCTCCGAGATCCAGCGAGGCTCGTCCCCCCACAATCCAGTCACCGCCATTGTGCGTAGAACGAAAATCGGCAATCCCGGGAATGAACAGTTCAAACACCTGATCAATTTTCTGCATGTAAGAGAAATACTGGACGTCAATTCCTGCCGTGAATTGTTTGAATCCTGCCTGAACATCCAGTTTGGCTACGTGCCTAAAGCGGTAAGCCAAGAGCGTGTTAAACACATCCGGATCATCCCCATTAAAACTCTTCCAAAAGTATTCCAGGAATTTTCCCGGAGCTCGCAGGGTAGTATCTACACCCAAATTTGCTGGATAAACATATGTATAACCTGCTATTAGATAAAGAGGAACCTGGCCTATGCGGCCGTTTCCTGACGCGGTGAACTCCAGACCGGCTATCCTTGCGCTCCCCACATTTAAATTTTTGAACCCCAGCCCTTCCGGATAAATCCCAAAAGTGAACTCCGTCATATCGGTGTACTCCGTCCAAAAGGCGGTCAAATCCAGGTAGCCTTTCCAGTCCAGACCGTTGAGCGTTTGTTTGGTTCCGATTTCGGCATTCCACCCAATTTCTGGCCGAAGCTCCGGATTGGGGAAAATGAAAATCAGGTCGCCCACGTCGGTGTCCACAAATCGTTCGCCAACTGAAGGAAATCGATACCCCTGGCCAAAAGCAACCCGCAGAAAATTGTTTTTGCTTACCTGGTAATTGATTCCGGTTTTGAGCACGGGTAAAGCTGATGCAGCGCTGTCATCCAATCGGAAGGTCTCCCAGCGCACGCCGGCAGAAACGCTGAGTCTGTCCCAGGTTTTATCCACTTGGGTAAACAAAGCCAGCAGATTAGCCGTGTGGTCCGCCAGGTCATTGTCGTTGATAAAAGCCTGCAAATCGTTCACGCCCGCAGTCAGCGTGTATCGCCGCTTAAACGTCCGCTGGAATTGGTACTCACCCGTCAGCAACTGTATGTGCGCGCGGTTGGATGAACTGTAGAAATTACCATTGTAATTGTAGCGAAACTTGCCGCTGTGGCGGTTTCCGCCCCGATCAAAATATGTGATCCAGGGATCGATGTAATTCCAGAGGTAATTATTCACATCCGAAGAATTGGGCAACGCTTTGTACGCCCCTTCATTGTTATCCGCCCAAAGCAAAAACAACCCTTCGTTGTAGTAGGTCGAATTGGCATTGATGCCCATGCTCAACCTTCCGTCCAAAGCCGGAGGCCGGTACCTTGTTTTGACGTTGAACCGCGCATGGCTGCGTTTCTCCTCCAACAAATAACTCTGGTCGGTAGCCAGGCTGCCCCCGACCACCAGGTCAAAATTGCCCAGTTTTCTGCTGTGGCTGAATCGTCCGCCGGCAAAAACTGGATTGTGGTCCCACCACTGCACCACTTCGCGCTTGGGGTCGCTGTACACGCCCTGGTAGAGCAATAAATTGGTTTCCGGCACCTCGCCAGGCCAAATGGTGCGAACGTGCACCACTCCGTTGAGTGCGCCGGAACCGTAAAGCACGGACGCCGGACCTTTGATGACTTCCACCTGGTCGATGATTTCCAGCGGCATCATGGTCCATTTGATGTCTCCGCGATCAGCCGTCAGAAGCGGTTGTCCGTCAATGACCATCATGACCCGGCTACCCGCCCCAAAACTGTAGCCCGTTCCACCGCGCATGTTGGCCTGGCCGTCAGCCACGTAAACCCCGGGCAACTTGGTCACTGCCTCGTCCAGGCTCCGCGCATTGGTGCGTTCAATGAGTCCGGCGCTGATGATGTCAACCGAAACCACCTCCCGCTCAATGGCTTTTTCGTACAAACTGCCCGAAACCACCATCATGCCCAGCTCGCGGACTTTGGCTTGCAGCACAATTGGAGGCAGCAGCATTTGAGTTCCGGCAAGGGTGACGCTATCCGTGTACCCTTCGTAGCCCAGGTAACTTACCTGCAACACATAGACCCCCGGCTCGGCTTTAAGGCTAAACCTGCCGTCGAGGTCACTCGTGGTGCCAATTCCCTCGGTTAAAACCACATTGGCACCTATTAGAGGCTGTTGATCAACATCCTGAATGAAGCCGGAAAGCTGGACCTGTTGGGCGAATAATCCATAGCTGGTGGCGAGGATTAGCCACAAAAAAAGGTTCCGCATCGCGCGAAGTTAGGCCCGAAGCGAGGTAGGGAAGTACGCGGTAGAAAATCTGCTGAAAGCAATTATTACTTGACGTACCCGGAGCAAGATTCCTTGATGATGGAGTCCAGGTATTCAGCGCCCCACTTAGGATGGATCGCCGATTCCGGCTGGAATGTGGCAAAACGCGCCTGCGACTTTTGCAGCAAGGGGCATCCGCGGGCGGGTCCGCCGCCGAATTGCTCCGGTGTGTACAGGAGGTTTTGCCCCAGTTGCAACCAGCCCCGGGGATTGCCTTCTTGCAGGGTAGTGGCACGCGTGGCATAGCCGCTGGCAGCGGGACCGTACTGCATGCCCCGGTTGAAATCTACCCGGATGCGGGCAGAGGCGGCCATGCTCTTTAATACCAATAACTCAGCGTTGTCCGGGGAGAGGGTTTCTGCGCGGGCAATTTGCTTGTCCGCCTTGTCCAAAATCGGATCAATTGCCGCCAGGTCTTCCTGCTCAAAGGCCAATAAAATATTGGAATAGGCGCTGTAGTACCATGGGAGCCATTGCTGGGTCTCTGCGTTACCCACCCGTTCAAAGCCGTTTGCCGCTGCCTGCCATTGTTCAGCCGTTTCTGCTTCGTCTAATTTGAGCAGCATTCTTTCCATGGTAGCCGTGAACTTTTCGTCTGCTGTCTGCGCTTTAAGCCCGGCAAGGCTAATGGAGCAAAAAATCAGGAGGAACAATCGTTTCATAGTGGGGAGTGGTTCTGAAAAGGTCATGAATTTTGGCGAAGGGGACAGGTTGTTTTAGCAATTACGGTGCCGAATTTTGTTCTCCTGCGTCAGACGGTGCCAGCAGGTTTTTCGTGGTTCGATTGTGTTGGAAAGATATAAACATTCCGATGAAATACGAGCGAATGGCCGGAGGGCGTTGCGCCACTTCCACGTATTCAGCAGGGGTGAGGTTGTATGCGTAGTTAGCGAGCGGAAAGCCCGTAGGATCAAAGTAGCGGTACCCAAAAATATTGTCCACACCGGGCACATTGGTTACTGAAACAAAGATTACCGTGAAATGCCCGCGTATGTTGGTCAGGTAACTCCAATTCATCGAAAAGTTGTGAAACTCCGGCGTGCGCCCTTGCATAAAGCCGGGGTCGGCCGGATCGTGAAAAGGTCGACCTGACTGAAAGGTGTAGGTAGCGCCAATCTGCGAGCGCAGATCGGGGATGTAGTGCTTGTAAACAAGGCTGAATACGTGCTCAGAAGCAAAGTCAGGGCGCACCTTCTCGGGGTAATCCAGAAACTTTCGCCGGGTATTTATCCAGGAATACGAAACCCAGAAATCGCCGTTGTCGATGCTCTTTTTGTCGCGGTAAAACAGTTCCGCCCCTCCTGCGTAGCCATCGCCATCGCTGGCATAGCTTAACAAAGCCGAGCTGGAATCCAATGGATTTTGCGTGACCAGGTTGTCGTAGCGCTTGTAATAGCCCTCCAGCCTAAAGGTTCGGTCGTTGGTCATGTACTGCCAATTGGCAATGTAATGGTCAGCCCGTTCATAGGTTAGCGCATCGGCTCCGAAGCCCAAAAACTGGGCTCTGGGCGTCTGATAAAACTGACCATAAGCCAGCGAAATCTGGCTTTTTTCGCCGGTTTTGTAGGCTAGAGACAGTCGTGGGGCCCAATTGTACTCGTCCAGAGCCGCGGAGTATTCGCCCCGTACACCAGCCCGGCCAGCCAGATCGCTGGTGATGTAAAACTCCGATTCGGCAAAGAGCGCTCCGTAATGCTCCACCGCTTCGGTGTCAAACGACTGGTCTACCCCAAACAGCTGGAAGTTGTTTTCAAAGGCCTGGTAATTGTATTCCGCCCCGGCGCGCGCCTGCACTTTGTCGCTAACCTGGTTAGTCAGCGCGACCCGCCCTTGCAAGCCCTGGTCGTTGCGGCTGTTGTCCGTGCCCTGCACGAGTACGGCGTCGTCGTTGTAGCTGCCGGCAGCTGAGACGAGGATCGTCCAGGTTTCGCCCAAAATTTCTTTCCAGGAAGCGTTTGCATAGACGTTCCGGTTGTCCAGGGCAAAGTCCACCCCGGGTATGCTGTCAACCGGAGAAGGGTAGAGGATGCCCAACGAGGCATCGTTGTAAGTGGCGTAAAGCTTAAACAGCCCGGTTTCAGACGTTTTGTGGATCACGCCCAAATTGCCACCGAGCCCCTGAAAGTCTTTGGTCCAGGTGATTTCCTGGGGGACCAAAGCATTAAATAGATACGTATTTGTGTATTGACCACCGAGCGAAACCGCTGTTTTGTTCCAGACTTGTTGTGTAAACACACCGCCAAAAATGGGCGATAAGCTAAGCCCGGAGCCTCCTGTTTTCGGCATGTCATTGGTGTTCAGCACCACGGCCGAAGACAGCGCTTGCCCGTATTGAGCCGAATAGCCGCCGGTTGAGAAAACGGTGCCTTTAAAGAGAAAAGGGGAGAAGCGTCCCCGCGAAGGCACATCAGGCACCTGGCTAAAAAAGGGATTCTGGACGGTCAGCCCATCGATAATGGTCTTGGTTTCGTAGCCAGCCCCCCCCCGCACAAAGAGCCCTTCCTCGTTACCCACCTGTTGTGCCCCCGGCAATGTGCCCAACGCGCCAAAAATGTCGCCGGTAGCCCCAGCGGTGGTCACGATGTCAAGCGGTTTAAACACCACCGCCTTGCCTTCGTCCGAAGCCTCAAACGCCCCTGCGCTGATGACCACAGCGGTCAATTCATTGAACTCCTCCTTGAGCGCAGGTTCTACCAGGACGACATCCCCGTTGAGGTCCACGCTGTCAGAAAAGGCTTTGTATCCGATAAAGCTCACCACCAGCAAAAAACGCCCCTGTTCCTCAGTTTTAAACGAAAAACTGCCGTCGTCGGCGCTTGTTGTGCCGTCGTAGGTGTCCTGCAGGAACACGTTGGCCCCCGGGAGGGTGTTTCCCTTGGTATCCCTGACCACCCCTTTCACGGTGGTTTGCGCGTGCGCCTGTACCAAGCCCAGTCCGGCTAGCAGCAACAGGACCAAAGCCTGGCGCAAAAAAAGATGCTCTGAACGCGCAGCACTGCAGCCCACAGGACGCCCCCAAAATGCTGCGAATTGCCTCACCGGGGGCAAAGATCGCAAAATTGGCTGTCGCCATGCCAACTAGTTGTCGGGACGCGGTTGCTGGGTTGTCGAGGTTCGCAACATTGGCTGTCGCTAAGGCGACCTGCCCTGAACAGGTTGGCTTCCCTGGATTGATGCTGGCTGCGCGGTTCGTGATGCTGTCGCTAAGCCGACCTGCCCTGAACAGGTTGGCTTCCCCATTGTTTATCCCTAAGGAAGGGGAGTTGGGTTCTACCCAATTTATGGTAGAATTGCTTACTTAGAACTTGTCTAAATAAGGATAAGGCGGTAGCTTTGCCCTGGCGATCAAAGCCCTTCCCCCAAACCCATGAGCGATTCGGACAAACTTATCAGAGAGCGCACCACGAGCGAATATGCCTACGGCTTTGTTACCAACATTGACCAGGAAATAGCGCCAAAAGGGCTCAGCGAAGACACGGTTCGCTTTATTTCGGCCAAAAAGGAAGAACCGGAGTGGATGCTGGCCTGGCGGTTGAAAGCCTTTCGCGCTTGGCTGCAAATGGACGAGCCGCGCTGGCAAAATGTCCATTACCCGGCCATTGACTTTCAGGACATTAGCTATTACGCCGCCCCGCGCAAGAAACCTTCGCTGAACAGCCTGGATGAGGTTGACCCGGAGCTCCTGCGCACCTACGAACGGCTGGGCATCCCGATGGAGGAGCAAAAAGTGCTCGCCGGGGTGGCCGTCGATTTCGTCATGGATTCCACGTCCGTGCTCACCACTTTCCGCAAGCAATTGGAGGAAATTGGCGTCATTTTTTGCCCCATTTCTGAGGCCATCAGGCAGTATCCGGATTTGGTTCAACGCTACCTGGGCACGGTGGTGCCACCCCGCGACAACTTCTACGCCGCGCTCAATTCCGCCGTTTTCTCGGATGGTTCGTTCGTGTACATCCCCAAAGGTGTGCGCTGTCCGGTGGAATTGTCCACGTACTTCCGCATCAACGCTGCGGGTTCCGGCCAGTTTGAGCGCACCCTGATCATCGCGGAAGACGACAGCTACGTCAGTTACCTCGAAGGGTGCACGGCTCCCCAGCGAGACGAGCACCAACTCCACGCCGCTGTGGTGGAACTCATTACCCTGGACCGCGCCGAAATCAAGTACAGCACGGTACAGAACTGGTACCCCGGCGACGCAGAAGGCAAAGGGGGGGTCTACAATTTTGTCACCAAACGCGGCATCTGCCGCGGGTACAAGTCCAAGATCAGTTGGACACAAGTAGAAACCGGCTCGGCCATTACCTGGAAATACCCTTCCTGTATCTTGAAAGGCGACGAAAGCGTCGGTGAGTTTTACTCGGTGGCCATGACCAACCACTATCAGCAGGCCGACACTGGCACCAAAATGATCCACATTGGCAAGAACACCCGGAGTCGCATTGTCTCCAAAGGCATTTCCGCCGGGCGCAGCCAAAACTCTTACCGGGGTCTGGTCAAAATCAACAAAACCGCTGACAACGCTTACAACTACTCCCAATGCGACTCTCTGCTCATTGACGACAAATGCGGGGCGCATACCTTTCCCTACCTGGAAGTGAGCAATAACACGGCTCAGGTGGAGCACGAAGCCACCACGTCTAAAATCGGCGAGGATATGTTGTTCTACTGCAACCAGCGCGGGCTGGACGGTGAAGCTGCCGTGCAATTGATCGTGAACGGTTACTGCAAGGAGATCTTTAAACAACTTCCAATGGAGTTTGCAGCAGAAGCTCAGAAGTTGTTGGAAATCAGCTTAGAAGGCAGTGTTGGTTAAAGAATTACTTGAATTATCTGAATTAATTGACCCAAGAAGCCGAATCCCCAAAATCCATGCTTTCCATCCAAAACCTGGCGGTCTCCATTGACGACAGGGCCATCCTGAAAGACCTGAACCTGGACATCCGCCCAGGAGAAGTACATGCCATCATGGGACCAAACGGCTCGGGCAAAAGCACCTTGGCCTCCACTCTGGCCGGCCGCGACGGGTACGACGTCCAAGCGGGCTCCGTCCGTTTCCTGGACAAAGATCTGCTGGACCTGGCCCCTGACGAGCGCGCTCGAGAGGGCCTCTTTTTGGCTTTCCAATACCCGGTGGAAATTCCTGGCGTGAGTGTGGCCAACTTTCTCAAGGCAGCCCTGAACGAAAAGCGCAAGCACCAGGGGCTCGATCCGCTGGATGCCCGCCAATTTTTGATCGAAGCCAAAAAGCAAATGGCCTCGTTAGAAATGGACCCGTCTTTCCTCAGCCGCAGCCTCAACGAAGGGTTTTCGGGAGGCGAAAAAAAGCGCAACGAAATCTTTCAAATGGCTATGCTGCAGCCGCGGCTTGCCATTTTAGACGAAACGGACTCCGGACTGGACATTGACGCGCTGCGCATTGTCGCCGGAGGGGTAAACGCCCTGCGCAACGGAGAGAACGCTTTTTTGGTCATCACCCACTACCAGCGCCTGCTCGACCACATCGTACCAGATTTTGTGCATGTCCTTTACGACGGACGCATTGTAAAAACCGGCTCTAAAGAACTTGCCCAGGAATTGGAAGCCCGCGGTTATGACTGGATTCGCGAGGAGTACGCCGCTATCGCCTGACCCACAACACAGCCATGAGCAGCACTCACTCCCTCCCGACCGCTATACCGACTTCGCCCTCAACCATGATCACATCTCCCTTGTCTGGGCAAAGCGTGCTTTCTTACCGGGAGCAAATGCTCCAGCACCAAGCGCTGGACGAATCAGCAACGCCATTCGTTCTGCCGTTTTTTCAAGAGCGCAGGGCGCTGTCTATGGCTGCTTTTGAACGCCAGGGTTTTCCGGGTCGTCGACACGAAGATTGGAAATACACCCCGGTCAGCCGCCTGACCCGCCAGCCGCTCCAAGCCTTGTTGCCCGGCGCGGATGACCAAACCAGCCAACCAGCCCACAAAGCCCAATATCCCGTTGAATCTGCCGCATGGACCAACTGGTTGCCCGATTTTGCGGCCAACCGCCTCGTCTTTGTCAACGGCACCTTTGACCCGCAAGCCTCTCGCATTGTAGATCAGGGTGCGTTCACCATAGGATCGCTGGCCCAGGCTATGCTGGAACAACCAGACGCCGTCGCCACCTGGTTTGACGCCCTGCAAACCCCGGAATGGTCTGCGTTTGCCCAGCTAAACACCGCCCTGCACCTGGACGGCGCCTGGATTCATGTGCAGCCCGGTGCAACCGTGCCCCATCCCATCGTGATTTTGGATATTGCGCAAGACTTGCAAGCTGATGAGGTGCTCTTCCCCCGGCATTTGCTGGTGGCAGAAAACGGAAGTTCGCTGCGCGTGGTGCACCACATGATAAAACCAGAAGGCCAGCGTTCACGCACATTTTCGGTCCTGGAAGCTTTTGTGGAGCGCAACGCCAACATAGTGCTTGATACGGTTCAGGACGGGGGAAGGGGCGCCGATTGCATCCACCACATGGATGTGCGGCAAGACCGTGACAGCCGCTTCACGGCTCGGACTTTTTGCCTTCAGGGCGATCTGACCCGCAACGATTTGCGGGTGCGCTTTGCCGGTGAAAATGCCGAATGCCACCTCAACGGCTTTTACCTCGCCGCGGAACAGGATTTAGTGGACAACCATCTGCTGATTGACCACGCGGTGCCGCATTGCCAGAGCAATCAGCTTTACAAAGGCATCGCCACAGACCAGGGCAATGCCGTGTTCAACGGCAAAATCTTCGTGCGACCCAATGCGCAAAAGACCAATGCTTACCAGAGCAACAAGAATCTCCTGTTGTCTGCAGAGGCCACCATCAACACCAAACCCCAACTGGAGATTTTTGCGGACGATGTCAAGTGCAGCCACGGTGCCACGTCCGGTCAGCTTGACCCGGAATCAATCTTTTATTTACAAGCCCGAGGCATCCCTTTAGAAACGGCGAAGACGCTTTTGTTGCAGGCTTTCGCCGCAGAAGTAGCTGCCGGGTTGCCTGAAGATGCTTTTAAAGCTTACTTAAGCCAGCGGCTTTTTGACCGTATCCGCCAGGTTTTGCCCGGCGCGGATGCCCCAACTGCCTAACCATGCCCACCTCTGTTCAGTCCCAGCCCGGTCAAACTACCGCCCCTGCAGTATTCCGGTCGGTTTTTCCCATCCTGAAAACGGTCTTGGCTGGTGGAAAACCGCTGATTTACCTGGACAATGCGGCCACTTCGCAAAAACCGCAACAGGTCATTGACGCGCTGACCGATTACTACTCGCACAGCAACAGCAACATCCACCGTGGAGCCCATCAATTGGCCGCCCGCGCTACAGATGCCTACGAAGGGGCCCGCAAGACCGTGGCTGATTTCATAGGCTGCTCTGATCCCGCACTAATCAATTTTACCAGCGGCACCACACAAGGCATCAACCTGGTGGCGAGCGGCCTGGCCAAAAGCTGGCTCCAGCCCGGTGATGAAGTCCTCATTAGTGCCATGGAGCACCACGCCAACATTGTGCCCTGGCAAATGGCCTGCCAGGCCAGTGGGGCTGTGCTTCGCATAGCGCCTATAACAGAACAGGGCGAATTGGACCTGGAGGGATTTCGGCAGTTGCTCGGAACCCGGACCAAAGTGGTTTCTATGGTTTGGATTTCCAATGCACTAGGCACCATCAATCCTGTTCAACGCATCGTTCAAGAAGCGCAAGCCGTCGGCGCACAGGTGCTCATCGATGCTGCACAGGCTATCGTGCACGAAAACATAGACGTGGAAGCGCTCGGCGCCGATTACCTCGTCTTCTCCGGTCACAAGGTTTACGGCCCCACCGGAATCGGGATTTTGTACGGTCGTCGTGAGCGGATGGAGGCCCTTCCCCCGTACCAGGGCGGCGGCGAGATGATCCGCGAAGTGCGTTTTGAAGGCAGCACCTACAACGATTTGCCTTACAAGTTTGAGGCGGGTACGCCCAACATTGCCGGGGGAATTGGCCTCGGAGCCGCCCTCGACTTTTTTGCCGCACAAGACCGTACAGCGCTGGCCCGGCACGAACACGCGCTGCTGGAGCGCGCCTTGGATGGCCTGGACCAGATAGACGGCTTGAAGCTTTACGGCCCGCGCCAGGGGCGGAGCAGCCTGGTTTCGTTTACGGTTCATGGGGCGCATGCCTACGACATCGGTGTTTTGCTAGACCAGCAGGGCATCGCCGTGCGCACTGGTCACCACTGCTGCCAGCCGCTGATGCGGCATTACGGCATTGAGGGCACCTGTCGGGCGTCGTTCCTACCGTACAACACCCTGGCCGAAGTCGATCAGTTTTTACGCGCACTGGACCGGGCGTTAGCTGTGTTGCGCGCATGAACCCGGCATCCGACGATACAGCCCTTCGCGAAGCGGAAATCGTAGATGAATTTTCTATTTTTGACGACCCGATGGATCGCTACGCATATTTAATCGACGTAGGCAAAAAGCTTCCGGTTTTGCCGGTGGCGCTGCAGCGCGACGAGTTTTTAGTGCCGGGTTGCCAAAGCAAAGTCTGGCTCTTGAGTGAGCAAAAAGAGGGGAGGGTCTGGTTTCAGGCCGACTCCAACACGGCCATCACGCGCGGCATCATCGCTTTGCTGTTGCGCGTGTTGTCTGGCCAGTCGGCAGCGGTCATCCGGAGCGCCGAGTTGGGCTTTTTGGACGCTATTGCACTGCGCTCCCACCTGAGCTCGCAGCGGGCTAACGGGCTGGCCTCCATGATTGCCCGGATCAAGGCAATGGCTGTATCGGCCGGGCTGGACGAGCAGGCCGGGCAAGCTGAACGGGCCGGGCAAACCGTTCAAGCCGGGCTGTCCGATCAGTTCACTCACGACACTCCAGCCGCGGAGTCCACGGTGCAGCCGCCCGCCAGCAGCGGCCCTTCGCCCGAAGACCAAATCCAGCCAGCAAACCAGACTCCCAAGCAGGTATGATGAACGAAGCGGAACGGACTGCCCTGCAACAGAAGGTTGTTGATGCCCTGCACACGGTCTACGACCCGGAAATTCCGGTAGATATTTACGAACTAGGGCTCGTTTACGCTGTTGGAGTTACCGAAGAAGGTAGCGTAGAAATAACGATGACGTTAACTTCGCCGCTGTGTCCGGTAGCGGGCTCCCTGCCGTTTGAAGTGAAACAAAAAGCGGAGTCGGTTGAGGGGGTGCGCGAAGCGCATGTTGAGTTAACGTTTGACCCGCCCTGGACCAAAGACCGCATGTCAGAGGTGGCTCGATTGGAGTTAGGACTCTTCTGATCCGCGCTTCTGATCCGCGCTGCGCCTTCATCCGGTGCCGACTGGCCCTTCCTCTAACTAT
>CAYSDI010000002.1:51055-62941 GCA_964429745.1 uncultured Chitinophagales bacterium | reverse complement strand
CTTCTGATCCGCGCTGCGCCTTCATCCGGTGCCGACTGGCCCTTCCTCTAACTATTCCCTTTCTCTTACCCCGAAAAATCCCATGATTTTGTCCTCTCCCGAGAAGAACGCTGCATTTACAGGAACCGCTACGGTCATCCTGCACTTGGACGGCCAGACCCACGAACTGCAGGTCTCTGCCAAAGAAACCATCCTGGAAGCTGCCCTGGACGCAGGTCTGGACCCACCGTATTCCTGCATGGCCGCCGCCTGCACGTCCTGCATGGCTAAACTGCAAAGCGGTGAAGTGTACATGGAAGACAGCGATGTACTCAGCGCCGCAGAAAAAGCAGAAGGTTTTGTTCTTTGTTGCCAGGCCCAGCCCCGAAGCGAGCGCGTAGAGCTGATCTACGAAGATTAAAGGGTACTTCTAAAGAGACTTCGCCAAGTCCGATTCCAGGTTTTGCGCCTGATTTGCGCCTGTTTCGCGCAAGACTGCCAACGTGTATCTTAGGGCACTGCGCGCACGCAAGAGTTCCTTGGTGTGTCAATTCATTATGGGGGAATTAAACGTACGCCTCGCCACTGACAAGCGAGATACCCAGCAATTCGTCCAGAACCTGCTCCGGGACATGAAAGCCCTGGAGCGCATGGTGGCCGAAGATTGGTTCGAACACGGCGTCGTGCGGATTGGGGCAGAACAAGAGCTCTGCCTGGTCAACCGTCACGGAAAGCCCGCACCCATCAACCTGGAGTTGTTGGAGCGCGCCAATCATCCTCTGCTCACCAGCGAAGTAGCCCGGTTCAACCTGGAGTTCAATCTCGATCCACTCGTTTTTCAGGGCGATTGCCTAAGCCGGCTCGAAGCTCAAATCCGCGAATTGTACGCGGTGGTTCGGGAACACGCGGCTGCTTTGGGCGCAGAGCCGGTCATGGCGGGGATTCTGCCCACCATCCGCAAGTTCGATGTGGCCATGGAGAACCTTACGCCCCTGGATCGCTACCGGGCGCTGATGGATGCCTTGAACGCCCTTCGCAATGATGACTTGGAACTCAATATCCGCGGTGTAGACGAACTGCGCATCAAGCACGATTCGCCGTTGTTGGAGGGCTGCAATACCGGCTTTCAGGTGCACTTGCAGGTGCACCCGTCCGAGTTTGCCGAGCTGTACAACATCGCCCAATTGATCACCGCACCTGTGCTGGCTATTTCTGCATTTTCGCCCTTGTTGTTCGGCAAAAGGCTTTGGTACGAAACACGCGTGGCGCTGTTCCAACAATCGGTGGATACCCGGACAACAAGCGAATACCTGCGCCACCAGAGCCCGCGTGTGATGTTCGGCAGCCGCTGGGTACGCCAGAGCATATTGGAACTTTACCGCGAAGACATCACGCGATTTCGGGTTTTGCTGAGCGCCGATTTGGAGGAAGACGTCTTTGCCGAACTCAACGCCGGCATCACCCCGCGCCTTCGGGCCTTGAGTATCCACAACGGCACGGTCTACCGCTGGAACCGGCCTTGTTATGGCATCAGCCCAAATGGCAAGCCTCACCTTCGCATAGAGAACCGCATCCTTCCCTCGGGACCAACCATCCTGGACGAAATGGCCAGCGCCGCTTTTTGGCTCGGCTTGATGAAAGGCATTCAGCAAGAACTCGGCGATCCATCCCGGCTGATTTCGTTTGAAGAAGTTGGCCACAATTTTCTGGCTGCCGCCCGAACCGGCATCACGTCAAAGTTCAACTGGATCGGGGCTAAGCAAATCGGCGTTTCGGCGCTGGTTCGCAAGGAGTTGCTGCCGCTGGCCCGCATCGGGCTTAACCGCATGGCGGTTGAACCTGCTGACATCGACCGCTACCTCGGCCTTATCGAGGAGCGCGCTGCCAGCGAACGCACCGGAGCCCAATGGATGCTGAACAGCTACATGGCGCTTTCTGCAGAAGGCCTCAACCAGGAAAATGTGCTTCGCACCATCACATCATCCCTTATCCAACATCAAATGGACGAAACCCCTGCCCACACCTGGCCACTGGCCAATCAGGATGATGCCCGCGACCTGGAACCGCATACCCTGTTGGTCGAAGAAATCATGGTGACGGATTTGTATGCCGTTCAGGCCGACGACCCCCTGGAACTCACCGCGGAGTTGATGGACTGGAACCACATTCGCTATTTGCCCGTTGAAGATGATAAAGGCCAGCTCGAAGGGCTGATTACTTCGCGCATCCTGCTGCGGCATTTTAGCCGCATCCATCTGGAAAATCAGGAGCGGAAACCGGCTATTGTCCGGGATTTAATGATTACTGATCTGATTACTGTAGAACCCGAACAATCCATATTAGAAGTTATGGAGCTTATGCGGAATCACCGGATCGGATGTCTTCCTGTGGTCAAAAATAAAAAGCTGGTGGGCATTATCACACAAGCCGATTTTATGCATCTGACTTCTTCCATGATCACCCACCATGTCCGAAAGCAATCACGCTGAGGCCCATCAACCCGTGCAAACCAGAAACACTTCAGGCTTGCAGACCGAGCGGTTGATCGGTGCCTATACCCAGAATCGCCGGGGCAGCCAGTTGCTGTTTTTCGGAGGTATTCACGGCAACGAAGATTCCGGTGTCCGCGCTTTGCAACGCGTCTTTGGCCACTTGCAGAAACACCGGCCGTCGTTTCGAGGCAGTGTGGTGGGGCTGGCAGGAAACCCGCCAGCACTAGCACAAGGCAAGCGCTATCTGGAGAGCGACCTGAACCGTTTATTTGACTTGGATAAACTGCGAGCTTGGGACCAGCAGGCTTCGGAATCCAGCCGAGAGGAGAATGCGCGTCTTGCCCTGCTCTCAGGCGAAGCCCGCGAAGCGCTGGAACTCTACAGAATCATTCAACGCCTGGTTCAGACCGGCGCTCCCACCCATCGCATTTTCGTGGATTTGCACGCCACTTCGGCAAGCGGTGGGGGATTCAGCGTCATTGCTGATACAGAAGCCAACCGGGAAATTGCGGCCCGTATGCATTTGCCCTTGATTTTTGGCCTGGAAACCGAACTACAAACCACGCTTATGAACCTTCTGGATAGGCTTGGGTTGACCGGAATCGTGTTCGAAGGGGGACAAATTGGCTCTCCAGAAGCGCTGGAGGTTCACACTGCCGGCATCTGGACCTTATTGGCCGGCCTGGGATGCCTGCACCCCAAAGACGTCCCCGATTACCGCCGGCACATCAACCGGATGATCGATGCTGCTGAAGGCCTCCCCAAAGCGGTGCAAACCCGCTATCGGCATGCTGTTCAACCCGGAGACGGCTTTGTCATGCGCCCTGGATTCGGCAATTTTCATGCTGTCCGGCAGGGCGATGTGCTGGCAGACAACCAGCAGGGACCCGTGTTGGCTCCCCGTGACGGGTTGTTGTTGATGCCGCTCTACCAGCAACAGGGCGATGACGGTTTTTTTCTGGTAGATATCGTAGATTACTAAGTTCAGTCATTTGCCAGATACACGCAAGCGTGTCGGGCGAAGGGCTGGCGTCCATTCGCGCAAATGCGGTAAACAGCGTATATTTTCATCCCTTGAACACCCCCAACCAACCAGCCTTTTGGTCCCACAGGCAGCAGTACTTTGTCAAAATGACAAAGAAAATAAGTTTTATTTTTATAATAACTATGCTGTTTGCACCTCCCAGCTTTCTTCGCGCTCAGTCAACGGATGCCCTGGCTAGCTGGAAGCAGCAGTATCCGGATGAAAATGCGCTTTACCTCCATATGCGCGAGAACTTGAACATCGGCTGGGAAGCCGGTCAGCTGGCTATTCATTTAGACCACGACAGCCGGTTGCTCTTTCTTAACAACACGGCCACCGGATTGGCTGACCGCGCCATTTCCTACAGCAGTTTTTCTGAAATTCTGAACATCGATGCCAGTACGCAGGTGCCCAATAAAGAGCGCTACCGCAAGGTTCCCGTGTTGGACATCCGCGACGTAAACACTATCAGCGGAGGCGTTTTCTACGACGATCGCCGAGAGAAAAGTTTTGTGTTTCCGAGCATCCAGGAAGGTGCCATGGCAGACCTGCGCTACCGGGAAAACATTCTGGAGCCGCGATTTCTCGGCGCGTTTCATTTTCGCAGTTACCTCCCAGTCGTGGATGCCACTTATACGGTTACTGTAGATACGGGGTTGAGTCTCCGCTACATATTGTTGGGCCGCGACACCAGCGGGGTTCGGTTGGACGTGCAGCGGTCGGGTAATAAGCAAACGTACCGATGGACGGCAACGCGACAACCGGCCATGTTGTATGAGGAAAATTCGCCCAGTTTGCTCAACGATGAACCCCATGTGGTGGTTTACCTGGATCACATCGGTCAAAAGCCGCTGTTGAACGATGCAGCCGGTTTGTACCGCTGGTACCGGGAATTGACGGCACCTTTAGGTGGATCCGATGACGAAGCACTTCAAAAGCTCACCGCAACGCTTATAGAAGGGGCAAATTCTGATCGCGAGAAAGCTCGTCGAATTTTTGTCTGGGTCCAAGATAATATAAGATATGTTGCGTTTGAGGACGGTCTCGGCGGTTTTATTCCGAGGGAAGCGCCACTCGTCTGCCAGCGAAAGTTTGGCGATTGCAAAGACATGGCAAACCTGCTTACCACGCTGCTCAACCAAGCGGGCTTGCCCGCACAACTGACCTGGGTGGGAACGCGAGACATCCCCTACCGCTACGACCAAGTGCCCACCCCCTTGGTAGACAACCACATGATCGCTACGCTGGAATTGGATGGGGAACTCCTTTTTTTGGATGCCACCGATAACCGCCTTGGCTTTGGGTACCCATCGAGTTTCATCCAGGGCAAGCAGGCCATGATCGGGCAGGGAGATGAATTTAAATTGGTCGAAGTACCAGAAGTATCCGCATCTCAAAACAGAGTAGAAGAAACCGCCGCACTGGTTCTATCGGGAACGCAAGTAAGCGGCACTGGCCTGGCGCGATTTCGAGGGTACCCCGCGTTTTCATTGCGCGAAGAAATGAAGTCCGTACGTCCCGAAGGGATGGCCCGTTTTTTAAGCGGCGCGCTTCAGTTGGGCAATAATAAATTCTCGATTCCCCGCTATGACATTCGGGGCGCAGACAACCGGGAGGAGCCGCTTGAAGTAGCCTTTGATTTAAGCATTCCTGATTATGCGCGTGCAGCGGGAGGGGAGATTTACCTGAACATGCACTTGGATCGCCGCTACAACAACAGTGCCATCGATGAAAAGAAGCGCAAGCGCGACGTTGAAATGGAGTTCCGGATAGAGCACGTGCACAACGTCTCACTCGCTATTCCGGAAGGCTATCGGGTGGCGCACATGCCGGCAAATTGTGGCGAAAATCAACCGCATTTTGGCTTTGCTGTCACATACCGGGAGCTGGACCAGACCCTTTACATGGAACGAACCATACTCGTGGACGAGCTGGTGTTGCAGAAGGCGGACTTTGAGGGCTGGAACCGCATGGTCAATGGCCTGACCAAGGCTTACCAGGATCTGGTGGTGCTGGAGAAAATCCCTTCTTCTTCTGAATGAAGGGTACTTGTTTTGAAAAGCCCAAGGCAGTTACTCCTTTTGAACACCAGAACTTTTATTTACGCTGACTAATCTGTTATGCAGAACCATCCCATAAACCGGATCTTACCGCCAGTGATCAGGGCCATATCATTTATTATGATTGGCTTTTCAAGCTTGCAGGGCATTGCACAGTCTACCGCTTTCCAAGAGGGAATCACCTGGCAGGAGCAGCCAGAGCCCGTGGTACTCGATTCCTCGGAGGCGGCAGCACCGGCTGCCTACCTCCTGGATTTCCGCCAGTACTTGTTTCGCTTTAGCGAAGAGGGAACGCTGGTGACGGAGTATTCGGAACACAACCGCATTCAGGTCAACACCGCAGCGGCTATTGAAGAGTACAACAAGGTGTATATAGGCATTGGGCAGGGGGGGCAATTAAAAGCCATTCGCGCCAGAAGTGTAGCCCCCGATGGCACTGTGATCAACCTTGATGAGACCAACATCAAAGAGTTGGATAACCTGGAGAATGCCGGTGCCTTCCGCATTTTTGCCATTGAAGGACTGGTGCCGGGTTCCGTGCTTGAATACGCGTACACGCTGGTGCAAGAGCCTTCCTTTTACGGCCGGGATGTTTTTCAGCGCGATGTTCCTGTTCGTGAGGCTGTTTTCGAGATTTTGGCCCCTTCGCATTTTACCTTTCAGACTAAATCTTACAACGGATTTTCCGATGCTGTAGACTCCACAGCCGGCAACCAGCGGCGGCTTCGCGCGGAGCAACGCAATCTTCCCGCAGCCTTGTCTGAGCGCTATGCCCGTTTAACGCCAAACCTCCAGCGGGTAGAGTACATTTTGGGGTCAAACCTGCTGACTGGTAACGATCCTTACTTTGACTGGGGAAGGGCCGCTCTCCGCTATCTGGAAGCCATCTACACCACCAACAAAGACGATGACAAGGCGATTAAAGGCCTGCTCAAGGATTTAAAGTTGAATTCCCTCAACAATCACGATGGAGCCCAGATCATGATCCTGGAGCGCTACTTCAAAGATCAAATCGCCTTGCAGGAAGGCAATGGCGATGCTTTTGAGTCTCCGCACCTTATACTTCGCAACCGCTATGCCAATGAGTTTGGTATGTTGCGCCTCATGGCCAATACCCTGCTGCAGGCAGGCATCGGTCATGAACTAGTGGTCGGCACAGAGCGCGATCGTTTCCCCTTTGATCCTGATTTTGCTACGTGGTCCTACCTGGAAGAACCATTCTTGTATTTTCCACGATACGGCAAGTTTTTGGCCCCCTCTGCTTATGAATACCGCTATGGTCTCATTCCGTTTGCATGGACCAGTGCCCAGGCACTTTTTATAGAGCTGCACATGGAAGAAGGCGGTCAAAAAGCGCGCTACCGTTTAGACAGCATTCCCGAGCCCAAAATGTCTGAACATTACGACAACATGGCCGTGGACATCCGTTTTGACCCGGAGGCAGGCTTGGTAGAGCTGACCGTGGAGCGCAAGATGTCGGGTTACCGGGCTTACTTTCTGCAGCCTTATTTAGAAAGGCTTCCGAAAGAAACCCGCGATGAAGTGGCCAGTGAAATCCTGCTCAATTCAAGCCCCAACGCCACGCTCCTAAGCCAGTCGTTTGGGCAGGCTACAATGGAAGATGTATACATGGGCAATCCGCTGCTCATCAAAGGAACCCTTTCCAGCGCATCACTTTTGGAAAAGGCAGGCTCAAGACTTTTGTTCAAAGTTGGAGAGGTCATTGGTCCGCAGGTGGAAATGTACCAGATCGGCCCGCGAAAATTCGATGCGGACATGGAATATCCGCACGGCTATCGCCGCGACTTAACCATTAACCTGCCTGATGGCTACCGCTGCAAAGGATTGGAAGATTTGGCCATGAGCATCGCTTATCAGGATGAGCAGGGCAGGCCACTCATGGGCTTTGTCTCCGAGTACGCACTCCGCGGCGACAAACTGACAGTCAGTATCCACGAATATTACGCACGCACATCTTACCCGCTGGCGCAGTTCGAAGACTTCCGCAAAGTGATCAACGCAGCAGCAGACTTCAACAAGATCACCTTGGTGTTGGAACCCGAAGGAAACAAGTAAGGCACAGGCAATAGGGGTACTTCCAGAGAACCTGGAAGAACGCTTAAACCGAGTCGTTTACTTGCGCAGCAAATCGCGGATTTCGCGGAGCAACAGCACGTCTTCGGTAGGTGCTGGAGGTGGCGGGGCAGGAGCCTCAGCCTCTTTTTTCTTCGTGGCATTAATGGCCTTGACCGCCATAAAAATGGCAATGGCAACGATCATAAAATCCACTACAACCGTGATGAAGTTGCCGTAGGTCAGTTCCACCGCTGCGGTTTGCACAACCCCGGCAGCATCCAGCACAGCCGGCTTCAACAGAAATTTCCATTCCGTAAAATCGGCTTTGAACAACATCCCAATCAACGGCATGACAATGTCCGCTACAAACGAAGCCACAATTTTTCCAAAGGCAACGCCAATGATCAGGGCCACCCCCAGATCGACTACGTTACCTTTGACTGCAAATTCTTTGAATTCTTTTACAATACTCATGATGTTGACCTTGAAGGCGTGACGAAAGTGAGCGCAAATGTAGAAAATATCAGCAAATCCTTTAAACAGGATCCTTTAGCGCCCAAGGGTTTTCAGAAGTCTATATTCTAGGAGTATGAATATGAGTATGAGTAGGATTGGCTTCAAGAAAGACTCCTAAGCCAATCCCCAACGCGCTGACCTGCCTCAATTGGCCGCTCCAGCGGAAAGAGATGTCCGCCATCAAAAGCTTCAACGGTTGCCCCGGCCAACTGGGTGCGAACGTGTGTCAAATCCGCTGGCTTTAGCACATCTGTTTTAGCGCCATACAAAAATAATAACGGTAATCCCCTGGAAAAGCGGTCCACCGGGGGAGGGCCCTGCCGGAAGATTTCATGCTCCACTTCTGCGTGAAAACGCAAAACCCATTCCCCCGTTGAAGTAAGCTCCAGACCGCGCTGCAAGTAAGCTTCCAACACTTCCGGATCCAGGCGGGAAAAGAAAGGTCGTTCCAGCAAGTACTGACGGGCATTGGCCAGGTCAGGCCAACGCCTGCGCCGTTTTTTGGCCAGTGAAACAGGAGGGAAGCGGTCAAGGAGTCCTATAGTCCGGATGACCTGAATTTGCCGGCGGACGGCTGGGCGAAACATGGGCGGCTCCATCAGCACCAAGGCGTCGAATAAGCCTGGCTTTGCCAGGGCCGCACGGTAAAGCGAAAAGGCCCCCAGCGAGTGGCCAATGCCAATGCGCGGCGTGGGTATGGTCTCCGCAAAGGCAGTCAGCTCACCGACGATCCCGGTCCAGTTGCGGCCAACACCAAACGGGCTATGCCCCAAACGCTCAATGCTGTGCCGATGGCCAAAGCCTGTCGCTTCCAGGAACTTTTCATACACAGGTGCGGTAAATCCGTTGGCATGCGCAAAGAGCACGTGGACAGCATTCGGGTTCATGGGGTCTCCACAATATCCGGATGGTTGTCCGGAATGGGCTCAACATTGGTGAACACGGTGCCTGGAACCAACTGACTCAGAGCCGGATTAACGCCGGTGATGGTCAAAAAACCGTCTTCCAACTTGTAGCGGTAAACCGCCAGACTGCCAGTACCGGTCTGGACCAGGATAGAATCGCGCGTGATCTCCGGTTCGCTGCCCACGGGAACCAGATTGACCCAACCACAGACAAAAGTTCCGTCCATGGTATCGCAGCGGTACTCGCGGATAGCGTCTGTTTCAAAAAGCAGTCCCGCCACATAGAATGAGTCCGGATCCCAGGCCATCGGGGCTTCACTGCAGAGCATTAGCACTGGATTGTTCAGGCAATACGCTACCCATTCTGATTGGCGCAGGCCTCTTGGACCGGAAATTTTACCGCACGAAGTCCAGAGCATCCCGAGGGAAAGGGCTGCAATCAGGAACAACCGCGGTGCACTGCCCAGGCTGTAGCCAACCGAGACGTCAAAAACGGTCGGAATCGCCGGGGAGATTTTTGGAGGTGGAGGAGTCCGTTTCATAGCGTTTCAAAGGTAAGCCAGCCTGGGCCAGCACAAGGGATTTGACCTTTTCCTCGCGTTTGAAGGTTTTTCCGGGCAGATTGCGCTTTTTGGGTTAGCAGAACCGTTTGACGGCTCAAGTCATGTTTGTTCGTTAGAATGGAACATTTGTGCACAAAGGGCGTAAACTTTACAGCCGGGACAACTTTAACCTGGCCAACTGTCCCCTCAATCCCAAGGAGCCCGTGCAACGAAAAACGATACTTTTCATCGACGACAACAAGCCGAACAATGTGTTTAGCCGAATCGTCATTGAAATGGACAACCTCCCGCTGCTTCCAGTCTCTTTTACCAAGCCTGAAGAGGCGTTGGAGTACTTGGAGTCTTGCCACCAGGGCATGGCAGAAGCCGGTTTCCCCGATTTTATCATCCTGGATCTGAATATGCCCAGGATACACGGTTTTACGTTTGTGGAACGCTATGAAGAGCGGTTTAAAGCGGCTCATCCCGAAACCCGGTTGTTCATCATGAGCACCACGAGGCGTTTTGAGGATGAAAACAAAGCCCGCGAGTTTGCCAGCGTCTTTGGCTTTTTTGAAAAGCCGTTCTCCAAGGAAATTGCGCAGGCTATTCTGGAGAAAATCTGACGATCCTTTTAGGGTACCCTTTATTGTGTTACGCCTGGGGCACATTCCGCGCCGGCGTAGTATTTGCGTTTCGTGCGGAATCCGCGCGTTTCGCTGGGGCTGCCGTTTAAGTAAGCGGCTGCTTTTTGGGCAGTCGAACCCTCACCGCACATCCGCCCAACCGACTGTTTTCAATCCAGCAAGTGCCCCCATGCAAAGCCGCAATCCGGGCTACCATAGATAAACCTATGCCTGAGCCGCGAAATTCTGTGCGCGGCTGAAGGCGGCGAAACAGGTCAAAGACCTCTATTCGGCTGGCTGGGGCAATCCCGATTCCATTGTCGTGCACGCTTAGTATAACCGTATCTGCTTCCTGTTCGGTGCTCAGCAGCATGTGCGGTCGGTTGCTCCTGTTGAATTTCAAGGCATTGTCCAGCAGGTGGAAAACCAGCAGTTCCAGTTCGCCGCGCTGTCCAGTGATGATGGGCATAGCCTGCGTTTCCACGAGTGCCTGGCGCTGATCCAGCTCCTTGCGCAGCCGATGCGCAGCCATTAGGGCAGCATCGGCCAGGTCAAACTCTGCAGCTGGTTTGCCCGAAGCACCCAGACGGGTGTAATCCAGCAGTTTGTTCAGCAATTCGCTCATCCGCTCGTTGGCATCCAGCACGATGTCCAGGTATTCATGCCCTTCTGCATCCAGCATGGTGCCATATTGGCGGCGGAGCAAGGCACTAAAACTCCCGATCATCCGGAGCGGCTCCTTCATGTCATGGGCTGCTTTGCCGGTAAACGTTCGAATGGCCTCAAAATAACTCGCATCGTACCCCGCATTCTCTGGCTGTGTGGATGCGTCTGATGTAACCGCGGAGGTATCCAAAGCATGGCCTGGGGCTGACTCTTTGCCGGCTCGTGGTTTGCTTTCGCGAATCCAGGCTTCCTGCAAGCCGCAAAGTGCTTCCAGTTGCTCCATGCGGGCTTCCGAATCCCCGAGTAATGCACAGACGGAGGCTGCCAGTTTTCGGGCATTGATCTTGGCGTCTACCTTACCGGTGGAGTCTACCCGGTGCAGCCCTTGCCGAAGATGCCTTTTTGCGGCTCCGGTTTCGCCCAGGTCGGCAAGGCAATTGGCCAGCTCAAGCCAGGTTAATCCAGCCTCTGCCATGCAACCCTCGCGCTCCCAACCGTGCGCGGCTTGCCGAAGCAAATCCAGCGCATGGTCCATTTTCCCGTTTGACTTGTGGAGTTGGGCGAGATTTTGGAGCACCCGGGCCAGTTCCGGTCCGCGCTCCAGCGTTTCCCAGGCACCGGCAGCGCGCTCCAGGGCTTTTCGACCGTCTTCCCAATAGCCGAGACCGAAAAGGGCTTGTCCCAGTGCGTCGTAGCAACGGGCTTGAAGGCATTGATCCTCGCGGGATCGGATGGGATTTGCTGTGGCCAGCCTGACCGCATTTTCGCTTTCTTCCCAGGCACGGGCCCAATCGGAAGCGGCCAACCAATGCTCTGCGCGCTGAACGACCTGCTCGGCGCTTTCTTCAGTCACCTTGGGCTTAGCCCCTTGTCGGGTTGTGCGCAGAGTGTTTCCGGGATTGCCGGTTGATCGGGAGTCCTTGCTGGAACCCTTACCGGAACCCTTGCTGGAACCCTTGTCGGAGCCCTTGCCGGAGCCCTTGTCGGAGTCCTTGCCGGA
>CAYSDI010000002.1:48094-50955 GCA_964429745.1 uncultured Chitinophagales bacterium | reverse complement strand
AAACCTTCAGGTTAAACCTTCAGGTTAAACAGAGGGTGTTTGCAAAGACGGTACCTCCCAAATGTCCCCCCAAAGTCGCATGCCGCCGTCCAGGTAAAGCGTTTCTCCAGTCATATAAGCCGAGAGTGGAGAGCTCAAAAACAGACAAGTATCCGCTACCTCGCTAGTGCTGCCCAGCCGTTTCATGGGAATCTTGGCGGTAATGCCCTGGAGCAATGACGGAGGGTACTGATCCAGGCCCGTGGATTGGATAATGCCCGGTGCCACCGCATTTATTCGTATGCGGTAAGGAGCCCATTCCACCGCCAGGCTTTTGGTCAGATTCTCAACGCCGGCTCGCGCAGCTCCTGTGTGCGCCATGCCGGGAAAACCCCGAAAAACATTGGCAATAATGTTTACGATGTTTCCCTCACAGCGCGGCAGAAAAAAAGCTTTGGCCATAGTTTGGGTCAGGTACCAAGTACCGTTCAGGTTGTTGCGGATCACCGCATCCCAACCTTTTCTCGAGATATCGGCAGCCGCTGAGGGAAACTGACCGCCGGCATTGTTCACCAGCACATCCAGCTTTCCAAAGGTTTGCCCGATCCAGGCGGCCAGTTCGTCACCCTGCTCCGGCTCTCGAATGTCGAGCACCCGGGCATGCACGGGACCGAGTTCAGCAAGCTGTTTTTGAGCTGTTTCGAGCCGCTCCGCCTTTCGCGAAGCAATAATCACGGTGGCTCCGCAGCGCAGGTAGGCCTGGGCAATGGCGTAGCCAATACCCGAACCTCCCCCAGTGACCAGGCAAACCTGGCCGGCGAACAAATCAGATGCGTACATCATATTAAAAACTATGGAAGGAGTCGGTGAGGGTTAAACGATCCCCCGGCCGACTCCCACCAGCATTAGGAAAACAGCGATTGCAGTTTCATGGCTACACCCATGTCGCCCTCGATTTTGAACTTGCCCGTCATAAAAGCGGTCATCGGGTTGAGGCTGCCATCGAGCAGGTCATTGAAATCGCTTAATTTCATGCCAATGGTACACTGCGCCGTTTTGTCTTCGTTGCTCACGGTAGTTTGTTCGCCGGTGCCATCCAGGTAAACGATGCCTTCTTCAAAAACAAATTTCAGCGTGCTGCCAAAACCGCCGGTTTTTCCGGCAAGGGCGCCTACGCGGGTGGTTGCATTTTCAATGCTCATGGTACTTTGGGTTGGGATGAAAGAAAAGTAAACGTTAAAAGAAAGGGCTTCATTCCCCGGTCCAAGCCGGGGTGCGTTTTTCGCGGAATGCGGCCAGCCCTTCGCGGGCATCACGTGTTTGCAGGGTTTTGGCCAGCATTTGTTGAAGAAAAGGGTGTTGTTCCTGCGGGTCAATGGCGCGGAGTTCATCCCACGCCTGCAGACCCAGCCGAATGGCCGATGGCGATTTCGAAAGAATTTGCCCGAGCAGCGTGTCTACGGTGGCGTCCAGATCATCTGGCTCCACCACTTGAGTAACCACGCCTCTTTGCTGGGCTTCTTCAGCTGTGAGGCTCAAACCGCGCATGCACCAATCCAGCAACTGGCGCGCGGGCATCAGGTCGGCCAGCGTAGCCATGACCTGCATGGGCCAGATGCCGCGTTCCACCTCCGGCAGGCTAAAGCGCGTTCCCCGAGCGGCCACGACATGCGTGCATCCGCCAATCAACAGAAAGCCTCCAGCATGGACATCGCCGTGTACGCGCGCGATGCAGGGCTTGTGCAGCCGGCGGAACAGATCGCCCAAAGCAATTTCGCCTGAAGCCGCCGGTACGCCTGACCCAGGATCCTCCTGCGCCATACCCGCGAAGGCCTTCAAGTCCGCCCCGGCGCAGAACACCGGGCCGTTAGCGGCCAACAACACTGCCCAAACCGCAGAGGAATGGTGCGCATAGCTCATGGCAAAGGCCAGTTCGCGCACCAGAACCGGATCAAAGGCATTGCGCTTCTCCGGTCGGTTGAGCCGGATTTCCAGAAGGTGCTCCCTGTGCTTCAGCTCCAGGTACACAAAACGCGTATCCGGCAAGGCGGTACATTGTTCGGCGGTGTAGGGCATGGTAGTCATAGCAACGGGAGTATGATGCGGCAAAGTTCGCTCATGGTCAGGGATGTTGAGCGCTTCTAAAATGGGTTATCCAAGGTTGATGTAAGGCTGTGGACCTTCAGGTATTGGTGTTATCAAGTTCGTTCGCCAAAGGTTCAACTTTCAATAAAACTGTTCCGGTTTCCACACGGTCCCCAGCGCGCACGTTTAACGAGGCTACGTGACCCGCATGGTCAGCGGTTATCGCGTGTTCCATTTTCATCGAATAGAGCACAACCAGCGCCTGCCCGGCTTGAACAACCTGTCCTTCGACCACATGAACAGCCGTGACTTCAGCGGGCATTGGGGCAGCATAACCGCCAGCACTTGCCCCTGCCGTGGCATCCGGAAATCTCGGGGGAAGGGCCACGCGCACCGGTCCCGACTCCGGGTGCTGCACCCAGACACTTTCCTTGCCCTGGCTGGCGAAAATCCACCGAGCGCGTTTGCCGTTGATTTCCAGCACTGCGCTTTGCTCGTCGCCGGACACCCAGACTAGGTGAGCGGGGTCCATCGCCGGTCCAGGAGCGGAATTAGAAGCCAAGGAAGCAGCCGATTGCCCGGGCGATTTGTTCGCCAATTGATTTGCCGATTGGTTTGCCGATTGATTTGCCGATTGGTTTGCCAATTGATTTGCCGATTGGTTTGCCAATTGGTTTGCCGATTGGTTTGCCGATTGATTTGCCGATTGGTTTGCCAATTGGTTTGCCGATTGACCTGGCGTTTCTGCTAACTCGCAAGCGATGACCCGCATGCTTATTTGTTCGTTAGCTCCGGCA
>CAYSDI010000002.1:0-47994 GCA_964429745.1 uncultured Chitinophagales bacterium | reverse complement strand
TTCTGCTAACTCGCAAGCGATGACCCGCATGCTTATTTGTTCGTTAGCTCCGGCAGTAGGCCTGCCTAAGGCGTGTCCATGTTCGTAGCGCACCACCCATTCCTGATCGCGAAAAATCCAGCGCTGTTCGGGGAGCGGCGCTGGCACGTTGCGCCATCCGCCAGGCAGGCCGCGCAACAAGGGCTGCTGCTGCCGGTTTAGCCAGGTTTGCCGCAGGGTCAGGGCCATGAACAGTTCCTGCGCCGCTACTTGCGGTAGCGGCGCTTCGGCAGCCAGTTCGGGGTGTTCGTCTAGAAAATGCGTGTGATAGTTGCCCAGGCGCACCTCCTCCTTTCGAACTAAGGCACGCAAAAAAGGCTGGTTGGTGGTTAGCCCAAGGCAAGCCAGTTGGTCCAGGGCGAGTTGCATGCGGCGAAAAGCCATCTTGCGGTTCTCGCCCCAGGCGATGAGCTTGGCGATCATCGGGTCGTAATCCGTGCCGATTTCGCTGCCGCTCTCCACGCCGCTGTCGCAGCGGAATCCTTCGATTTCCGGCACTTCCCAGCGCAACACCGGGCCGGATGCCGGCAGGAAACCCGCAGACGGGTCTTCGGCGTACAAACGCAGTTCCAGGGCATATCCCTTTTGCGTAAGCGTTTCCTGCGTCCAGGTCAAGGGCTGCCCTTCGGCCACTTCCAACTGGGCCCGAACCAGGTCCAAGCCGGTAATCATTTCAGTGACCGGATGCTCTACTTGCAGGCGGGTGTTCACCTCAAGAAAGTAAAAGCTACCATCGGCAAGCAGAATGAATTCTACGGTTCCGGCGTTGTCGTAGCCCAGCGCTTTTGCGGCGGCAACGGCGGCCTGGCCCATGCGCTCGCGAAGCAGCGGATCAAGGGCAGAAGACGGGCTCTCTTCCAGGATTTTTTGGTAGCGTCGTTGAAGGGAGCATTCCCGTTCAAACAGGTGAATGGCATGGCCGTGTTTGTCGCCGAGAATTTGAAATTCCACGTGGCGCACGCGCTCGCAATAGCGCTCCAGAATCAGCCGTTGGTCGCCGAAAGCGGCCTGGGCTTCGCGTCGGGCGCGGCCCAGCGCTTCGGGGAGCGCAGCGAGGTCGCGCGCAATAACCATGCCCTTTCCCCCGCCCCCCGCGCTGGCTTTGACCAGCAGCGGAAACTGGATGCCAGTTGCCTCGGCCAGAAAGCGCGCGTCGCTTTGGTCTTCGCCGCTGTAGCCAGGCACCACAGGCACCCCGTGGGCCTGCATGATGGCCTTGGCGCCCGCTTTGGAGCCCATTTGGGCGATGGCCTCCGGGTGTGGACCTACCCAGACCAGGCCGGCGTCAAGCACCGCTTGTGCAAAGCCGGAGTTTTCGCTCAGGAAACCGTAGCCCGGGTGGATGGCATCGGCTCCGCTGCGGCGGGCTGCGTCCAGCAGCGCTTCCTGGTTCAGGTAAGAGGAGCGCACTGCGGAAGGGCCAATGTGCACGGCCATGTCCGCGCTGCGGGTATGGCGAGCATCGCGATCGGCATCGCTGAATACAGCCACACTTTTGATGCCCATGGCCCGGCAAGTTTTGGCAATGCGCACCGCAATTTCCCCGCGGTTGGCGATGAGCAAGGTGTGTATTGGTCGGAGGGTAGGGTTCATGGCAATAGTTAGCAACAAGTGCTCCGTTACATGCGGAAAACTCCGTAGCCGCTGCTTCCTTTTATCGGTTGCTGGTAAATCACTTCTAAGCAAAAACTGAGGTAGTTCCGGGTCTGCCGCGGGTCCAGAATGCCGTCGTCCCACAACTGCCCGGTGCTGTACCAGGCGTCGGATTTCTTCTCCACCTCTTTCATCATGTAGGTCCGCATTTGCGCGCCCTGCTCTTCGTCGTAGGGGATGCCCGCTTTAAGCGCGGCTTCGCGCTGGATGCTTTGCATGACCCCGGAGAGCTGTTCCGGACCCATGACTGCAGTGCGCGAATGCGGGTATGAAAAAAGAAAACGCGGTTGATACGCGCGGCCTGACATAGCGTAATTGCCCGCTCCGTAAGAAGCCCCCATCATCACCGTGATGGCGGGCACTTCGGAGTTGCTCACCGCGTTGATGAGCTTGGCGCCGTGCTTGATGATGCCCCCTTCTTCGTAATCCTTTCCAACCATAAAACCTGTTATGTTTTGGAAAAAGAGGATGGGGTGATTGCGCTGGTTGCAGAGTTGGATGAAATGAGCTCCTTTATTGGCCGCTTCGCTGAACAGCACCCCGTTGCTGGCCAGAATGCCCACCGCGTAGCCGTTCAATTCCGCAAATCCAGTGATCAGGGTCGGGCCGTATTCCGGCTTGAATTCCGAGAAACGCGAGCCGTCGCACACGCGCGCAATGACCTCGCGCATGTCCAGCGGTTTTTTCAATTCGGGCGAAAGGATACCGAGCAGTTCCTCCGCCTCGTACAAGGGCTCGTCGGCTATGGGCCGCAGAGGGCCTGCGCTTGCCGGAAGCCCCCCGACGATTTCGCGGGCCAGGCGGATGGCGTCTTTTTCGTCCCGGGCCAGGTAATCGCTGACGCCACTGACCCGGCTGTGCATGGCTGCCCCGCCGAGACTTTCGTCGTCCACGTCTTCGCCGGTGGCCATTTTGACCAGTGGAGGTCCTGCCAAAAACACTTTGGCTCCACCGTCGACAAAAATGGCGTAGTCGGACATGCCAGGCACATAAGCACCGCCTGCCGTGCTGTTGCCAAACACCACCGCGATGTTCGGGAGGCCGGCTTTTGAGCGACGGGTGATGTCGCGGAAGCTTGCCCCACCGTAATTAAAGATACGGGCCTGTTCGGGCAGGTTGGCGCCGGAGCTTTCCACCAGGCTAATCACTGGCAAGTGGTTTTCTATCGCAATTTCATTCAGGCGAAGGGCCTTTTGCAAGGTGGCGTAGTCTACCGCGCCACCTTTGCGAGTGCCAACGTTGGCGATCACCATAACCAGTCGCCCGCAGACCAAACCAATTCCCCCGACAGAAGTGCCCCCAGGCCCGAACCCATCGCCGCCTAGCCCGGCTAAAGGCAGCAGCTCCAGGAAAGGCGTATCAGGATCGAGCAGGAGTTCAATGCGCTCGCGGGCCGTAAACTTGCCCAACTTGCGCGCTTTGGCCAGGTGTTGCTCCTTGCCTTCGAATCGCGCTGCTTTGAGGTGTTCCTCCAGCGTGGCCAACAGGGCAAGGTTGGCTTCGCGGTTGGCGTTGTACTCCGCGGAGCGCGGATTAACGCGGGTTTTGATGGGTCGGTAAGGGGGGGACAACACAGCGAAGGTTATGTTTGGCAAACGTGAGTGTTGGGCAATGCAACGGGCTGTTTGTGGTCTCAACGAAGATGTTCATTGAACGAACGTTCGTTCAGGAAACGGCTGCTTGATCGCGGCTCTTCATCATCTGTCTGCTGTACTGCGTTTGGTCCACGACCAGGCGCGAAATGATTTCGTACATGATTTCTGTGGTGCCCCCACCGATGGTGAACAAGCGCATGTCACGGTAGGTGCGTGCTACGCCGTATTCCTCCGTGTACCCTACACCGCCCAGGATTTGGATGGCGTCGTAAATGATGCCCTGAATCTCTTCGCCAATAAAAGCCTTGGCCATGGAGATGGTGCCCACGGCAGCCGGGCCCGTTTCAATGAATTCGTAAACAGCGCGATAGCCCAGCGAACGGCAGGCTTCCAGGCGCGTTGCCATGCTGGCCAGCTTGTGGCGGATGACCTGAAACTTGCCAATCTGCCGGCCAAAAGCCTCGCGCTGGCGGGAGTATTCCACGGCTTTGCGGTAGGCGTACTCGGCGGCAAAAACACCGGATACTGCGCCGATCAGGCGTTCCTCCTGAAAATTGTTCATAATGTAATAGAAGCCCATGCCCGGCTGTCCAATCACGGCCGATTTTGGCACGATGCAGTTGTCGAAAAACAACTCTGCCGTGTCGGAGCTGTGCATGCCGAGTTTGTCCTTGATTTTGCTGCTGCTGAACCCTTCGGTCTTGGTGTCAAAGCAGAACAGGGTCAAGTTGTGGCCTTCGCCGGTACGGGTGGCCAATACCAGAAAGTCGGCCATGGTGCCGTTTGTTATCCAGCACTTACTGCCGTTAATGACGTAGTGATCGCCCTTGTCTTCGGCGGTAGTGCGAATACCACCTACATCTGAGCCCGCTCCGGGTTCTGAGATGGCCAGCGAGCCGATTTTCTCCCCGCGCAGTGCGGGCAGAAGATAGTTTTCCTTCTGTTCCGCAGTGCCGATGGCATTCAGCAGCGGCGGCGGCAAATAGGCATGGGCAAAAAGCGAAAGTGCAAGTCCGCCAACATTGGCATACGACAACTCTCTGGCTACCGTAACGGCCGCCCAAAAATCCATGCCGGAGCCGCCCACTTCTTCCGGATAGGTGACCCCGAAAAATCCCATTTCACCCATGCGCTGAAAAATTTCGCGCGGGCAATGCTCTTCTTTTTCCCATCGCGCAGCGTGGGGCAGCACCTCGCGATTTAAAAATTCGCGCACCGATTGCGCCAGCATTTCGTGTTCTTCCGTAAAGGGATTGAAGTTCATAGGGGTTGGTTTTTTAGGAGTTCCCTTCGGTGAGTCCATGGCCTTGTGCCACGGTTTCAAAGTTGTTTTTGCCCTTGGTCGTCAGGTAGGGGAGCACCAGGTTCCACAGCGCGCGTCGGGCTTCGCGCGCGCCAAGGTCGGGGGAAAGGGCAGGCCGTTGCTCTGCGACGATTGGGCCTTCGCCCGGCATATTCCGGGTTGCGGCTTTTTTAGCGGCCGAAGTTGCCTGATTTGTAGCCGGGTTCCGGCGTTTCGATTCTTCGGGCTGTTCATTTTCCGGTCCGCGCAGAATGAAGGCCTGGCTGAGCCAAAAAGAATAGAGCATCCAGACGGTATGGGCCAGGCGGTCGTAAGTGCCGGTTACCCGCTCCGTGAGCATGTTTCCCCGTTCCACCGAATACTGAATGACTGCGCGGATGGCGGCGATTTGTTGGAGACCCTGCTCCCGATGGCGCAGCGCTATTTCCGGGTAGGCGCGGCAAACCTCCAGGGCATCAAGGTAGAAAAATCGATACTTATGTTGAAATTCTAAGAAGGGAGTGATTTCGTAATCGATGTTTTCAAACGAGGGAATCCGGCGGATGCTGGACACGCGCTCGGCCAGTTCCAGCGCCATCCGCTCGTAGATTTCCAGCAGTACCACGTCTTTGTTGCGAAAATGGTAAGCAAGGTTGCCTGGTGAAATGCCGGAGTCTGCGGCGATGTCGCGCAGGGTCACGTTAACAAAGCCTTTGGCGTTGAACAGGTCCACAGCGGCCAGAAGAATTTTGTCCTTGGTACTGATCACAGGTAAAGTCGGGATTGCCGTGATAAAACGCCTCAGGGTAATTTAGGAGGTGTTCTGGTCAAATTTAGAACAAAAATTCTAATCCTGCCATGGAATTAGTGGTTTTGTTCTAAATGTGGTCAGTGGACAACTTCAAATACGGCGCTTCAGGCAGTTTTCAAAGCCTTTGTTGAGATTTTTTTGCGCGCCATGT
Source organism: uncultured Chitinophagales bacterium (assembly GCA_964429745.1). Lineage (GTDB taxonomy): Bacteria > Bacteroidota > Bacteroidia > Chitinophagales > BACL12 > WGOA01. The sequence goes on along the minus strand of CAYSDI010000002.1, from coordinate 42,463 downwards.
GAAGGGAACGGGAACGCTCCGTATGCATAAGCACCGCTTTTTATACTGCCGGATACTGCCCGACCGGGCAAAACATTTTCCATGTTTTCCATTTCCTATTTGAGAATTTTGCCCCGCGGCAACGAAGGTCTAACTGCGAACCTGCTCGGTGGCAGCCCTTGACAGTACTGCGTTGCGCGGCTACTTTGCCACGGTACTCAATCTATTCAAAAGCAGAATATTATGATCAAAAATTATGCGATCATGGCGATGTTGCTCAGTGTCATTGGACTTGCTCAGGTCCAGGCAGAGCGCTTCATCACGCAGCCAACCGGGACTTACTCCTGGGAGGACCCGGCTGGTTGGCTCTATGGGATCGTTCCCCCTGATGACATCAAGAACAAGGATTCCGTGATCATTCGCAGCGAGGTGGTTTTGATGACCAGTTTAGGGGTGAAGAATGGCGCAACCCTACTGATCAACGGTACCTTGGTCTTGTTCAATCCCAACGGTGGCATAGAGCTGGAGAACAAGGGTACTATTGTGGTGAATGGCACGTTGACCATATTGCCTGGCATCAACGGCGAAGTCAACACCCTGAACAATAAGTCGGGGGATCTGGTGATCAATGGGCTGTTGGAGAACGTTGGTGCAGAATTGGCCAACGATCGGGACATTTTCGTGAACAGCGGTGGAACACTGCGCAATTTTGGTTACAAGGACGCATCAGATGACCTCATCCTGCGCGCGAATGATTGGCAGGTTTTCAATTTATATGATTTTGCTGCTGACTTACCTGGTTATGCATTAGCGCCCGGCACCGTGATCGGGGGTACCGGTGGGCCAGTTGTAGGCGGCGGTCCGGACAGCATTAGCTACGGTGCGGTGATCTGGACTTGTTTTGCCGGGATGCTGGAGAATGACGGCGACATCATCAACGATGGTGGTTCCATTGAACAGAGCGAATGCGGGGGTGGCATTGTTTCTGGTGACGGAAGCATAGTGGATGTACCAGTTTGTACTGCGGCTTCTAACCTCCGCACTTCCGGAACCAATTCCACCAGCGGCATGACGTTTAGATGGGATGCCGTACCTGGCGCTCTTGGCTACATAACTGCGTTTAAACAAGCTGGTGCCGCCCGCTACCGGTTAACCCGACCAGTTAGCGGTGGGGCGACGTCCATCACCTTTCCAAGGAATTTCTTCCCGGTTGGTGCACGTGTGGAATGGGCTGTCCTGACCATCTGCGAGCCCGGTGAGATCGATATGAATTTGCTAACCGAAGCACAGGCCATACAGGTTCGACTGGCTGAAACCACTTTGGAGGAAAATCCGGAGGAGGTTGCTATGCCGGCTATTTCGCTGTACCCCAACCCGGCTTCGGAGGCCTTGATTTTGGAGAGCGCCTTTGAGGTTGTGCAGGGAAGCGTGAGCATTTTCGACCTAAGTGGACGAATGGTGCTGGACCAAGCCCTTACACTGACCGCATCGCAACCGAAACAGCGCCTGCTGCTGAGTAATTTGGAGGCTGGCTTATACACCGTGCGGGTGAACAACGGAGATTTTGTTCAGCAGGAAAGCTTGCTGATAACCCGATAAGAATTTCAATTAAACCTTTGGAAATGGAAGGCAAGCGGCAGACTTCGGTCTGCCGTTCGTTTTTTGTGGCAGCAGAGAGCTGGCGTGAGGCGCTAAATTGCGATGCTCGCCTTAACTTTCTTCCGTGAAAACATTGTTTGTTACCGGAACGGATACCGGCGTAGGCAAAACGCTGGTATCGGCCATTTTGGTCAAGGCCCTGAGGGCTTCTTATTGGAAACCTATCCAAAGCGGGCTGGAGGAGGGCACCGATACCTCGCTGGTGCAAATGCTTTGTGGGCCCGAGACGCACTGCTTCCCTGAAGCATACCGATTGCACATGCCCGCTTCGCCCCACGCGGCGGCGGCGGCGGAGGGCAAGAGCATTGCGCTAGCAGACTTGGTGTTGCCGATTTCGGAGGGTCCGCTCGTGGTGGAGGGGGCGGGGGGAATTCTGGTCCCCTTGAACGACGAGGAATTGTTTGCCGATTGGGTTCAGCAACAGGGCTTGCCAGTAGTTTTAGTGTCGCTGAATCGGCTTGGGAGCATCAACCACACGTTGCTTTCGGTGGAGGCCCTGATGAACCGGCATTTAGACATTTTGGGCATTGTGTTCAACGGCGACGAAGTTCCGACAACGGAGCGCTTTATTCTGGAGTATACGGCTCTGCCCATGCTCGGGCGGATTCCCTGGTGTGAGCAACCGGACGCCGCGTTTGTTGTCCGCCAGGCGGAGTTGATCCGTCCTGCTTTTGAATCCTGGTTGCGCCTGCAACGAGAAGCTTTTCCTTCAGGATTAAAGGACGCCGCATCCGGTAATTCTATCTGATGAAGCCCATTTTACCAAGCCTTTCTGAATTGGACGCCCGCCATGTCTGGCATCCATTTACTCAGTCCGCATTGGCCGATCCTCCTTTGCCTGTAGTGCGCGGCGAGGGTCCTTACCTATTTACTGAAGATGGCCGCCGGTTTTTGGACGGCATTTCTTCGTGGTGGGTCAACTTGCATGGGCATGCGCATCCCGCGCTGGCCGAAGCACTTTACCGACAAGCTCAGGTTTTGGAGCACGTGATTTTTGCCGGGTTTACACACGGTCCAGCCGTTGAGCTTGCCGCGCGTCTGGCTGGGGTGCTGCCCCCTGGTTTAGCCCGGATTTTTTACTCCGACAACGGTTCCACTGCCGTGGAGGTCGGGCTGAAAATGGCGTTGCAATACTGGCACAACCAAGGTATTGGCCGCACGCGGGTTTTGGCTCTTGAAGGTGCCTACCACGGGGACACGTTTGGGGCCATGTCGGCTTCTGAGCGCGGGTCGTTCAATGCGCCCTTCGCGCCTTTTCTATTTCCGGTAGAATTTATCCCGGCTCCGTTGCCAGGTCAGGAGGCGATAGCCATACAAGCGTTGGAACGTGCGCTGGACGGGGGGGATGTTGCAGTTTTTATTTATGAGCCGCTCGTTCAGGGGTCGGGGGGGATGCGAATGTATCCCCCGGATGCGCTGGCCAGCATGATTCGCTCGGTCCGAAAAGCCGGGGCTTTGGTTTTTGCCGATGAAGTGATGACTGGTTTTTACCGAACAGGTCGGTTGTTTGCTTCTGAATGGGTAGGTGATCCTTCCGATCGGCAACCCGAGGCTGGGTCTAACAGGACAGGTGCGAATTCTGCCCCAGAGACTTCAGGCCCGAACATTCCTAAATCGGAGCCAGAAGACCTGGGCCCGGACCTGATTGCGCTTTCAAAAGGGATAACGGGTGGTATGATGGCCTTGGGTGTGACAGCTTGCCGCGAATTCGTGTTCCAGGCCTTTTACAGCGCGGATCGAAGCCGGACCTTTTTTCACGGGCATTCCTATACCGCTAATCCGCTGGCCTGTGCGGTGGCTCTGGCCAGTCTGGATTTGACCCTCTCTGATAAAACGGCCGAGGCGGTGGCGCGAATCAGCCGCAAGCAAACGGCCTTTGTTCAACGCATTGCCGATCATCCCCGCGTTTCTCAGGCCAGATCGCAAGGAACCATTTGGGCGTTTGAATGGAAAAGCGACGAGGAATCTTCGTACTTCCACCCCGTCCGCGATCAACTGTACCGGTATTTTTTGAGCCGCGGTTTGTTGTTGCGGCCGTTGGGAAACACGGTGTATACCATGCCGCCCTATTGTTTCCAGGACGAGCACATAGATGCGATTCAGGAAGCCGTAATGGACCTGCTGGAAAACAGCAATTGGTCTGAATAGAGGATGAAACCCTATTTCCCCATCATGCCGCCAAGCATTTGAAGCATTTCATCGGGTGTCATCAGTTCATACCCGGCTGGGATCTCCTGGCTGAAGCGCGATGCTGGAACGGACTCCGGAAACACAGCCGTAGCGACCATAGTAAATGCAAGCCCGCCGCTGGTCATATCTATTTCCAGCGGATAACCATCGATGATATCCAATTGGAATTGGGACTGAATTTTGGGGGCGGCTATTTTATCCGTCACGTAATAGACCATGCTGGTCTGGTCTGACTTGATCAGTGTTTTGCGGCATTCGTACCCGGCGATGGTTTTGATCACATCGGTTGTTTCGACTGTCCATTTTAAGTCTTGAGCCTCTTCGGGCACTTCATTGACAGCCAGTTTATTGCCCATCATGTTCATCAGAGTTAGCGTTTTGCCCGTTTTAGCATCAGCAATAGTGGTGGTGGTGCCGAGCAGCCCCATGTTCATATCCACCCGGAGCTGATCGCCAGAGAAATAAACCACCATGGAAAGATTCTGGAGGAACTGGGCAACCGCCGGGTCAAGGGATTTCGCGTCCACCTTGTAATTGACTCGGCCTTCGGAAATCAGTTTCGCTCCGGGGGGACCAGCTTGAACGAGCGATGCCGTTATTAAAAAGAACAGGACCGCAATCATTTGCCGGAACGGGGGAGGGGGGTAGTTGCGCATAGTGAGGACATTTTAACTTGCAAGTTACTGCAGACTAAGGGTTCAGCGGATGGTTTTAACAGGCTTTAACCAAGGGTTTATGGCTTAAGCGTAAGCCGCCACTCCCGGCTTCCGTACTTGGGTAGCACTTCGCAGGGCAGCAATTGCATCCGGCACCAGGATAGCCATACCTGGCGTTGACGTTTTGTTAGGGTAGGAACGAGGAGAATTTGTCCCGGAGATTTTCCATACCATACGGAATCTTGTGTTGTGGTAAGCTCATCTTGTCTGGGCGGCCATCCGTCCTGCACCAGAACCACCCCTTGGTTAGGAAAGGGTTGCTCTTCCTGGCCAGTAAAGCGTTGAATCAGGTAGGGACCAAATTGCAGGGGCAGCAAACCATACTCTGGATGCCCGTAAACAGTCGCAGGCGCACCATCTTGCGGGTTGTTCCGGTTGAACGCTGGTATTTTCGCTCCCCGCCAGCGAGCCGCTTTGGACGGTGGTCCGGTCTGTCCTAGGATAGGCAGGATCTTGCCGCCGGCAACGATTTCAAGGCGACAGTGATCAGCCCGGCAATTAGCTACAAGCCATTCCCCTCGGTGCCTGTGTTCGGCCCGGTAAGCAGCCCAAACCAAGGCCATCAGGAGCATGAGCGCGGCTCCTCTGCCGGGCAGACGATTTTGGCGCTCATCCTGATTCAGGCTAAACCACCAAATGATGCTGAGAAACATAGCCAGCGTGGCCATTGCAGGCAATTGGGGCAAACTCATCAAGGCTCCCGGCAGGTTGCCGACGCGTTCCATGGCATCCAACCAACCATGCACCAAATAGACAAGGATCTGACCAAGGGCGTGGGTTAACAGGCACGATGGAACAGCAATCAGGATGGCCGAACAAAACAGAAAAAATCCTACCAAGGGTACGCCAACCAGGTTGCCTAAGAGAAAATGAACCGGGAACTGGCCAAAGTAGTACCAGGACAAAGACAAGCAACCAAGCTGAGCAGCCAGCGAAAGAGCCAGGAGATCACCCAAATGCTTTCCCAGCCAACCTTTCATGACCAGTCGCTGGCGGAACCAGGCATAGGTCCACAAAATTCCGGCCACTGCTGAAAAGGAAAGCTGGAACCCTACCGAGTACAGGAGCGAAGGCTGCAACAGCAAGAGCAGGAAAGCCGTGCTGGCCCAGGCATTTTTGCCTCCTCCTTTCCGGTGAACCAAACGGCTAAGGGCCATGAGGCTAAACAGTAAGCCCGCCCGCATGGCAGAAGGGGGTGCGCCGCTAAGCAGAACAAACAACCATACTCCGCCGATGGCCAACACTCCTTCGCCCCAGCGTTTCCAAATGGGTTTTCGAAGGCGTGCCAGAAGGAAGCTCACTAGTTTCTGGAGCAGAACGTAAACCAGGCCTACGTGCATTCCGGAAACAGCCAGGATGTGCAAGGTCCCGGCTCTTGAAAAGGCGAGCAGGCTTTCCTGATCCAGCTCTTCCTTCCAACCCAAACTGAGTGCCGACAAGACTGCCCCGGCCTGTGCATCGGGTACAGAACGTTCCAGTGCATTCAGGCTATGCGTTCGCAATCGTTGAACAGCTTCGCGAAGCCCATGGCCTTCTTCCCAAACCTGGTACTGGCTGCTGTCCAGTCGCGCTTGCCAGTAAACGGACTGGCTGGCCAGGTAGGCCCGTTGATCAAAGTCAACCGGATGGCTGGCTTTGGATGGCCTTTCCACGGCAAGTGCGCACAGCAGCGTGCTGCCCGGCAGAAGCGTATCCATTCCTTTGACGCTCAGTAAAATTTTCTGTCCATTAAGCGCAAAGGCAGGGGCAAGTTTCTTTCCGGGCGAAGGGCCCTGCGACAGCACGCGGGCTTGCACGCTTGCCCAAGGTGAGCCGTTCCCGGAAAAGTTTGGCGTTTGCAGGGTTTTCACCAAACAGGTTCCTTTCCAGGCGATGGAGTTTGCCGCAGCGTCTGCATGCCCTTGCCGCAGCAATTGCTCATTCAACCCTAAGGTGATTCCCAAAACCAGGCAGGCAATGGCTGCGAACAGTCCGCTCCACCAGCGCAGCGGATAGGCTCTTACCAGCGGGGAGAATTTTGTTCCGGCTGCAAAGAGCAGCACCGCAGCGTAGCAAGTGGCTTCTGCTGGAAAATGCTCTTCAGCCAAGAACGGGCATGCGGCTAAACCGATCACAAAAGGGATGAGTACCCTGAGCATCGGTGTTTCGCGAAGCCAGCCCGTACTTTGAGAAGCGGGAGCAGATGGTTTGGAGCCTTGCATAATGGACAAGCCGCCAAACTACACTGACGCAAAAGCCGGCCCCCAAAACTGGGAGCCGGCTTTCGGTTGAGTGGATAACTTTTTGAAGGGGGTGCTGCAGCGGTCCTCAGCGCACAACACTGAGCCTTTGGGTGGCAAAGCGGGCACCCTCTCTAACTAAAACCTGGTAGGTTCCGGTTGGAAGCGCGGACAAGTCAAGTTCGGTTTGACTGCGGAAGTTTTGCAAGGGTAGCACACGCCGCCCAAAGACGTCGAGCACTTCCACCGTAACTTCTGTGTTGCCATCTAAGCGGACTTGGATGCGATCTGATGCCGGATTTGGACCTACCTGAAGGCTCTTAGCTAACGAAGCATCGGCAAGACCAACATTGACCACATCAACATCCTGGCAAAAGGTATTGGGAACGCCACCGTTGTTGGCTGTCAGACAGACGTTAAACACCCCGCTTTCCGGGAAAAGGTGAGCAGGGTTGACCAGGCTGCTCAACGGCAACCCATCGCCGAAATCCCAAATGTAGGAGGAAGCATTGACCGAGGTGTTGGTGAAGTTCACGCTGCCCCCGTAACCGATGTACGACCAGGTAAATCCGGCAGTTGGTGCTGGTGCGAGAGCGCCAAAATCAACTTCGTTGAATCCAATGCCATTGGAATAAACGAATTGTGCTGTGGAAGCAGCATCCGTTCCAGGAATGGCGAACACCACCGGCATTTCGTAATCAAAGTCGCTGCCTGTTTCAACAACGGTTGGGGCCATGGTCGGGAAAAAAGCAACTCCGTCAAAGCCTGTTCCTTCAGTAAAATTTGAAATAAACGTATATTCTAATGACTCAACGTCATAACCGCGACCAAGCAGGTTAGGAAGATCATTGAAAGTCAGGATGTTAATATCAGAAGCGGCCCAGGTAAAGAAGATTTTGGAACCGTCCGCGTTTCTGCTGATTTGGCCATTGGTGCCCACGGACAGATCGGTTGTGCCGGGGTTTGGCAGAGCCCCATCTTCGGTCCTGACCGTGTCAACGACGCTGGCCGTCCAGTCACTGCCGTTAGAAGTGATTAAGTGGTAAAGGCAACTAACAGGCCGCACATTGGCCAGGTAAATGAAATACAAGGAGTCTGGATCTGTACTGGCAGTAAAACGGCTATTGACCTCACTGAACAAGTGCAGGCTTCCATCTTGGTCAACGGCAGCATCCAGGTTAAGGAAGTAGGGCAAAATCGGACCTTCGCCCTGATTGGCTCCGGTGAGGAAGTCGGCCATGGCCGGCAGGGTGGCAAAATCAAAGTCGGGAAGGGGATTCCAACTGCTTCCCGCGTCGGTTGACTTAAAGACAATCGGTTTGGGCGAAAGTCCGGTGGTAGCTCCGCCGGCTGGCCCTCCAATAATGACGGCATAACCAGTTTGGCCATCCGGGGAGAAAGCCAGATTATAGGTAAAGGTGTTGTAGCGGTTCAGGAAACCACCTTCGAGGTAAGTGAAGTAGTCCGGGCGCAGGGTGGCAGCAAGGGTCCAGTCAAAATCACTGCTGCTGCTGTTGAAGGTGCCCTTCCACAGTTTGAACTTTGAGCCATTTAAAGAGTCCGCGCTGACCGAACCAGTGCCATTGCGAACGCCCAGAATGTACCAGAGGCTTCCGTCGGAGGTTTGGCTAAGCCCATAGGGAAAGTAATCGCTATCGCCGGGATCGCCTCCGTAAAACTCGCTGACCGCGCTGCCATCTGCCCGTGAAGAGTTTCGAAAGACCAGGCCCCAGCTATCATCCGGAGACGAGCCATCCAGGGCAGGACCAACAGCGGCCACGTACGCATTGTCGGGGTTGGTATTGCCTGAAGGGTTGAAGAGAAGGCCACTTGGATAGCGGTTACCCAAATTTCCAGAAATGCTGCCCGCGTTGTAGCCCGGAGAAATCCCAGTGTTAGTGGTCCAGGATTCCCCACCATCAGTAGATCGGTCAAAAGACAAACCACCAGAACCGCCGGGTGTGCCCGCGTTGTGGCGGTGCACGAAAATGACGGATTCTAGGGCTTCGTTCCAACTGACCTGGTTCTGCCCCTCGGTCAGGATGGTGAAAATGTTGTAGGCCGTACCAATGGCAATAAAATTTCCAGCTGAACCGGCCCGGATCAAGTCTTCTTGAATGGGGGAAAGCTTGGGCTCGCTATCCGTCGTTGCCGCATCTAAAAGCGGCACTTCCTGAGGAAGGGCCTGGTGTTTCACTGCTTTGGGGGAAAGCGTTCCCTGAGCACTCGTGTTCAAAGGGAGAAGAGCCAATACCCAATAAATGGCCAGCATTGCTTTACTGTTAATCATGGTGGAGAGTTTGCTTTGGTCCATTATGGAAAACTAAGGATTATACGAGGGAGGCGGTGGTTAAGACACCTTAAGAAAATCTTAATTGACATTCTCGTGACGGAGAAAACCATTCTTGTTGCTCCCCACGGCTATAAAATTGCCCTTTCCCTTGTTTTTTGATAAAAAAGAGAAGCCGCACCCAAGGGTGCGGCTTCTAAAAAATGGCAACTCAGTAAAGAGGTATCCTGCTTACTTAGAAACAGAAACGGACCGCATGGTAACTGCGCCTTCGTTCTGAACCTTAACCAGGTATTGGCCGTTGGCCAGTGAGCTCAAATCCAATTGGATGGATGCATTGCTGCCAGCAATGGTTCGCTGGGCTGCAACAACTTCTTCACCCAACAGGTTGTAAACCTGGATAGTGAATTCACCAGAAACCTGACCGTTAATGGTCACGTTCAATTGGCCGGAAGTTGGGCTGGGGAATACAGTCAAGGCCTCAGCCAACAGGGCGTCTTCAAGGCCGTTAACCAAAACATCTACAGCCTTGCATTGTGTATCGTCAGTCGCTGGGGATCCACTGTTTTTTGCCGTAAGGCAGACGTTGTAAACGCCGGATGCTCCGAAAGTCTTAGAGGGATTAGTCAGACCGGAAAGTGGGCTGGAGTCACCAAAGTCCCAAACATACTCGGAAGCATCAATGGAGAGGTTGGTAAAGATGACCGTACCACTGCCAGTCGTCGAAACGACAAAGCTGAAATCAGCCGTTGCATTAGGAGCACTGACCCCGAATTCATCTTCGTTGAAACCGGCGCCGCGGATAAAGAAGAAGTTAGCCGGATTAATATCGGAAATTCCCAGTTGGGCAAACTCAACAGGAATTTCATAGTCGAAGTCTTCCCCGGTTTCCATAACCGTAGGAGCACTCCGCGGATATTGAATGGTGCCATCAACAGCAGAGCCAGCAGTTGGCTCACGTGTAAAGGTGTATTCTTGGCTGGTAATGTCGTAGCCTTTAATCCGAAGATTAGGCAAGCCATTGTAACTAAGGACATTGGGATCAGTAGCATTCCAGGTAAAGAAAATCTTTTCACCATCGGCAGAGCGGCTGATATTGGTAGCGTTGAATATATAAAAACCGGCTCCCAAGCCCGCTTCCGTACCGGCCGGGCCGGTCACAATGGAGTCGACTAAGTTAAAGGACCAGTCGCTGCCATTGCTTGTGGTGAGGTGCGCAAGAATACCATCAGCAGCATCCCAAAAGAAACCAAGTGAATCAAGGCCTGTATTGGTATGGGAGCGGACATTGCTAAAGACGTGCAAATCATCATCTGCATCAACTGTGATGTCAATAGTGCTGAAATGGGGATTAAATCCAAGTGCACCGCCACCTAATTCGGTGCCAACGAAAGACACTGAAAAATCTGAAAATGGGCTGCCGCTGAAATTATATTCTGGCAGCTTTGTCCAAGTATCTCCAGCATCAATACTTTTGTAGACAATTGGCTGTGAACCAATGTAAGGAGATGAATTAGAGTGCATGGAAATTACCACATAACCAGTTTGACCGTCAGGTCCAAAAGCGATGTTCCATGCATCAGCTCCTGAGTTCTCTCCGGAGCTTCCAACTGACATGTCAACGTCAAGTGTTTCGTGAGCCAAGGTCCAATCTACCTGATTCGTAGTCGTGTTAAACACTCCTTTGTTGATGTAAAATACTCCGTAGTCGTCTGGAGCTCCCGTAAAGCGGGTATGCACACTCCAAACAGAGCCGTCTGCATTAACGTTCAATCCCATAGGAAAGAACTCGCTGTTTGCACCTGGAACTTGTTGGTAATAGTCTTCGGCGATGTTGCTTCCATCGCTTAACCGGGCACTTGTAGCTCTTAGCCATCCCCAGTTCGTTCCGCCTGGTTGAAGATTGGGACCAGACTCAATAATGTAGGCATTTGCAGGGTTTGTATTCCCAGCGGGGTTCCACAAAGTAATGTTGGGATATCTTCCGCCGCCTACTGGCGCACTCCCAGCTTCATAGTCGGGGGTAATGGAAATATTATTGGTAAAGCTGGCACCGCCATCGAGCGAACGATCATACCCTACGACTCCAGTATTGCCAAGGACGTCCAGTCGGTGGACAAACACTACAGCATCGAGCAAAGGGTTGTAATCAATCTGGTTTTGCTCGTCAATTAGTGTAGTGTAGATGTTAGGTGCTGCGCCAAGTGCAACAAAAGAGACAGGACCTGATCGCTCTAAGGGTAAATGCGTTGTCGGGATTGGCAGTTCCTTAATGAAGTGCCTATTTTCTAACATTAGCATCTGCGAAGGGTGCAGGAGTTCCAAGGCTTGAGGCATGCTCCGCTGTGCCTGCAAACTTACGGCAAAGTAGGCAGCCGTTATTAAGAATAAGGAAATTTTCTTCATAATTAGAGGTTTGATTTGATTCTTTTGTGCTTGAATGTGGCGTTTAAAAGTAAGAAGTATCCGTTTGAAGTTAACGTTATTTAACATACGGCCCAACCCTTGTTAAAAAACGGAGGGAAAATGGTTCGTTTCTGTACCAAATTGTGGACAACTATCGACGTTCGCGATCTGCGGTTGTCCTAATCCTGCCGCCCTTCCCCCACTAATTCCAAAACAGTTTCCTGCAATAACCCATCCATGGCTGCTTGAAGTTCCCTGAGTTGATCCACGATGATTTGTTCGCCTTCTACATCGGGATTGGCGTAGCGCCGACTGACCACTTGTTTCTGCCAGGAATCCGTTCGCAGGTACAAAATCGAAGAAGGCAAGTCCATGATTTGCATGTTTCCGGTCGGGTACGTGTCTGACAGATCGGCGAAGTTGATCGCTTCGGCTTGCTCAAAAATGGCCTTCAGCCGCTTGACAGGAAGCTTGCCGCGGTAAGTTCCAATGCGCTCCGTGAACTGACTGCCCTGGTAGCGAAGGGTGCCGTCCTGATAGACCTCCAGCCGATAAATCGGGCAGGTGCCCATGCAGGGGGTGGTTTGCAGCGAAAGGACCAACTCCTCTTGCAGCGGCCATTCGGTCGCACTTGACGGTATATGGTCCGGTTGCACAGTTTCCTCAGCAGGCGTTTCCTCGGCGTCAGCGGGTAAAACAATGGCCTCCTGTGCATCGGATGGAGCCGCTGTTTTACATCCACCAAAACTTAAAGCTAAGATTGCAGCTAACCACAATCCCGAAGCAAATACGCGCAGAATAACGGGGGATATCCTCATTTCTTTTTAGCCGGTTTGGCGGCTTTAGCTTTTGACTGCTGGGCCTTTGTATAGGTCTCCAGGCGTTCCTGCCAGCCACCCTTTTTGCGTGGTTTGGTTTTGTTTACCTGGATCTGCGCATGCAGCGCATCCTCATTAACGAAGAAGGTTTTGATCAGCCACTGCTGCCCGAAGGTGATGATGTTGGTCAACAGGTAGTAGTAGGTGAGCGCGCTGGAAAAACTGTTAAAAATGAACAACATCATGATGGGGAACAGGTATTGCATCACCACCATTTGCCCTCCCATGGCCCCGGTCATCTGGCTGTTCATTCGCGCATAGGCGATAGACGTAATGGCCGCAAGGAGCGTAAAAAGGCTCACGTGTGCCCCGTAAAATGGAATCGTAAAGGGCAGTGCTAAAATGGAGTCGTATGAACTTAAGTCCGTTGCCCAAAGAAACGGCTCATGCCGCAGTTCTATGGAGTTTGGGAAAAAGCGGTACATAGCAAAGAGGATGGGCATCTGCAGCAGTTGCGGGAGGCAGCCTCCCAGCGGACTGACGCCACTTTGCTGATACAGCTTCATTGTTTCCTGGCTCATGCGCTGCTGGTCCTCGCCAAATTTTTCCTTGATGGCGTCCATCTCCGGCTTTAACAACCGCATTTTGACCATGCTCACATACGAGCGGTAGGTGAGGGGGGTAAAAGCCACCTTGATGATCAGCGTCAAAATGAGGATGATAATGCCGTAATTGGCGATGTTCCTGTTGAGCAGGTTGAAAATCGGGATGATCACAAACTTGTTGCACCAGCCGATAATGCTGCTTCCGACGGGCACAACTCGCTCCAGATCCTGGTCCAGTTTCTTGAGTCCGCGGTAATGGTTAGGAGCAAAGACAAACTGCAAATCCACCGAACTTTGGGCTTCTTGCGGCACCTCTAAAAAGAGCCGGCTGCGCATGGCTTTTGTTCGAAGGGTGTCTTCGTCTTCGAACGCCTTCACGGATACTTCGCCCCCGCGTTCAAAACCATTGGACGCAATGAGGGTAGCGTTGAAAAACTGGTCCACATAACTCATCCAGGAGAGCCTGCTCTCCAGCGCCTCGCTGCCGTTGCGCGTTTTATAGCCCGTCTCCCCGTCAGCGTAGCGGAAGAAGGCTTTGGTCATTTGACGCTCGTATTTCAGGTTGGTTTCCTGGCGCTTCAGGTCTGCGTTCCAGGTAAGCTCCAGATAAGGTTGCGCCGGTGAAATAACTTGCTGGTAGTTCGAAAAGTCCAGTTTGTAGTGCAACACGTGTGCCGTATCCCCAAGGCGGTAAACCTGATCGAACCACTGGTCTGGGCCAGTTTGGAAGCGGAAGCGAATGCCTTTGCCGTCCGCATCCGGCATGGCCTGGGCGTACAAACTGTCGGTATTGATTCTTCGGTTGCCTTCGTAGAAAAATGAGTAGTGGTAGGTCAGTTCTCCTTCAGAAAACAGCTCCAGCGGGCGGTCCAGGTAATCCGTGTATTTTTTGAGCCCAACCTGCGTGATGCGGCCTCCCCGGTTGGAGAAACTGACCCGCAAATGGTCATCTTCAATGGTGTACTCGATTTCCTGACCCTCCACCAGAGGAGCGAACAGGCCCAGTCGGGAAGCCCGGCGCTGCTGCTGAAGGCTTAGCGCTACCGAATCTGTTGTGGCAACCGCAGCAACCCCTTCGACCGAAATCACGGGCTGATTGGCCTGCTCATTTACGCGCAGCAAGCTGTCCTGGCGGAAGCGGGCCTGCACATCCGCAATGGAATCCATCCGGATTTGTTCTGCTTCAACCAGCGCCTGATTGGTGCGGCTCTGCCAGTTGAGGTAAACGATCATCAGAACGCCTAAAAGGACGAATCCGATGATACTGGAACGATCAAAATCCTGCAAGGAGGTAGATTCAGGGTGGGTTCAAAAAAGGAAAGAGGGGGCAAAGATAGGGTTTTCCCCCTGCAGGAAAAGCCCGCAACAGCGCTACAGGATGGCATGGCAAGCAAAGCAACGTCTGGCAAGCTGCCCTAAACACAGCACCATAGAGTACCTAAAACACAGCATTAACTCCTGAGTAAATCTCTGGCTTAAATTCCAAGTCAAACTCCGATTCAAAAAGCGTGTCTGGCCCCTTCCGGAACAGGAGCACTGTGGGCTGCCGGCCCCTGTTCCTTGAAATGCAAGGCAGCCCGGACAAAATGCATGAAAAGAGGGCTTGGGCTCTCTACTGTGGAACCAAATTCCGGGTGGAATTGCACCCCTAAAAACCAGGGGTGGTTGCGCAGTTCCATGATTTCCACCAGGTTCTGTTGTGGATTTATGCCCGACGCAATCATGCCTCCTGCCTCAAAATCTTTGAGGTAATCGTTGTTGAATTCGAAGCGGTGGCGGTGCCGCTCTTCAATATTGATTTTGCCGTACACCGCATAGGCCTTGGTCTTGCGAAAGATTCGGCATGGGTAAGCCCCGAGGCGCATGGTCCCCCCCATTTCCTTGAGGTCTGCCTGGTCCTTCATTTTGTCAATGACAGGGTAGGGGGTTTTGGGGTTTATTTCGGTGGAATGGGCACCGTCCATGCCCAACACATTGCGCGCAAACTCAACGACTGCGCATTGCATGCCCAGGCAGATGCCCAGAAAGGGGACATTGTTTTCGCGAGCGTAGCGAATGGCGGCAATTTTGCCTTCGATTCCTCGCTCTCCAAAACCAGGTGCAACCAACACGCCGTGCAAATTGCCGAGCAGGCGAGCAGCATTGCCTTCGTCAATGGACTCCGATTGAATATGCTCCAGGACCACTTTGCATTCGTTGGCCGCTCCGGCGTGAATGAAAGACTCCTGAATGGATTTGTAAGCATCCTGCAACTCGGTATACTTGCCCACCAGGCCGATGCGGACGTCGGTTTTTGGGTTCTTTAAACGGGTCAGGAAGTCGCGCCAATCTTGCAGATTTGGCTCACCGGAGGAGGGCAGCCGCAACTTAGCCAACACAATGCGGTCTATGTTTTCATGTAGCATTTCCAACGGTACGTCATAGATGGACGCGGCATCCCGCGCTTCAATCACTGCGTTGATGTTGACGTTGCAAAACAGCGCAACCTTTCGACGCAATTCCTGGCTCAAGGCGTGTTCTGTTCTACAAACCAGAATATCCGGTTGAACGCCTGCTTCGAGCAGCAATTTTACCGAGTGCTGCGTGGGTTTGGTTTTCAGTTCTCCGGCAGCGGCCAGGTAGGGGATAAGGGTCAGGTGAACGACCAGGCAATCGTTTTTGCCAAGCCGCCAGTGCAGTTGGCGAATGGATTCGATGTAGGGCAGCGATTCAATGTCGCCGACGGTGCCACCAATTTCGGTGATGACAATGTCGTAGTCTCCGGTCTCACCGAGCAGGAGCATGCGCCGCTGAATCTCGTCGGTTATGTGCGGTATGACTTGAACGGTTTTGCCCAGAAAATCCCCGCGGCGCTCTTTGTCAATGACCGTTTGATAAACCCTGCCGGTAGTGACGTTGTTGGCCTGGCTGGTGCGGACGTTCAGAAAGCGCTCGTAGTGCCCAAGGTCGAGATCCGTCTCGGCACCGTCTTCTGTAACATAACATTCCCCATGCTCATAAGGATTGAGCGTACCTGGGTCAATGTTAATGTAAGGATCAAATTTTTGGATCGTAACCCGGTAACCTCTGGCTTGCAGAAGTTTGGCCAGGGAAGCGGCGAAGATGCCTTTGCCCAAAGAAGAACTTACACCGCCCGTAACAAAAAGGTTTTTCACCATAGCATTTAACCGGCGGACTTACTCT
The DNA here is from genome assembly GCA_964429745.1 of uncultured Chitinophagales bacterium. Lineage (GTDB taxonomy): Bacteria > Bacteroidota > Bacteroidia > Chitinophagales > BACL12 > WGOA01. The sequence continues at coordinate 26,398 of CAYSDI010000002.1, read as the reverse complement.
CTGCCTTGGTTACGGGGTGTAAAGATAGGATTAATAAAAGAGCAGAAAGAGAAGCCGTGCCTGTGAACAAATAAAATGATTACAGAATAACGTTAAGCGTAATCAATTTACAATGAACATCTTACGGTTGTAGCACATTGGTGACATCATATTTTCCCCACATCCTGGTTCAAGCAGGCATTTCGTTCCTTACCTTGTGTTTGCCTTTTCTAGGCATTCCACACCCTAAACCATCAACTCTATGTATCGAAATTTCCTTTACACCACGGCACTGACCCTGGGAATGATCGGCATTGCCGCTTCCAGCCAGGCTCAATGCCCCGGCTGCACCGTAAATCCCGCTTGTGCTACAACAGCTCCTGAAGGCGGTTTATGCCCTGAAGTCATCCCAGCAGCAACAGCAGGATTGGCCTACAGTGAAAACATAACCTTTTATATTCCAACCAATGCTACGGACCCTTCTACCGGCATTGCCGTGACTGTGCTCCAGGTAACCATTACAGGCATCAACGGTCTTCCTTTTGGTCTTGACTGGGAGTGCAACAACGCGCTTAGTGGTTGCGTGTACACCCCCCCCAGCAGCCCCCCGGCATCCGAATTGGGTTGCGTCAAGATCTGCGGCACCGCCTTGGGAACCCCGGGCACCTACACTGTTACGGTCGATGTAATTGCCCAGGTTGTTGCATTCGGGATTACGCTGACACAGCCCCTTTCCTTTGACGCTTCCATTCAGTTGTTGCCTCCGGTAAGCGGTGCCACCACCTTTACGTTTAGTGGCGCACCTAACTGCAGTGACCAATACATCACCACTTTCGCCGCAGGCATCAACGAATCGCCACGGCTGACTACCTGGAACTGGAACTTTGGCAATGGCCAGACAGCCACCGGCCAATTCCCTGCACCTGTCGTTTACAATCCAGGAGTTTACACCGTTTCATTGACCACGCAGGTTTTTGATTACAAGATTACCCAGGTCAACCTGAACAGCATGAACGACAACTGGTGCGGAGATATTGAGGAACCTTTCTTGTTTGGTATTTGTACAGCTAACCCCGATCCCTTCTTTGATGTTCGCGACGCCAGCTCTAACCTTATCTACACTTCCTCCACTCGCGATGGTGTATTGTCTACCAGTTGGACCGGACTTAACGTAGCCGTTCCGCCGTCTTTCAGCATTGAGTTCACCGATGAGGACGTCATTTCGCAGTGGGATGCACTGGGCACCTTCGCCTTCAACCCAACCGGTTCGGGTGTTTACTCCTTCAGCGGTGCAGGCGGTACTTCGGGTACGGTAACCATTGGCACGACACTGGCAGACACCTACAATGACGCCACCGAAGTGTTTGCGTTCGGCAATCCATTTATTGGTCCATCAGCTGTTATTACAGATGCCACTACCATTGGCGGCAATAACGGCGCTATTAACATCACCATTAGCGGCGGTACCGCTCCTTACACCTTCTTTTGGAGCAATGGTGCCACCACTGAAGACATCAGTGGCGTCGGTGCAGGTTCGTACAATGTGCTTATTGAGGATGCTAACGGTTGTACCACTACTGGCACGTTCTCCGTTGGTGAGCCAGCCAACGTACCTTGTGCACCAACCCCCACGGGTCTCACTTCGTTGATCTTTAGTTCCACCTCGGCTTTGTTGAGCTGGGATCCACTTTCGCAACCCGTTCAAGGTTATCAGGTTCAGGGCCGCCGTCTCGGTGAAATCGGCTGGGTTAGCCGCAAAGTAACAGGTCCATCGCTGTTCCTGACCATCTTCGAACCCGGTCGTACCTATCAGTTCCGCGTTCGCGCCAAGTGCTCGGTAACCGGAAACCTGTCTGCTTATTCGGCTATCCAGAACTTCACGATGCCTACTGCCCGTGAAGGCGCAGAAGCTACCCCGGTTACTGTTACAGTGTTCCCGAACCCAATCCAGGACCGCGCTGTGGTAGAAATTGGCCTGGGCAACGACCAGGAAGTAACCTTAACGGTGGTTGATCAACTGGGCCGCCTTGTTTACGCCAATACCCAGACCCGCCTGGCTGGTCTGAACACCATTGAAATGGACTTCAGCAACTTCGTTCCCGGCATGTACCTGATTAATGTGCAAACGGAACGCGGCCTTGAAATTCGCAAGGTGGTGGTGGAGTAATTTCCGCGATTAAGCGATTTGGCAGCCTCGCGTTGCCACTCTTGTAAAACAACCCGTCGGGCCTACCCGGCGGGTTTTTTTTTAGAAGCCATCTCAAAAAACCCCCTGATCCTGCGTTACGCACAATTTTTTGCATGTTGGCGAGCTAGCTCCAAATCTTCCGGGGTATCCACTGTAAAGGTGTCTTCTTTGACCTCGAGTACCTTGATGGTATAGCCGTGATAAAGCCAACGCAACTGCTCCAAACTCTCGGCGGCTTCTAAAGCAGTTGGAGAAAGACTAGCAAGGTGGTTTAAGGTAGAAGCCCGGTAGGCGTAAACACCGATATGCTTGAAAAAGGGGTGCCAATGAATCCATTGTTCGGGCGAATAATCCCGTACGTAGGGCAGCGGATGTCGGCTGAAATAGAGGGCCTCACCCCGGGCATTAAGCACGACCTTAGGCGTATTTGGATTGAACAAACGTTCAGTGTCGTGTAGCCGTACGGCCAGGGTGGCCACTTGGGTGTCACGGTCCTGAAAGGCGCCGGCCAGGAGTTGGAGGGTGGCAGGGGGCAAGAAAGGTTCGTCGCCCTGAACGTTGATAATCACATCCTTGTGGTTATGCTCCAGAAGTTCCAGAGCTGCGGCGCAACGTTCGGTCCCGGATCGGCAGGAGGCCGGTGTCATCACGGTTTCTGCCCCTACTTGGCCAAGGCAGTCTGCAATGCGAACGTCATCTGTAGCGACCACCACGCGATCAACGCCAGCTTGTTGGCAGCGTTCCCAAACCCGTACAACCATGGGCTTGCCGCCAATGTCGGCAAGGGGTTTGCCAGGAAGGCGGCTGGACGCATATCGCGCGGGAATTATGGCAAGGGTGGCCATGTGGGGAATTGGATCAGGTGGCCTTGACCAGCAGATAGTTGCCTTTGACTGAAACCACCTGGACTGGCGCACCGCGGGCGATGAACTCTCCCTGAGTCATGGCATCATAGCGCGTTTGATCAAGGTCAACTTTTCCTGACGGCCGAAGTTCGGTCGCCGCAGTTCCTTGTCGGCCGCTTAATTCAGACCGCGTTGGATAGGCATCCACCGTGAAACCGCGTTCTCGTCCTTGGCTTTCGGACAGCACCAATTTACTAAGCAAGGGGCTCGCCGTCAGGCTTCCGAAGAGCGTAATGGCCAAGCCAATGGAGCCCAGTAAGGCAATGACCACCACCAGGACCGATCGCACGACGTCTTGTGCCGCAGAATACCGGAAGTCAAACCAGTCGTTCCCAATCATGGACAACACAAGGCTGGTGACGACCAAACTGATACCAGCAACCCCGGCAATACCAAAGCCCGGAAAGACGAAGACTTCAAGCCCAATGAAAACCAGACCAACCACAAACAAGGCAATTTCCCAATTTGCTGCCAGGCCATCGAGGTAGTGCGGAGCAAAGTAGAGCACTGCGCCAACTACCGCGGCGAGGAGCGCAAAGCCGATGCCTGGGCTCTGCATTTCGGCGTAGATGCCCAGGAAAATCAGCATCAGTAGAATGCCGGAAACCACCGGATTGACCAAAAATTTGATCGTCCGATCAACAGCGGTTGGTTCATAGCTGGCCAGGGTATAGTCCGAAATACCCGCCATCGGGAGAATATCTTGCCAGCGTTCTGCAATGCCTTCGCAATAACCGTTATCAACGGCTTCGTTAGACGTAAAAACAAGTGTTTTGCCCGCTTCGATCAATCCTGGAATTTCGATATCCTCATCTACCATGGCCTCGGCTATATCCGGATCCCTGCCATTGGCCTCGGCAATGCTGCGCATTTTAGCTCGCATGTAAGCCTGGTATTTGTCAGGCATGGCCTCTCCGGAAGTGCCGTCCACTACCGTAGCGGCGCCGATTTGGGCGGAAGGAGCCATATAAATGCTGTCGCAGGAAAGCGAAATCAGCGCACCAGCAGAAGCGGCGTTGTTGACAATGTAAACAAGGGTCAGCGCCTTGTTGTGCAACAACCTTTGACTGATGGAATCCGCCAGATTGACCATACCTCCATAGGTGTCCAGGCTCAGTACAATCACATCAGCTCCAGCGGCATCCGCCTCTTCCATGGCCCGTTTCATCGTTCGCCAGGCCGGTGGCATGATGTCTTCTGCAAGCTCCACGTGGAAAACGAGGGGTTTTTCCGGAAGGGTCTGGCTGACCAGCTTACCGGGGAAGGGCCAAAGGGCTATAAACAGCAACCCTGTGAGGAACTTGGACAGGTAAGGCGCAATAGGCATGGGGAACAGGCGTAATTTCGCATGGAAAACTACCCCATTCCACCGGAATTTATGGCTGCTATGAAACTCACGTACTTTTTTGGGCATTTTTTTGGCTGCCTCGGCCTGGTCCTGGCCTTCTCGCTCAGCGCGTCCGCTGGCCTTTCACCCGATTCGCTGCGCACGGAGCAGCGCGAAGGGCAGTTGTGCATTCTGCACCAGGTGGAACAGGGCGAAACGCTCTACGGCTTATCACGGCGTTACAGCGTTAGTGTCCAGGATCTGCAGGCGATGAATCCGGAATCGGCTAACCTGGGGGTTAAAATCGGGCAGATCCTCGTCGTTCCAATGCGGACTAAGGCTATCGTCCAGCCTGCTGCACAAGCCTCTAACAAAGCTGCGGCTGCCGATGCCCAAGTGGTCCAAAATCGTGAAGTAAGCCAAATGAGCCAGCCCATTGTGGCGGCTAAATCCAACGAATCGACCCTTCCGGACGTCTTTTGGCACGTTTTGGAAGCGGATGAAACCTTGTTTACCCTGAGCCAGCGCTACCAAATCCCGCTCCAGGATTTGCTTCAGGCCAATCCAGAAATAGAACCGCAGCAACTTAAGGCAGGTACTCGCTTGCGCATTCCCTCCCGACCCGTTTCGCCCGAAATGGCCGTTTCGCCCGCCTCGCCCGAAATGGCCGTTAATCCGCCACTAACAGCACCGGTTGCCGCACCAGCTCCTTCGCAGGTTGCTGCACCTTCTCCTTCGCAAACCCCTGACCAACCTTCTTCGCCAGCACCTGAGCTTCGCCGGGCGCAACCCCAGGCTTCCACCTTTCCTGCTGCCGTTGCACCCCCTGTCATGGAGCCTGCTCACCCCAGCGCGCGCTACCACACCGTAGCAGCTGGTGAAACCCTGTACGCCATTGCCCGGCAGTACCCGGGCACCACTCCTGCTTTGCTCCAGTCCTGGAACGGCTTGGCAGACAACAACCTTCGCAGCGGCCAAAGCCTGATTGTCGGTTGGACGGAACCCAAGTCTTCTGGGGCTTCGGTCAACGCCGGCAATCCGCATCCAATGAACCCCGACCAAACCGGAATGGAAGAAGCCGGCATTCTGACCAGCGCTGCCCCCCGCAATCTTTCCGACAATGGAACGGGAGCGGAGCCACTCGTTCGCAGGACTGCTAAAGCGCGCGGCATCGCCACCTGGATTGACGCCACGTCGCCGGAAAGCGAAAATGGTGCATTACTCGCCCTTCACAACGACGCGCCGATGGGCTCCTGGATTGACGTGCGCAATTTGATGAACAACCGAACGGTTCGCGCCAAAGTGGTAGGCCGATTGCCCCAGAACCTGGACGATAGCCGGGCCATTGTCAAACTCTCTCAGGGGGCTGCCAAGCAACTGCAGGCCCATGACCCCAAGGTACTCGTTGAAGTGGTCTACACCACTGCTCAGTGACTTGGGGCCTTTCGCCCGCAGAACCTAAGACTAACCCAAGGCCAAACGAAAGCTAACCCAAGGCTAAGCCATAGCCAAACCTAACCGCCTCGCACACTCGTTCTGTATCCAAAGGCGGCTGCCTTAGGCTGGAATCCGCTTATCTTTGACGGCATGATTTACAGCGATGTGCTGCAGACGATTGGCAACACGCCGATCATTCGGTTAAACAAGGTCACGCGCGGGGTTCCCGGCACCATTTGCGTTAAAGTGGAAACCACTAATCCGGGCAATTCCATCAAAGACCGGATGGCCTTGAAAATGATTCAAGATGCCGAAGCGAGCGGTATTCTTAAGCCCGGAGGCACTATTGTGGAAGGCACCTCTGGAAATACCGGCATGGGGTTGGCTATTGCAGCCTGTGTAAAAGGTTACCGCTGTATTTTTACTACCACAGATAAGCAAAGTCGCGAGAAAGTAGACATGCTAAAAGCTGTTGGAGCAGAAGTAATTGTCTGCCCGACTAACGTGGAGCCTACAGATCCGCGCTCTTACTATTCAGTGGCTGCGCGCCTGGCGCGCGAAATGCCCAACGCCGTATACCTGAACCAATACGACAACCTCTCTAACCGGCAGGCGCATTACGAATCCACGGGTCCGGAAATTTGGGAACAAACCGAAGGGAAAGTTACGCACCTGGTTGTCGGCGTTGGCACGGGAGGAACCATTTCCGGCGCGGGCCAGTACCTTAAAGAGAAAAATCCCAACATTAAAATCTGGGGTATTGATACTTATGGTTCCGTTTTCAAGAAGTATAAAGAAACCGGAATTTTCGACCCTAAGGAAATCTATCCTTACATAACTGAGGGCATAGGAGAAGATATCCTTCCGAAAAATGTCGATTTCGATGTCATTGACCTGTTTGAAAAGGTGACGGACAAAGACGGTTTGGTCATGACACGTCGGTTGGCTCGCGAAGAGGGTATTCTCGTGGGAAACAGCGCCGGTTCTGCCGTTGCAGGGCTCATTCAACTGAAGAACAAACTCTCCGAAACAGACTTGGTGGTCATCATTTGCCACGATCATGCATCGCGCTATGTGGGCAAAGTGTTCAACGACGATTGGATGCGCGACCACGGATTTTTAGATACCGAAGTCACGTTACAGGAGATTATCAACCGCAAACGCCAGCGGGTGCTGGTGAGCGTCGGTCCAGAGGAATCGGTGTCGGCGGTGCTCGAGCAAATGAAAAGCGCAGAGATTTCTCAGATGCCGGTAGGGGAGAATGGGCACATCCTGGGCAGCGTCACGGAAAGCACCATTTTGCACCACCTGCTCGCTGATCCGGGGGTGCGCGAACGCGCTGTTGGACTGATCATGGATCCGCCGTTTCCCAAAGTGGGTATCGCAGCTCCCGTTCGGGAGTTTGGGGAACTGTTGCGCAAGCCCAACGCAGCCTTGTTGACCGAAGATGCCGCTGGCGTGTTGCACATTGTTACCAAATACGATTTGATCCAAGTCTTGTCTTAAGGGTGCCCTTGGACTTGGCTTTTGGCATTTGGCCGATGAATGCCGAACTTTGCCCCGCCAATCGGAGAGGAGGGGTGGAGCGACGCGTCCCCCTTCGCCCGAAACCGGCTTGCCGGTAAACTTTCTTACTTACGCCGCACAACAGAAGATAACGAATGTCTTACGCCAATATTACCAAACAACTCGGTGACAAGGCCGAGTACTACCTTGGCCACAAGAGCAAAACCATTTCGAGCGAAATGCTGCATTTGCCCGGTCCCGATTTTGTGAGCCGGGTTTGGATGGATTCAGACCGCAGCCCGCAGGTGTTGCGCAACATGCAATCGCTGTACAACCACGGCCGGTTGGCTGGAACGGGTTACTTGTCCATTTTGCCGGTTGATCAGGGTATTGAGCATACGGCTGGTGCATCTTTTGCCCCTAACCCCATCTATTTTGACCCGGCTAATATTGTGGAATTGGCTCTTGAAGGTGGCTGCAACGCCGTTGCGTCAACCTTTGGCGTTTTGGGTTCGGTGGCTCGCAAATACGCCCACCGCATTCCGTTTGTAGCTAAGCTCAACCACAATGAGCTGATGACCTACCCCAACAAATACGACCAAGTAATTTTTGGGTCGGTCGAGGAAGCCTGGAACATGGGTGCGGTTGCCGTCGGAGCTACCATTTACTTTGGGGCGCCTGAATCCAACCGCCAATTGGTGGAGATTGCCGAGGCCTTTCAGCATGCCCATGAATTGGGCATGGTCACTATCCTCTGGTGCTACACCCGCAACAATGCCTTCAGCGTAAAGGGCGACAAAGATTACCACGTGGCGGCAGACCTGACCGGCCAAGCCAACCATCTGGGCGTGACTATCCAGGCTGACATCATCAAGCAAAAAATGCCCGAGAACAACGGGGGCTTCACGGCCATCAAATTCGCCAAGAGCGACCCGAGAATGTACTCGGAGCTCTCCAGCGACCACCCGATTGACCTTTGTCGCTACCAGGTGGCCAACTGCTACATGGGTCGTGCGGGCTTGATCAACAGCGGCGGAGCTTCCAGTGGCGAGAGTGACCTGGCCGAGGCAGTGGTCACGGCCGTGATTAACAAACGCGCCGGTGGTGCAGGCCTTATTGCGGGCCGCAAGGCGTTCCAGCGTCCAATGAAGGAAGGCGCAGCACTTTTGAAGGCTGTTCAGGACGTTTACCTGACCCCTGAAGTGACAATTGCCTAAGTCAATCCTTCAATTGGCTTGGTCCACGCTATCTTTACCGGTTACGGGACTTCACCATTGCAGAAACGCAAGCGGGCAGAACTACAAATGGAACGTGTGAGCTGGTTTAAACGACTGAAAGAGGGCATTACCACCTCCACTCGGGAGAAAAAAGAAGCTCCTGACGGGGTTTGGGTTAAGTGCCCTTCCTGCAAGAAGGCCTACCGCAACAAGGAATTTCTTGAAAACCTCAAGATTTGTCCGTATTGCAACAACCACAGTCGGCTAAACTCAGAAGAATACTTCGACATCATATTTGATGAAAGCGAGTACAAAATTCTGTTCGGAGACCTGCGTTCTATTGACTTTCTAGGCTTTACAGACATGAAATCGTACCAGGTCCGCCTGGACGAAGCCTACGAAAAGACGGGCCTTTCAGATGCTATGGCGGTTGCAGAAGGCACCGTCGATGGCAATCCGCTCGTGGTAGCCTGCATGGACTTCGAATTTATCGGGGGGTCTATGGGCTCTGTGGTGGGTGAAAAAATTGCCCGTGCCGTAGACCGGGCACGTCAACAGCGCAGCGCACTGCTCATCATCTCCAAATCCGGAGGTGCGCGAATGATGGAGTCCAGCATTTCCCTGATGCAATTGGCTAAAACTTCGGCCAAGCTCACGCAATTAGCGAGGGAAGGGATCCCGTACTTCTCGCTAATGACAGACCCCACTACAGGGGGCGTTACTGCTTCTTACGCCATGTTGGGCGACATCAATATGGCCGAACCAGGTGCCCTGATCGGCTTTGCCGGACCGCGGGTCATCAAGGAAACCATCAAGAAAGACCTGCCCAAGGGCTTCCAGCGATCCGAATTCCTGCTGGAAAGCGGTTTTCTGGACTTTATTGTGGACAGACGCCTGCTTCGTCAGCGGCTCATGGAGCTTCTGGTCTTGTTCAAGTCCTGAGCTATGAACTTCGGGGAGTCGCCAAGCTTGGGTTTTGGTCAAAACGCAAGCAGAATAGCGAGAGATCGTACGCGATTTCTCAGGGAATTCCGTAATTTTGCACGGAATTAGAGAAAAGTAAACTACTGACGTTAAAGGCAAGCTTGATGAGTTACCTCACTTCTGAGAAAAAGATCGACCTGTTTAAGGAATTTGGAGGCTCCGCCACCAACACGGGCTCTGTCGATGCCCAAATTGCGTTGAGCACCACCCGCATCAACCATTTGACCGAGCACCTGCGCAACCACAAAAAAGACTACGGCACCAAGCGCTCCCTGCTCAAGCTAGTGGGTCATCGCCGGAGTCTGCTCAACTATTTGGCCAAAAAAGACATTGAGGCTTACCGCAGCCTGATCGCCAAGTTGGGTCTGCGCCGCTGATTTGGCCCTCCTTTTTTTCCGTATTGGTTGTCGTTCCCTTAGCAAAATCTCGGTATCCGGAGTTTTCTGGTCGCTGACGGTTTTTACCTAAGGTCTATTCTGCAGCCTGGTCTCTTTTCGATTTTATCAAGCTTAGCTGATCTTAAAATCCCAACCCGATGATGCCATTAGGAACCGTTCAGACAATTGATCTGGGCGACGGCCGGTCCCTGACCCTGGAAACAGGCAGGCTGGCGAAACAGGCGCATGGATCCTGTCTGCTCACGATGGGTAAAACCATCCTGCTTGCCACGGTGGTGGCCAACGAAGACGCCAAAGAAGGCGTTGATTTCCTGCCACTGACGGTCGAATACCGCGAAAAGTTCTCCGCCGCTGGAAAATTCCCCGGCGGTTTTTTCAAGCGCGAAGCCCGTCCGCCAGATGCGCATATTCTGGTAGCCCGGCTCATTGACCGCGCAATCCGCCCGCTGTTCCCCGATGATTTCCATGCCGATACCCAGGTTATGGTCACACTGTACTCGGCAGATGAAGACGTCAATCCCGATGCGCTGGCCTGTCTGGCAGCCTCTGCCGCCCTCACAGTTTCCGACATTCCATTCGATGGTCCCATCTCGGAAGTTCGCGTTGGCCGCGTAGCCGGAAAACTGGTCCTGAACCCCAGCAACGCCCAATTGGCTCAGTCTGATCTGGACATGATCATCGCGGCTACTGCCCGCGATATCCTGATGATTGAGGGCGAAATGGCAGAGATCTCCGAGCAGGATATGCTCGAGGTGATTCGCTTTGCCCATGACGCCATTAAAGTGCAGTGCCAGGCACAATTGGATTTGGCCCGCAATGCCGGTGGCAAAGCCAAGCGTGAGTACAACCACGAATCCAACGATGCCGCTTTAGAAGCCGATGTCCGCGCCAGCACGTATGAGGCGGTTTACGAAGTGGTCAAGCAGGCCATCACCAACAAGAAAAAGCGCTCCGAAACTTTTTCGGCCATTAAAGACCAATACTGCCAGAAGTACAGCCCTGAAGAGCTTGCCGAAAAAAGCAGTCTGATCAGCAAGTACTACCGCAACGTAGAAAAAGAAGCCATGCGAAATGTGGTGCTCAACGAGCGCTACCGCTTGGATGGCCGCAAACTGGACGAGATCCGATCCATTTGGGGCCAGGTAGACCTTCTGCCTGCCACCCACGGTTCGTCGCTGTTCTCTCGCGGTGAAACCCAATCGCTCACTTCAGTGACTCTCGGTTCCAAAATGGACGAGCAAACCATTGATACGCCCACCTTCGCCGGCTCGGAGAAATTCATGCTCCACTACAACTTCCCCAGTTTCTCCACGGGGGAATCGCGTCCGATTCGCGCCACGAGCCGCCGGGAAATTGGCCACGGCAACCTGGCCCTGCGCGCGTTGAAGCGCATGGTTCCCGCTGAATGTCCCTACACCATTCGCATTATTTCCGACATCTTGGAGTCGAATGGTTCTTCGTCTATGGCCACGGTTTGCGCCGGCTCACTGGCCATGATGGACGCCGGTATCCAGATGCTCAAGCCAGTTTCCGGTATTGCCATGGGGCTGATCTACGACGGCAAAACCGGCAATTACGCCGTGCTGTCTGACATCCTGGGCGACGAAGACCACCTTGGTGACATGGACTTTAAAGTCACTGGCACCAAGGATGGCATCACCGCCTGCCAGATGGACATTAAAATCGACGGGTTGTCCTACAAGGTACTTGAAGAAGCACTGGAACAGGCCCGCCGCGGTCGCGCCCATATTTTGGGCGAAATGAACAAGATTCTGGACACCCCCCGCGAGGACTACAAACCCCACGCTCCCCGAATCGTTCAGATCCGCATTCCCAAGGAGTACATTGGTGCGGTTATCGGCCCTGGAGGTAAAGTCATTCAGGAAATGCAGGCCGTTACTGGTACTCAAATTGTCATTACCGAAGACGATCGCAACGGTATTGTTGACATCATTGGCAACAACAAAGCGTCCATTGACGCGGCTATTGCGAGGATCAAAGGCATTACCCAAACGGCAGAAGTCGGCGAGGTGTATGACGCGGTTATCAAGTCCATCAAGCCTTACGGAGCCTTTGTGGAATTCCTTCCAGGCAAAGAAGGCCTGCTTCACATCTCTGAGGTGTCCTGGAAGCGTCTGGAAACGCTGGAAGACCTTTACAACCCCGGAGACAGAATTAAAGTGAAGCTCCTGGAAGTGGACAAAGTCACCGGTAAATTCCGCTTGAGCAGCAAGGTGCTGGAAGCCCGCCCGGAAGGTTACGAAGACCAAGGCCGCGACGATCGCGGTGGTTACGGTAACGACCGCGGCGACCGCGGTGGTGACCGGGGCGGCTACGGCGGTGACCGTGGTGGTGACCGGGGCGGCGATCGCGGAGGTGACCGAGGTGGCGATCGCGATCGCGATCGCGGTCCGCGCAGACCTCGGCCCAACGAAGTCTAACCCCTTCGACCCAAACCTTTAACCTTTTGGCAAAGCCGACCCGTCAGGGTCGGCTTTGTTGTTAACACTAACTGCTGATTTTTACCCTGAATGATCCCCGTCACAACTGCACCAAGTTTGCTAGCAATTGCCGGGGCAAAGCCCTAATGTGCAATGTTAAAACTGCAAGGATATAGTACTGTTTTTCAGCGAGTTATGAGGTGTTTTGAAAGCAATGTGCTCCGCTTGCAACCAATTGGGCAGGGGGGGCGTAAACAGGGAGGCTAATCCCACAACTTTCACATGCGTCAGCTCAAGATCACGAATCAGATTACTAATCGAAATTCCGATTCTCTGGAGAAGTATCTCTATGAAATCGGTAAGATCGATTTACTCAGTTCCGAAGAAGAAGTGGAACTGGCCAAGAAGATTCGCAACGGTGATCAGGCAGCGTTAGATCGACTGACTCGGGCAAACCTCCGATTTGTGGTTTCGGTGGCCAAGCAATACCAAAACCAGGGACTTTCGCTGGCTGATTTGATCAACGAAGGGAACCTTGGACTGATCAAGGCCGCCCAGCGATTTGATGAGACTAAAGGCTTCAAGTTTATTTCCTACGCCGTATGGTGGATTCGCCAATCGATCATGCAGGCCATTGTAGAGCAAAGCCGCCTGGTCCGGCTTCCCCTTAACAAAGTGGGCTCGTTCAATCGCTATCACCGCACCGCTGCTCAATTGGAGCAAGAGCTAGGGCGGGAGGCCACACAAGATGAAGTGGCTGTTGCTATGGGCATCACCGTAGAGGACCTCCGTGAAATTCTCAAAAACAACATCCGCTACCTCAGCGTGGACGCGCCAATCGGCGGCGAAGATGAAGAGGGCACCATGTTGGATCTGATCAAAAGCGGAGAAGACAACGAGCCGGACTTTGAATTGATGGATGTATCTCTGCGCCAGCACATCAAAGAAGCTCTTTCTGTTATTTCTGAGCGCGAAGCCCTCATCATATCCTGCTACTACGGACTCAACGGCGAAACTCCGTTCACGCTCGAAGAAATCGGGTCTAAGTTTGACCTGACCAGGGAGCGGGTCCGTCAGATCAAAGAGCGGGCAATCCGCCGTTTGCGCCGGGCCACTGCCAGCAAAGAGCTCCGCAACTATCTTTAAGGGTACCCCTGAGTAACTGCCCTGCCAAGCGCAGTGTTCCCCTTAGCCCGAAAGTTGATTAAACGAGCCTGAAGCGCTTGGTACTGCGGGCTTTCCGGTAACAGCCGTTCCGCCAATCCCGCGTGAGATTGCCTATCTTTGCGGCCTTCTGCTATGGCCCATTTGGTTGCTCCGTCCATCCTTTCTGCTGATTTTGGCCACTTGGCCAGAGATGTTCATATGCTGGATCGGAGCCAGGCGGATTGGTTCCACATTGATGTGATGGACGGGGTTTTTGTGCCTAACATCAGTTTTGGCCTGCCCATTGTGGAAGTTGTGGCCAGAGAATCAGCCAAGTTCAAGGACGTGCACCTGATGACCAGCCTTCCGGAGCGTTTCATTCGGGCGTTTCGCAAAGCAGGAGCAGATGGGCTCACCGTTCATGTGGAAGTGGTGACGCACTTACACCGCTGCATTCAGGAAATCAAAGCCGAAGGCATGCGAGCTGGTGTTGCGCTCAATCCGGCTACGCCCATTTCTGCTGTAGAAGACATTTTACCAGACTTGGATTTGGTGCTGATCATGACCGTTAACCCTGGTTTTGGCGGCCAGCATTTTATTCTGCAAAGCCTGGACCGCATTCGGCGGATGCGCCGACTCATAGACCGGATAAACCCCGCGGTATTGCTGCAAGTTGATGGTGGCATTAAGGCCGGCAATGCCCTGGACGTGCTCCACGCCGGGGCGGATGTACTGGTGTCCGGGAGCGGCGTATTTTCCAGCCCTGACCCGGTAGCAGAGATTGCCCTGCTTAAGGGCTTGAAGGCAAATAATTTAATGGCCTGACCCCCGTTTAGGAAAGCATGCGTCCTTTTTTACTCTTGTTGATTATTCTTTCTGGTGTTTCTGCGCTGTTGCCGGCACAAGCCGTGGCCACGTTTTACGGCCAGGTGCTGGATGAAGGTGGAAAGCCAATCGAAGAAGTGAACGTGGTTTTGTTGGGCGAAGCAGGTATTGGTACCATTACCGATGAGGCCGGGCGCTACAGCATGGAAGTGCCTGCAGAGAAGACCATCACGGTGGTGTTCACCCACGTTAGTTACCAGGAAGATTACAAGAAGGTTTTTTTAGATCCGGAACGCTACTACCGCTACGATCCGGTCCTGATTGAACGCGCGCTGCGAGAGGTTACCATCCAGGACGACCGCGAACGGCAGGAATTCATTCAGACTATTCCCGTAGAATCCATTTCCTACATTCCAGATCCAAGCGGCGACCCGATTGTGGCAGCGCTTAAGCAGCTTGGCGCCGGATCCAACAATGAATTGAGCACGCAGTACGCGGTGCGTGGCGGCAACTACGACGAGAACCTTGTCTATGTCAACGATTTTGAGGTTTACCGGCCGCTTATCGTTCGTTCAGGGCAGCAGGAAGGCTTTCCTTTTCCCAACTACACGCTGACCGACCGTATCGCTTTTTCAGCAGGTGGCTTTGAAGCCCGCTACGGCGATAAACTCTCCAGCGTGCTGGACATCCGCTACAAGAAACCCAAAGAGTTTGCCGCCTCGGTAAGCCTGAGCCTGCTCGGTGGAAATTTTCACGTGGAAGCTGCAAATGCAAAGAAGACCGCCGGCTTCTTGTTAGGCGTCCGGCACAAAAACAACGCATACCTGCTCAACTCGTTGGAAACTACCGGGGAGTACCGTCCTTCATTTACCGATGTACAAGGGTTGATCCACCTTGATTTGAGTAAAAAGCTGGAATTCGAGCTGTTGGGCAACCTTTCGCAGAATCGGTTCAATTTCCAGCCAACGAATCGCTCCACCAGCACAGGTCTGGTTAATAATGTGGTGCGATTAGATGTCTTTTTTGACGGCCAGGAGGTTGACGAATTCCTGACTTCGATGGCCGGTATTTCGCTGCTCCACAAGCCCCATGAAGACCTGGGATTGAAGTGGATGGTCTCTACCTACCGCGCGCTTGAAGACGAGAATTTCGACATTATTGGCGACTACTTCCTGGGTGAGGTAGAAAGCAACCTCGGCGAAGAAGATTTTGGCCAGGTGGCCTTTGGACTTGGGGTAGGCACCTTTCAGAACTACGCCCGCAACCGCATTGACTCCTGGGTAAGTAACGCCGGCCACATCGGCTACCTGGACCGCGGAGAACATTTTGTGGAATGGGGTGGCCGCTTCCAATACGAGCGCATTGAGGACCGCATCAACGACTGGACCCGACTCGATTCCGCCGGCTATTCGCTGCCCTACACAGGTGAACAGGTGTTGCTGGACCGTGTCCTCAAAGCCAGCACGGTGCTGCGCTCCACCCGCTCAAACGTTTACGTACAGGATACCTGGACGCCCTACAAAAGTACCCTTGACTGGAGCCTGACCGCTGGTGTGCGGGCCCTCTACTGGGACATGAACAATGAATTCCTGGTTACTCCTCGCGTTCAGGCCGCTTTTAAGCCGGACTGGGTTCGAAAAGATTCCGTAGCGCGCGACGTAGTCATCAAAGCCGCTGCAGGGCTCTACGCCCAACCGGCCTATTACCGAGAGCTCCGCGACCTGACCTTTGACCTGAACACTGACATTAAAGCGCAGAAAAGCATGCACCTGGTGCTTTCAGGCGATTGGAACTTCCGCGCCTTTGACCGCGACTTTAAATTCGTTTCAGAATTATACTATAAATATTTATGGGATATTGTTCCCTATGAATTGGACAACGTGCAGGTTCGCTACTACGGCCAGAACGCCGGAACAGGCTATGTTGCCGGCATTGATTTGCGGCTCTATGGTGAATTGGTAGAAGATGCCGATTCCTGGATATCTGTTACGGTGATGCAGGCGCGCGAAAACATCGACGAAAGCAAGCTCACCGACATTTTCGGTGCAGTCGATGAAAACGGCGAACTCGTGGACCAGGGCCTGACCCCGCGTCCAACTGATCAGCGCATCAATTTTGGCATGTACTTTCAGGACTACGCGCTGGATAACAAAAACTTCAAGGTGCACCTCAACTTCCTGTTCGGCAGCGGGCTGCCGTTTGGCCAGCCGGAGAACCTGTTGCTCCGAAATCGCTTTCGCATTCCTCCATACCGCCGTGTAGACATCGGATTCAGCGCACTCTTATTGAAACAAAAAGACGAGCGAACCAATATGTTCCGGCATTTGGAGTCCGTGTGGGCCAGCCTGGAGGTCTTTAACCTGTTGGGTATCTCCAACACCGTGTCATACCTCTGGGTCAAAGACAATGCCGATGTTGTATACGCCTTCCCAAATTTTCTGACCAGTCGGCTGCTGAACGCCAGGATCATTGTGGACATTTGAGGTGCCTTCGGTCACCGCTGGTATGGTGGAATGGACCTAATTTTGCCCTTTAAAAACCTGATTTTCTCCTAACCGCCGGCGTGTCTTGCGCCCGGACAATTCCCTCGTTCCCCATGCAGGAAACTATTCAAAAGTGCCTGATCATCGGTTCCGGACCGGCTGGCTACACGGCTGCCATTTACGCAGCTCGCGCAAATCTCCATCCCCTCATGTACACGGGAATGGAGCCGGGTGGGCAACTCATGCAAACTACCGATGTAGAGAACTTTCCAGGATATCCAACGGGCATCATGGGACCGGCCATGATGGAGGAATTCAAGCAACAAGCGGAGCGCGTCGGCACCGAGGTTCGGTTTGGCATGGCCACCGCTGTGGAGTTCTCCGAACACGGCCCGCATCGGGTGACCATTGACGGCCAGCACACAGAATTGGCACACACCGTCATCATTACCACCGGGGCTACAGCAAAATGGTTGGGTCTTCCGGGCGAAAAGCGCCTCAACGGTCACGGCGTCAGTGCTTGTGCCGTTTGCGATGGCTTCTTTTATCGGGGCTTGGACGTTGCCGTGGTCGGTGGCGGAGATACCGCTGCGGAGGAATCGCTGTACCTAAGCAAACTCTGCAAGCATGTTCACGTGCTCGTGCGCCGCGATCAGATGCGCGCCAGTAAGATCATGCAGGATCGCGTCCTGGCTACTCCAAACATTACTGTTCATTGGAATACGGAAACCCTGGATGTAGTAGGCGAGGAGGTAGTGGAAGGGGTGCTCATCCGCGATGCAATTTCGGGGCAGGAGAGCCAGATCGCCGTGCAGGGCTTTTTCGTCGCCATCGGCCACAAGCCCAACACCGACATGTTCGTCGATATGCTGGATATGGACGCCCAGGGCTACCTCATTACTCAGCCAGGTAGCACCAGAACCCGGGTCGAAGGGGTCTTTGCCGCTGGCGACGTTCAGGATAAAATCTACCGGCAAGCCGTTACCGCAGCAGGAACGGGGTGCATGGCCGCTTTGGATGCTGAGCGCTACCTGGCGGAGAATGGCATAGCCTGACCGCGGGTTTTTCGAGCCGCTTACGATTGCCCTGGTTCGGGCCGTTCTGATGGCCCTTTTAAGGGTCCTTGCTATTAGCTTGGTTCGGGCCGTTTTGATGGCCCAGGTCCGGGCTCCCCCAATTGCCCATGCCGCTTTTCTGTAACACGCAGGCAAGTTGGCGCGTTTCTTGGTAGTAAGGTTTAAATGGTCCTGCTAAAAACTGCATTGAGTAACGCCCCCCTTCGCCCGAAATCTTTCCTAGGCCTGCACGCAGGCCTGGACGCTCGTGTATCCAAATTAATCTCTTTTTTCCTGTTGATGCTGCTGGCCGCAGCGTCAGCATCTGCGCAAAACTGGGTCAAGGCGGTCGAGACGCCGGAGGGCGATACGCTGGTTAGGTCCGGCTTGTCGTCGGTGACCATTCGCGCGGAGATTCCTTTTGAAGATGAGGTGGTGCGAACAGAGTACTACCGCATTGTTACGCTGCGCCGGGATGTGGAACGGGTCGTGCCTTTTGCGGAAGAGGCGGCTGCGCTGCTCCAAAGCCTGGACGCCGATTTGGGTGCTGTAGCGGACAAGCGCGAGCGACAGGCCCTGATCAAAGAGCGCGAGGGTCAGATTCAGCTAAAATTGGAAGCCCGCCTGCAGCAATTGACCCGCCAACAAGGTGAAATCATGGTCAAACTTATTCACCGTCAAACGGACCGCACCGTTCATGAGTGGATGCAGGCGATCAAAGGCAAAACGGCGGCATTTTACTGGCAAAACATGGCTAAAACCGGCGGAATCAGCTTGAAATCGGCCTATGACGCCAGCGGAGAAGACCGCGAAATTGAGCGGATTCTGCGGCCTAAGCCGTATTAATCCACTGCCCTCCAGGCGCTGCATTCGGCATTAAACCTGATTTGGCTGTTTCTTTGCAGCAGCTATGGACAAACCGACTGTTTACTCGTTTACTGTTCGCGATGCAGCGGGCAAAGAGCATCCGATGAGCGAATTCCGCGGCAAGGTGCTGATGATTGTGAATACAGCAACGGAATGCGGATTTACGCCGCAACTAGAAGGCTTAGAGACCCTTTACGAAACTTACCGCGACCGCGACTTTCTGGTGCTCGGTTTTCCCTCCAACCAATTTGCCGATCAGGAGCCGCGCAAAGACGGAGAAATCGAAGAGTTTTGCAAGGTTAACTACGGAGTGAGTTTTCCAATTTTCCAGAAGATGAAGGTCAAGGGGCCTGAAGCGGATCCGTTGTTCCAGTTCCTGAGCGAACGTGAACAGAATGGCAAGGTAAGCTCCCGGCCGCGCTGGAATTTCCACAAGTACCTTATTGACCGGCATGGTCGGGTAACAGATTTTTTTCTTCCCTTTACCAAACCCGAAGCAAAACGGGTCCAGAAAGCCATCGAAAAATTGCTCGATGAATCTGCTGATTCAACGGATAACCCCGCATGAAACTTGACGTTTTAGCGTTTGGTGCTCACCCGGACGATGTGGAGTTGAGCTGTTCGGGCACCTTGTTGCTGGAGCAGAAGCGGGGTCACCGTGTGGGAATTGCCGACTTGACGCTTGGCGAATTAGGCACCCGTGGCGACGTTGAAACCCGCCGGGAAGAAGCAGAAAAATCCTCCGCCATTTTGGGGCTGTCGCTCAGAATCAATCTGGAATTGCCGGACGGCTTTATCCAAGCTGATCGGTCCTCCATTCTGGCGGTTATTCGGGTCTTGCGGCAATTTCAACCTGATGTGGTCTTAGCACCAGCCCTCGAGGATCGCCATCCCGATCACGGCAGGGCGGGCGATCTGGTAACCGAAGCCTGTTTCCTGGCCGGTTTGGCTAAAATTGAAACGCAATGGCAGCCGGGCGAAGTGCCGCAGCAGCCCTGGCGACCTCGAGCGCTGCACCAATACATTCAGGATGGCTTTTTGAAGCCCGATTTTGTAGTGGACATAACGTCTGTTATGGATCAGCGGATGCAGAGTATTCTTGCTTATGGAACGCAGTTCTTTGATCCCGCTGCTCCAGCACCCAACACGTATATCAGTTCCCCGGAATTCCTGGAAAGCATAAAGTCAAGAGCCCGTGAAATGGGTCGAATGGCCGGGTTTCTCTACGGCGAAGGGTTTACCACCCGCCGGGTACCCGGAGTAAAATCTGTACTGGACTTGTTTTGAGCAAGCTGCGAGTTAACCTCTGATGCTTGATTAACGGCAACCAGTCTTAGCGGCGGCGCTCCTTGATACGAGCGGACTTGCCGGAAAGCTTGCGCAGGTAGAAGATGCGGGCGCGGCGGACCTTGCCAATCTTGTGCACTTCAATCTTCTCGATGTTGGGCGAATAAAGCGGGAAAATGCGCTCCACACCCGTGCCATTGCTGATCTTGCGAACCGTAAAGGTTTGTGTGCGTCCCGCGCCTTTGCGCTGAATCACGTCGCCCCGGAAGGGCTGGGTCCGGGACTTGTTGCCTTCAACGATGCGGTAGTAAACCGTAACGTTGTCACCGGCTTTAAATACGGGAATCTGGCGGTCGGCAACCAGAGATTTTTCGAGTTCTTTGATCAGATCCATGTCGAGCTGTTGATCGGGTAGGCTATAGCGGGGCAAAGGTAATTAATCTTTGGTATTGCCACAAGGCTATTTCGTTAATCCCCGTCATTGTTTTCAAGTAGTCCAGGACGGCGTTCCAGGGTGCGTTGGCGGCTTTGCTCCATTCTCCAATAGTCAATTTTACCGTGGTCGCCGGTCAACAGCACCGGCGGCACCAGCCAACCCTTGTAATCAACCGGACGCGTGTACACCGGTGGAGCCAACAGATTATCTTGGAAAGAATCTGAAAGCGCTGAGGTTTCATCGTTCAGGACGCCGGGCAAAAGCCGGCCTATGGAATCTGTCAATACCGCTGCTGCCAGTTCACCCCCGGAAATGACGTAGTCGCCTATACTCACTTCCATCGTAACCAAATGTTCCCGAACCCGCTCATCCACGCCTTTGTAATGCCCGCAGAGCATAACAAGATTTTTGGTCAGACTCAGCCGATTGGCCATGGGCTGATTGAGCAGCAATCCGTCTGGGCTCAGATAAATTACCTCGTCGTAGTACCGCTCCTTTCGCAATGCCTGAAGAATGCGGTCAATAGGTTCTACCATCATGACCATGCCAGCACCACCACCATAGGCATAATCATCCACCTGCCGATGCTTCAGGTCCGGGCTGTATTCCCGCAAATCGTGCACCACCACCTCCAACAAGCCGCGGTCGCGAGCTCGTTTAAGGATGGAATGGTCGAAGGGGCCCTGCAACAATCCCGGCAGCACGGTAATGATGTCTATGCGCATGGGGCGGGGGGAGAAAGAGGGTGTATCGGGCGGAGGCGCCTTGCTGGCTAGAGGCTGGAAGATTGGTTACAAATCAAGCAAGCCATCGGGAATCTCTACCATCAAGTAACGCTCCTGGTCCTGAACTGCCAGAATGTTCTCCTCTGCAAGCGGAATGTACACTTCTCGGTTTTGGTAATTTACCACGGCCAGCCACTGACCGGAATTGTCCACAATATCCTGGCAAACCCCAATTTTGGTGCCGTTAGCATCGCGGACCTCGTAGCCAATTAAATCCTCGCGCCCATCTGCTTCCTCGGACCACTCTATTTGGTCTTCGCGAATCCAGATTGACTTGCCGCAAAGGATTTTAGCTTTCTCCGGGCTGTCCAGTTCTTCTAGCCTTACCAGGAGATGCCCGTCTTCCAAAGGCCTCCAGGACTGCAAAAACCAAGGAAAATAACGATCTCCGCGCAACTCGTAGAGGACATCCGGATTCAACAGGCCCGCAATTCCGTCCTCCGGGGCAAGCCGGATATCTCCCTCAAGGCCAACCGGCTTGATCAGGACACCGAGCTTTGTTTTCAAAAGTTCTGCCATGATCAAAAGTTAAGCGCGTGCGAGGGTTTGTAAAACCGGCTAAAAATACCGGGGAAGGGTTAACGTATTCCATTGCGGCAGCATGCGAACGACGAAACCGAACCTTTAGGATCGGAGCGCGTTGCTGATGTCACAAAAGCGCGGAAATCTCTCGATTAACAGCCAGGAAGACCCAAACGGAAGGTCCGAATTCAGGCTTCTTCGGTAGGTTCAGCGGCTTGTTCTGAGGCTTGTTCTGAGGCTTGGTCAGGAGCAGCTTCAGCTTCAGCCTCAGCCACAGGGCTCTCTTCGGCTGCGGGTGCTGCCACTGGTGCTTCGGCGGCGGCTTTGGCGGCTGCGGCGGCTGCGGCGGCTGCTTCTTCGGCAGCTTTGGCCTCTGCCTGAGCCTGGGAAGCTGCTTTTGCCAGAGCTTCGCGCTCTTCTTTCACCTTCTGAATCTGGGTTTCGCGAGCATTTGCCTGGCTGTTTTTAGCCTTGCGTCCGGCATCTGAAATTTTGCTCTCGTGGTCAACGGTCCACTCGCGGAACAAGCGCTCGGCTTCTTCCATCGCAAAGGCGCCCTTGTTCACCCCGCGCAGCAGGTGCTTCATGTACATAGCACCCTTGTACTTGAGGATGGCACGGACTGTTTTGGTGGGTTGAGCACCTTTGTTCAGCCACTCGATGGATTTGTTGACATCCAGGTCAATTTGGGCGGGAACGTGCACTGGATCGTAGGTGCCAATCCGCTCAATAAAACGACCGTCGCGGGGGGAGCGGGCGTCGGCGACAACGATGTAGTAAAAAGGCCTGCGTTTGCGGCCGTGTCGCTGCAATCTAAGTTTAGTAGCCATGCGTGAAAACGCGGTTTTAGAGTTAGCTATGGCTCCATGAGTCTGTCAAAGACATTCGGAGCGTAGAATCGGACCACAAAGATAATTCTTTGAACGGGTTTGCTCAAACAAGAATTATAGGTCCTATGTGCCATTTTGTGTAGTCACAATTGAGCAAAATACTGGAAAAACGATGATTTTCTGGCGTTAAAATGTATTATAATAAATGTTTATTTGATTCAGTAAATCATGAATCGTTCGTCGTAAGTTTAGGAGAGTGGTTTTGGGAGGAACCTCACTTTATGAAGTTTAGTAAGTGGCGCTACCTCTTAGTTGTTTGCGTGTTCTCGCTTTGTGGTTCCCTGTTGAACGCAGCTGTCGTTGGTGGCGAATTGCGACAATGGCATCCCATCTCCCTGACTTTTGACGGCCCGAACGTCTGCGAGGATGATGCCATCAACCCCTTCACCGGCTATGCGATGTATGTCACTTTCACACATGGGACAGAAACCTACCGGGTGCCTGGATACTTTGCCACCGATGGAAATGCCTCCGAGAGCGGGGCAACTTGTGGGAACAAATGGCGGGTTCATTTTAGTCCTCCTAGCCCAGGCGGATGGAATTGGACGGCGGAGATGTACCAAGGCAGTGATGTAGTCACAGGATCCGGTTCAGGCACCCAAGTTTTTTTTCATGGGAACTCAGGCACACTGACCATAACACCCTCCAACAAAGGGGGTAAAGATTTCCGAGCGCAAGGAAGGCTGGTCTATGCAGGGGAGCGATACTTGCTGTTTGCAGGGAGCAACACGTATTATGTAGCTTCTGGAGCCGGAAGTCCTGAGAATTTTCTGGCCTACCAAGATTTTGATGGAACCTTCAACAATGGTGGCCCGGATTACATCAAAGCATACGCAACGCATATTCCGGATTGGAATGCTTCTGATCCGGTATGGCATGGTAATGCCGGAAAAGGCATTATTGGAGCGGTAAATTACCTGTCATCGGTTGGGGTCACCAGCCAGTACATGTTGATGTTTAACGTTAACGGCGATGGGGACGACGTTTGGCCGTTCACGGACGCGTATCACTTCTACCGTATGGATGTATCCAAACTGGCTCAGTGGTTAATCGTGTTCGAGCACATGGACCGCAAAGGCATGGTCAAACACCTGTTGTTTCAGGAGCAGGAAAATGACCAGTTAATGAACGGAGGCGCTTTAGGGGCTTCCAGGCGGGTTTATTACCGGGAAATGGTCGCGCGTTTTGGGCATTTAAATGGCCTGGTCTGGAATCTGGGCGAAGAGAATACCAATACGGAAGAACAACGCCGGGACCACGCCAGTTACCTCCGTGAGCTCGACGCCTACCATCATCCTATTTTGGCCCATACCTATCCCTGGCAAAAGGAATTGGTTTACGAACCTTTGCTCGGATTCGATGATTTTGAAGGGGCAGCGCTCCAGGTATCTGATGGTGATGATGCTGAAGATGATACAGAGGAATGGTTACAGCGATCGGGGGCTGCTGGACGGCAATGGGTTTGTTTCCTTTCGGAGATTGGTCCGGCCTCTGACGGAGTTTTACCGGACAGCGAAGACCCTGAACACAATTCCGTCCGTAAAGAGTACCTGTGGCCTCACCTGATGAACGGTGGATCTGGGCCAGAGTGGTACTTTGGGAACGTTTATGAGCATACAGATATAAACTGTGAGGACTTCAGAAGCCGGGAGAACATGTTCATTCAGTCTGCTGTAGCTAAAGCGCTCTTTGACAAAATCCCTGTCGTGCGACTGCTGCCAGACCACGATCGGCTGAACAGAAGTGGCACCTATTGCATGACCTTGGAAAGTAAATTTCACCTCGTATACATCCCAGACGGTCTGCCTGTGCAAATTCAACTTGATGTTGCAGGCACCTGGACGCTCGGTTTTTATGACCCGCGCCTCGGAGGCCCAATACAAAATGTTCGCACGTTTAGCATTACGGCCCCAGGGCCATACCTCATTGATGGCTTGCCAGATAGCCAGGATTGGGTGGTTGGCCTCATCCGACGCGGTGTGGCGCTTAAGGACGTTAACCTGGAATTTGAGGAGGAGGCGCCAACTGAACAGCCGTCCTCTGGCCAAGCCTTTCCCAACCCTTCGTCCGATGATATCTGGCTGGAGTGGCCCGGAAAAGACATTACAATTCCGAGTTTGGTACTTATTGTGAATACTTCAGGCAGTGTGGTTTACGAACAAACTACCCCGAACAGCACCCTAAACGTTGACATTGCGGATTGGGCAGAAGGCCAGTATTTCTACCAAATTCTTCACGGCGGCGCACCGGCATTTGCAGGTAGTTTTTCCTGTATAAACAAATGAAATGCAACGGTTTGCTACAGGTTGCTTAAACTGTGTAAACAAGTAAGTATTCCGCTTTACCGCTTAGCTTTGATCGCGTTCAAGGCATTCATGCCCCGGCCGGCTGTGCTCATTTTGTTCATTGACTTCATCATTTTGCGCATGTCTTCAAACTGCTTGATGAACTGGTTGACAGACTGAATATCGTGTCCACTGCCTTTGGCAATGCGCTGCCTGCGGCTGCTGTTGATCAGGTCCGGATTGGCGCGCTCTGCCGGCGTCATTGACTGGATCATGGACTCAATCCGCTTGAAGTGCGACTCGTCAATATCCAGGTCTTTAAGCTGTTTGCCCAACCCAGGAATCATGCTGAGCAGGTCTTTAACGTTGCCCATTTTGCGCACCTGAGCCAATTGACTGAGAAAGTCATCAAAGTCGAATTGGTTCTTGCGCATTTTGCGCTGAAGCTTCTGCGCTTCGACCTCATCGTACTGCTCTTGGGCTTTTTCAACCAGAGAGACGATGTCACCCATGCCCAGGATACGGCGGGCCATACGATCGGGATGAAAGACATCCAACGTATCGGTCTTTTCGCCCCGGCTCACAAATTTGATGGGTTTTTCAACCACCGAGCGAATGGAAAGCGCTGCACCACCGCGGGTATCCCCATCCAACTTGGTCAGGACAACACCGTCAAAGTTTAACCGCTCGTTAAACGCTTTGGCGGTGTTCACGGCATCCTGGCCCGTCATTGCGTCCACGACAAAAAGGGTTTCCTGTGGTCGAATGGCTGCTTTAATGGCGGCAATTTCCACCATCATGGCCTCGTCAACAGCCAGTCGGCCGGCCGTGTCCACAATGACGACGTTGTACCCGTTAGTTTTTGCATAGGCCAGCGCGTTGCTGGCAATTTGCACTGGCTGGTTGTTGCCCGGCTCTGCGTAGACGGTCACCCCGATCTGTTCGCCGAGCACTTTGAGCTGGTCTACGGCAGCAGGGCGGTACACGTCACAGGCCACCAACAAAGGTTGCCGCCCGTTCTTGGACTTAACCCAATGGGCGAATTTGGCTGAGAAGGTAGTTTTACCCGAGCCCTGTAACCCCGCGATCAGCACCACCGCCGGCGTGCCCTTAATGTTAACCTCTTCGGCTTGGCCCCCCATCAGCTCAGTGAGCTCGTCGGAGACTATTTTGATCATCAACTGGCCCGGCGTCACGGAAGTCAGCACCTCCTGACCAAGCGCCTTGTCTTTGATCTTATCCGTAAAATCCTTAGCGATCTTGTAGTTCACGTCCGCATCGACCAGCGCGCGGCGGATCTCCTTGATCGTCGTTGCAATGTTGAGTTCCGTTATGGCACCCTGACCCTTGAGGTTCTTGAACGACCGTTCCAGCCGCTCCTGCAGATTTTCGAACATGGAGCAAAAATAATGCGCCCAGGGGGAAGAGTGGGGGT
>CAYSDI010000001.1:105745-122864 GCA_964429745.1 uncultured Chitinophagales bacterium | reverse complement strand
CCTTATGAAAACAAAGGAAAGATTATCGTTGTGGGAAGCTCCGGTGCCGAGGTCGCTAGCTGCCTTGGAGGCGTACAGCGCAGGAGGGGAAGTGGCTGGCAGGCGCTTGCACGCCAATGAAATGCCGTGGGGTGAGCCGTGGAACCGCTATCCCGATCCGGTTCCAGAAGCCCTTCGGAAGGCGTTGGCAGATCGTGCCGGTGTGGGTGCTGATTCCGTGTTTACGGGCAACGGCAGCGACGAAATCATTGACTTGCTCCAGCGGGCTTTTGCGGAGCCGGGGCAAGATGCTGTGCTGGTGTGTTCGCCTAGTTTTTCGATGTACGCCCACGCAGCGATGCTCAATCGGTTGCGCGTGGTCACGGTGCCCCTTCGCCCGGATTTTTCGTTTGATGCTCAAGTGGCGCTTGATGCGGAGCTTGCCCCAACCAAAATGGCTTTTCTTTGCGATCCGAACAACCCGACGGGGAATCGGCTCGGGGATGCGGAGCTCTATCGCTTTTTGTTGGGCTATCCCGGCTTGGTGATTATCGACGAGGCTTATGGCGAGTTTGCCGGCGCCGATCACCGCAATTGGATGGCTGAATTTCCGAACCTGATTCTGTTGCGCACGTTGTCCAAGGCCTGGGGTCTGGCAGGGCTTCGCTTGGGCTATGCGCTGGCGCATCCCGCGGTGGTAAGGGTTTTGGACAGTGTTCGCATGCCCTATTCGCTGGCGGGTCCCGTCAGGCAATTGGCCTTGCGCGCTTTGGGGAATGCAGCCCTGATGGAGGATCGGGTGCAGCGGGTTTTGGCTTTGCGGGAGCGCCTGGCTCGCCAATTGCAAGCGTGCCCGTTGGTGGAAGAAGTTTACCCTTCATCGGCGAACTTTCTGTTTCTGCGCTGTCGGTCAGGTCATGCTGCAGGCTTAGGGCGCAGGGAGCTGGAATTGGCTAGCGCTCGGGAACCTGGCGCAGAGCCACCGGCTATTTCCGCGGCAGTTATGCTGGAGCGCGCGGCGACTCAGGCTGGTTTGCGGATTCGGAGGTTTGGTCAGCAGGGCCCCTTAGCGGATTGTCTGCGGATTTCCGTGGGCACGGCTTCAGACAACGCGCGACTGCTCGCGGTATTTAAAAACTTTTTGGCTTGATATGAAAAACCGTAAGCGCATTCTTTTTATCGACCGCGATGGAACGCTCATTCGCGAGCCGCAGGACGAGCAAATTGACTCATTCGCCAAGCTGGAGTTACTTCCTGGAGCGGTTCGATGGCTGGGCCGTATTGCCGATGAGTTGGATTATCGCCTGGTGCTGGTTAGCAACCAGGATGGGCTTGGTACAGCGTCTTTTCCGCTGAGTGATTTTGAACCGGTGCACGAATTTCTGATGCGGTTGCTGGCGGCCGAAGGCATTCGATTTGACGCGCAGCACATTGACCGAAGTTTTGAGCGCGACGGTCTGGACACCCGAAAACCCGGTTTAGGCATGTTGGGCGCTTACCTGGACGGCCAAAGTGATCTTGCGAACAGTTGGGTCATCGGTGATCGGTTGACTGACCTGACGCTGGCCCGCAACTTGGGTGCGCGCGCGTTTTTGCTGGAGCCTGCGGGTTCAGCGGCGGTGGCAGCAGGCAATTTGCACGAGCGCGATCACGCAGTGGCTGGTTGGGAGGAGATTTACCAGTGGCTCCGGCGCGAAGAGCGCAGAGTGCAACACCGTCGCACGACGTTGGAAACGGACGTCACGGTCGAACTCAAGCTGGACGGAGTAGGCCAAAGTAAGGTGGCCACAGGACTCGGTTTTTTGGACCACATGTTGGATCAGTTGGCGCGCCATGGGGGCCTGGATTTGGAGATCGATGCTCGCGGCGATCTGCATGTGGACGAGCACCATACCATAGAAGATGTTGCGATTACACTCGGCGAGGCTTTTCATGCCGCGCTGGGCAACAAACGGGGCCTGGCCCGATACGGTTTTAGCTTACCCATGGACGATGCTCGTGCCCGCGCGGACATTGATTTCGGGGGAAGGGCATTCTGCCAGGTTGCGGCCGTGTTTCACCGCGAAAAAGTTGGGGATCTGCCCACAGAATTGGTGTCGCACTTTTTTCGCTCCTTTTCCGATGGAGCCCGCTGCACGCTTCATCTGGAAGTGACGGGTCAAAACGATCACCACCAAATAGAAGCTTTGTTTAAAGCGTTTGCGCGGGCTATCCGACAAGCGGTGGCTGTTGATCTGCACGACCAGGCCATCCCCACTACAAAAGGAATGTTGTGAAAATTGCGCTTGTTGATTACGGAGTTGGGAACCGGACTTCGGTTCGCCATGCTTTTGCAAGGCTTGGTGTTGAAACTACCTTAACGGCAGATCCGGATCAGATTCTGACCGCTGATGCTGTGGTCTTGCCCGGAGTGGGTTCTGCAGGCCCTGCGCAGGCCGCGATGAAGGCCAAAGGTCTGGATCCGTTGATCAGCCAGTTGCGTCAGCCCGTGCTGGGAATTTGTCTGGGCATGCAACTGTTTGCGGAGTACCTGGAAGAGGACAACGCGCCGGGTTTGGGCATTTTGGAGGGAGAAGTGGTTCACTTGCAGCGATGGAGGGCAGAAGACCAGAACGAAGCTGTTGTACCAACCGATGCCCTTGCCCGGGTGCCGCATATGGGTTGGGCATTGCTGGAGGCTTGTGATGAAGATGGCTTCAGCGATCCGCTGCTGCGGGGTGTTGCTCCTGGGGATGCCGTCTATTTTGCGCACAGTTATGCACTGAATGATTTGCGCCACGCTACGGCACTGACCCGTCACGGTAATCTGTTATTCCCTTCTGTGGTTCGGTGCAGAAATTTTTGGGGTTGCCAGTTTCACCCCGAGAAGAGCAGTCGGGTAGGTGCAAAAATTTTGAACAACTTTTTGAGCATTGCTCAGCGTAATAAGTAAAATGTTATGGATAACATTAGCAATGTAATTGTTAAAGATCCTTCATCAACCATCTGCCAGCTCATACCAGCCTTGGATTTATTGGAGGGTAGAGCCGTTCGGCTGATGCAGGGCGACTTTAAAAGGGTTACAGACTACGGCGATCCGTCGCACTGGACAGAGCGCTGGTGGGATGCCGGTGCCCGGCGGTTGCATGTCGTGGACTTGGCGGGAGCTCGCGACGGTAAGTTAACGGTGCTTCCCCAGCTTCGCTCCTGGGCGGAAAAGGGTTGGGACATCCATTTGGGGGGTGGAATTCGGTCCGTTGAGGCCGTGGAGCAGGTTTTGAGTGCTGGTATCCATCGGGTGGTTCTTGGTACTGCTGCGGTCAATGAACCGGAGTTCTTCGCCCTATGCCTGGACCGTTTTGGACCGGAGCACCTGGTGGCGGGATTGGATCTGCGCGACGGTATTCCGCAGGTGTCCGGTTGGTTGCAAGACAGCGAGCAGCGTTTGGATACCTTGCTGGAAGGCTGGAAAGCTGCGGGAGTTCGTTGGATTTTGAGCACGGCGGTGTTGCGCGATGGAACCCTGCAAGGGCCGGACCTGGGGCAATACACGCACCTCAAGGCAATGCTTCCGGACGTGCAATGGATCGCCAGCGGAGGCGTGCGACACAAGGCAGACTTGGTTCAATTGGCCAGCCTCGGCATTCCGTTTGCGGTGGCAGGGC
This sequence comes from uncultured Chitinophagales bacterium, assembly GCA_964429745.1. Taxonomy (GTDB): domain Bacteria; phylum Bacteroidota; class Bacteroidia; order Chitinophagales; family BACL12; genus WGOA01. The sequence continues at coordinate 119,241 of CAYSDI010000001.1, read as the reverse complement.
GATCGCTGCTGGAAGGTTGGTTAAATGCAGAAGAGGCATGGCGCTGAAGCGAATCATTCCCTGTTTAGACGTGCGGGACGGGCGCACCGTTAAGGGCATCCGGTTTTTGGGTATGCGCGATGCCGGTGATCCGGTTGAATTGGCAACGCGCTATGCGCATGAAGGCGCGGATGAGCTCGTTTTGCTGGACATTAGCGCCGGCGCGGAGAACCGGGTTGCGCGATGCGAGCTCGTGGAGCGGGTTGCCGCCGCCCTTGATATCCCCTTTACGGTGGGCGGCGGGGTGCGGTCGTTGGAGGATGCGATTGCCGTGTTGGAGTCCGGTGCGGACAAGGTTGCCGTCAACTCTGCTGCGCTGCGCGATCCATCCCTATTAGGTCGGATTGCAGCGCGTTATGGCCAGCAATGCGTGGTCCTGGCCGTCGATGCACGATCTGACTTAGCCGGAGGGCGCAGCGTATACGCTGCCGGCGCAGCTAAGGCTACCGAATGGAGCCTGGAGAACTGGGTCATTCGGGCAGAGCAGGAAGGCGCCGGCGAAATATTGTACACCGCTATAGACAGGGACGGCACACGCAGCGGCTTCGATCTGGCTGGCTTAAGCGCGGTTCGCCAGGCTACAAACCTTCCGATCATTGCTTCGGGGGGGGCAGGTGCCTTGCATCACTTTGCAGAGGCCTTGTCGGAGGGCCAGGCCGATGCAGTTTTGGCAGCCAGCTTATTCCATTTTGGTGAAATCAGCATTCCGGAACTGCGCCAATTTTTACGCACTCAAAACATCAGCACGCGATGAACGATTTGTCCCCCGAATTTGCTCAGGGCAAGGAGGCCCTTCCCCCGAACCAGGAGGCTTTTTTGCGCACCTTGGATTTTGATAAAGGACAGGGCTTAATGCCTGCCGTGATCCAGCATGTGCAAAGCGGCGCAGTGTTGATGGTGGGTTACATGAACCTTGAAGCGCTTCGCATGACCATGGACAGTGCTGTCGTGCATTTCTATAGCCGGAGCAAACAGCGGCTTTGGAAAAAGGGAGAAACCAGTGGAAACACCCTGGCGCTGCACGCCTTGCGCGCTGATTGTGACCGCGATTGCTTGTTGCTTCAGGTTATGCCCAGCGGGGCTGTGTGCCATACCGGTCAGGATACCTGTTGGGGACCTGCATCAGCGGGCACGCTGGCTCGTTTGGAGCATCGTTTGGTGAAGAGAATTGCCGATGCGGATGTGAAACAATCGTATACTGCTCAGTTGGTCGCGGCAGGATTACCCAGGATGGCGCAAAAGGTAGGCGAGGAGGGAGTAGAGTGCGCTTTGGCCGCCGTAGTGGGCACCCCCGAAGCGTTAGCGGGTGAAGCCGCAGACCTGCTCTATCACCTCATGCTTGTGCTGCTTCAGCGCGGAATGTGCTTGAAGGATGTCTTGACCGTGCTAGATGAAAGGGCCGTTACGCCCTCACACGCTTCAAAAGTTGCTCTCGATCAACCACTACAATGATGCTGCAACAAGCCAACACAACCAATGCCAGACCAAACAACAGCCCACCATCGTTTTGAATCTCAATGCCGAGCAGGAACAGGTGCGAGGCCATGGCTCCGACCATCATGCCGATACCATTCAGGGCTCCGAAGATGCGCCAGCGGGGAATCAGGAGAATGGCCGCAGTGATCAGTTCCAGAACCCCTGTAATGATTCTGCCGTACGGTTCTACTCCCAGGGTGCTAAAAATTAACACGCTATCCGGGTGGGCGGTGAATTTGAAATATAGGGTTTGAAGCAGAATAACTGCTGCTACCAGAGCGGGAATCCAGAGCCAGTTTTTTTTCATTCGGGTGAATTAGGGATTTCTTTTTGCCCAGTTTGCGTCAGCAGCTTTGCGAAGTTGATCTTCGTTGTTGTTCCAGCGCTTTAGCGTATTGACCAATTCCGTTTTGTAAAACAGGTACAGGTTCCCGTCCACTATTTTATAAGACTTGGGGTTTACTTCCACCAGATCACCGCTTTCACCCATGGCGTAGGCGCACCATCCGCCGTAGGCAGGAGTGTATTTGTCGGGGTTTGAAACAAAGGTTTCCAGATTTGTTTTCTGGGCGAAGTGGTAAATAGCTCCCTTAAAGGTATAAGCGTATTCAGCCCTTCCCAGGGTTGGGCTTCCGCTAAAGTAGGATACCGCATGGTAACCGTCCAGGGCTATTCCCTGAGGGTTGAGGTTTTGGGCCGACCCGGTTGATACGCTTTGTTGAGCAGCTGCGGTGCCCAAAGACAACAACAAAACCAGGCCAATAGCAATATTCATGCTTAAGAATTTGGGTTGATTATGCCGTATAATCCAGCACGCGCTAAAAGAACTGGCACGCAGTGTTTCACGCGCAGGGGGCAAAACCCAAGGTAAGCGCTGGAAGTTCCCGTGCTCAATAGAATAAAATATACTTATACTTTTTTGCAGATATGCATCTGGAACGTATGGTAGCGCGGAAACAGGGTGCGGACTAGATTGAAAGGGTAGAGGTAACCTTTTAATGGGGTATAAGAATTGCGTTGTACCAGGACACTCTTAAAGCCAGTATTTGCGAGGAAGGTTTTGATTTGAGGCACAGAATACTCGCGAACATGCCCCATTTGTCCTAAGCTTTCCAATTTTTGGAACTCTTCATAAGGGTTATCAAACCCTTTACCAAGCAACAGATTTACTATGTTTTGGATAGCATACAAGTTTGGGGTAGTCAGTACTAAAACGCCATCCGGATGCAACACACGATGAATTTCCTTAAGCGTTTCAATTGGGTTCATCCGCATATGCTCAAAAACCTCATTGAAAAGGATATAATGGTAAGTGTTATCGGGCAATGGTATCGATTCTGTTTCAATATTGCATTTTATAATATTTAAGTTATTATCTAATATAAATTTTTCATGCCTCACTGGATCAATATCTACACCCGTTACATCATCATGAATTTTCTTTAAAATGCAGGTAACATGGTAAGGTGCCGATCCAATTTCCAGAACTTTTCCTCCCTTAAAATGAGTTTGAAAGGTCTTGGCATCATTCAAATACCGTCGTTTGTGAACATTGTAGTAGTAAATATTCCAGCGTTGCAAGTCGCTTTGATCTTCTCGAAGCTTTTCTTCAATCTCAAGAATTATCTGCGTCGGATTCATAAACTAATAAATCAAATAAAATCTACATCTCTGTTAATCCGGTAGCTCATCAAGCGCTGTAAACTGTCAGAAACAGGCGCGTTTTCAAAGAGAATGCGGTGTAACATCCCCACAATGGGCATGCTCAACCCTTCTGCATTGGCCAGTGCCAGCGCGATTTGCACGGTGTGAATACCTTCGGCCACTTCGTCCGCCGTTTCCAGTATTTCAGTCAGCGTCTCTCCTTGGGCAAGGCGAAATCCTACGGAGTAGTTTCGGCTGTGGGGGCTGGAGCAGGTGGCAATGATATCGCCAATTCCGGCGAGGCCTAAAAAAGCGCGCGGATCGATGTCGAGGGTTTTGCCCAGGTGAATCAACTCGCTTAACCCTCGGGTCATGAGCAATGCACGGGCATTATCGCCCAACGCCAGGCCGCGGATCATGCCGGAGCCAATTGCTAGAATGTTTTTCAAAACTCCGGCCAGTTCGATTCCCAGAACATCATAACTGCCGTAAACCTGGAATCGGTTGGATCGAAGCGCCTGTTTACCTTCGTTAATCACCTCGTCAAAGCGACTTCCGATGACCGTTGCCGCCGGAAGTCCCTGTGCTATTTCAAAGGCCAGGTTGGGGCCGTGCAAGCAGCCGACACGCAAGACCACGGTTTCGCGCAAAATCAACTCCGACATGGTTAAGACCTGCTGCCGCTTCAACTTGCTTTCAAGGCCCAAGTGCTGATTTGCAGGCTCTATGTGCAGCCCTTTGGTGCCATGGATCAGAAAATGATCCGGGCGAAGAAACGGCGCGAGCTCCCCGATCATGCCGGCAAAATTTTCGGATGGCACAATGGGGAAAATCAAGTAGCAGGAGTCTGCAATTTCCTGTAATGAGCCTGTAATTTCTATCCGTTCATTCAACTTTTGTCCGGCACTGATCCGGCTCGTGCGCATTTGTTCTGCGCGTTCCGGTAGGCGGGTATAGAGCAATACCCGGTTGTTCTCCGCCAAAAGATTGGAGACCGCTGTGCCAAAACTGCCGGCACCGATAACTGCTACTGGGGCTTGTTCAGACATGGTGTTCAAATCCGAATCCATCCATTCGGTTGTGGTAAAAGAGCAGGAGACGCAAGTCATCGGAACTGACTTTGCCACTGCGTTTGTCAACCTTAAGGGCTCGTTTGTCGTGGTAAATGCCCAGGTTCCGAATGCCGTGTTGCAGAATGGCTTCTGTGGGCTGGTCCAAAACGGGTTCGCGATACAATTCTCCCCGATCACAACGCGCCTTGATTTCTGCAACGAGGCGGGTCACAGCGATGCTCAAGGCTTGCCAATCCCACCAGCGATCTTCTTCGGGCAAACGCAACAATTGGTACAAGTCAAGATCGGGATGCCGTTTCTGGATCAATCGGAACGCAGTGAAGGCCACGACATGGCTGGCCATCACGGTATTGTAGCGGTGGAAGGCGTGAACAACTTTGTCTGCGAGAATTTTGGTATATTCAAAATCTCGCTGGGTATCTTCATTGAGCACACCGTTGTGCTGAAAATAGGCGGCGAGCGGCACGGTTTTGCCGTTTGGATCAAGGCTGTTTCCTGATGCATCCACAGGATTGCCCAGGATGTCCATCGGGTCGCCGAAGCGGATTCGAATGTCTGATCCCGCAGTAAAGAAGCGAAGGATGAAACGGGCAATTTTACCTGAGCTGGAATAGCGGTCCTGTTCTACAAAAAAGCGCTCCCTTCCGATTTCCTGGAGGTGATCTTTGATGAGCGCGGGTGCTTCCAATACAAAATTGTAGTTGATCACCACTGGAGCGACGTATATTTTCTGGAAGGGACCGTCCGGGTTTTCCAGCAAAAGGCGCCGCTGCGCTTCAATTACCGTGCTGAGCAAACCAAGTTTGACTTGTTTTTCAATGGCACCGGAGCGCGAACGCGTTCCACCGGGAAAGAAGAGACTGTGGCAGCCTTCTTCTAATGCGCTGGTGGAGTAGGCTTTTAATGCTTGCAGGTATATTTTGTTCTTCTTGCGCCGATCAACCTTATATGCGCCGAGCCGGTTCATAAAATAGGCCAGAATCCGTGCACTAAAGAGGTTAAGACCGGCACCATAGAGAAAGGGAGGTAAACCAATGGCATCAATCGCATAGCCCACCAGGATGGAGTCCAGGTTGGAAAAGTGGGTCGGAACCATCACGACAGTGCCGCCATCCCGAACGATCTGGCGGAGTCGTTCTACATTGCCGTCCAGGTGGACGCGGTCGTGAATACCGAGCCGATTGCCGAAAACACGGCTGAAGTTGCGGTTGCCAGAGGCGTTGAGAAGCCGGTTAAACGCAATAGGCAGAAAGTGCCGGGCAAACTGGTAGGTTGGATTGTGAAAATTGCCCTGAATTTCCTTGCCATAGCGCTCCAGAATGGTCTGTAGCAGGGCATTCCAGCTAGCCGGTGGTGCTGCTTCCTGTTCCAAGCGAGTTAACTCCGCGGCCACAAAGGCCCAGAATTTCTTTTCGTCTGGTGGGTCTACGCTCCAGGGCTTGCGCGTTAATCGGATTTTTTCGTGGTACAAACTGTTGGCCAGCAATACTTGCATGGATGCGCTGCCCCGGTGGTCCTGCAACAATTCCTTTTTAGCCTCTTCGATGACCTTTTGGAGGAAACGCTCCCGGTCTTTAGATAAGCGGTATAATGGCCATTCCTCCAGGTTGGGAACAACTTGCACAAGGGGAAAGCGCTTGGGTGGTACCTGGGTTTCCTTTCCAGCCATGGCCCAAAGATACCTTTCCAGAATTAACGGGAAAGCAACAAGAATACCTTTGAAAATCAGTCTCTTATCCTGAACTTTATCCGTTGGCCCAGCACAAGAAGGGCTGGTACCGGAAAGCCAAACAAAGTGGATGAAAAAAATATAATATTAATTCTGTTTGGATTTTTTTTCTGCCAAACCAATCTCCATGCTCAATTTGTTTTGAATGGTTCGGCGGTTGATCTTGGGGATGATTGCATCCAACTTACTCCATCCTTGACCACCCAAACCGGATCGGCCTGGTATCCGGATAAAATAAACCTTCGTCAGGATTTTCGGGTGGAGGCCTCGCTTTTTTTGGGTAACACTGATGTTGGAGCGGATGGCATTGCTTTCGTATTGCAGCCACTATCTACTGCCGTTGGAGCTTCCGGGGGTGGCCTGGGTTATCTTGGGGTCACTCCTTCCGTAGCGATAGAGTTTGATACGTATCAGAATGGAACATATTCAGACCCATCCTGTGATCACGTTGGCATCGTATCGGACGGTAATCCCGCTCATACCGGACCAACATCACTCGCAGCTCCAGTCAATATCCTGCCTGGTGTCTGCAACGCAGAGAACGGTGCTTACCATGAAATCTCGATTCGCTGGAAAAGCGCATTGAATACCCTGGAAGTCTATGTGAACTGCGCGTTGCGGGTGTCGTATTCCGGTGATCTTGTCGACACTCACTTTGGTGGGGACTCCCTGGTATACTTCGGATTCACCGCGGCAACCGGAGCCTTGAGCAACGAACACATTGTCTGCTACCAGCGCCTGGATATAGCCCTGCCCACGCCTGTCTTGCAAACCTGTTCCGGCGATACGGTAATCATCAGCGCACCCTCCGGTTTCAGTGGGTATCTATGGAGCCCTTCCACCGAACTTTCTGATCCTGATACGGAGAACCCTTTCGCCTGGCCTGCAAGCACCACAATCTATACAGTTACTTATTCGGACGATTGCGGGGAGCTCTACCAGGATTCCGTTATCATTCAGGCAGACGCCATCCCTTTGCTGCCCGATCTACCCGCGGACACTGTTTTGTGTGTAGGCTTTCCGGTGATACTGGGCGATGTTGCTCTGCCCGGTTACACGTACACCTGGTCAACTGGCAGTACTGCATCCTCGGTTGCCGTTTTGACAAGCGGCACTTATACCCTGGTGGTCCAAAATGGGCTTTGCACAGCGGAGACACTGTCCAGTGTGCTTTTTGAGCCTTACCCAGAACTTTCTTTTCCGCGGGATTCTATTTCCTGGTGCAGCGGCGATGAACTGCTGCTGAGCCCGCTGAGCAATGCTTCGGAGTTTCTCTGGTCAAGCGGCGGTTTAACGCCAATTTTGGCCGTGAATGAGCCTGGAACGTATATGCTTTTAGCCAGTCTTGGCAACTGCACAGTTCGCGATTCTGTTCATGTGTATCTGCAACTGGAGTGTGGTTGCCTACCTTCGCTGCCAAACGCGTTTTCGCCCAATGGAGATGGCCTCAACGATCAGTTTCGCTGGGTCAACGTTGCGGATTGTCCCGACCTGGACCAGTTTGTGCTGCGCATCTACAACCGTTGGGGGGAGCAAGTGTTTCAGAGCGCAGATGCTGCCCTCGGATGGGATGGAACCTACCGCGGGGTGCGGGCAGAGGTTGGGGTATACGCAGTTCAGGCCAAAAGCATGAAACCGGGCGAAGGGCCCACGTTGACCAGCGGCACCGTCACGTTGGTTCACTAAGGGGTGTGCGCTGCCGGGCCAGCACCGGATACGCTTTACTGCCCGTATTGGTGGCAGGACGATCAGCCGGCTTTTTCCGTTGCTGTCGCGCTGAATTGATCGAGCAATTCCCCCGACAAAACCACCACTGAAGGACGTGGCATGCTGTCCCCGCCGTCCGGCCAATGACTGGAGAGCGCTGCCATGGACGGAGAGTTTTCTCCCGGGTGCTGAACGCTCAAGAACAGCGAGCGACCATCAGGCGAAAACCAGGGCCCGGTTAGTTCGGCTCCATGGGGAGCACTGGCTACCTGGATAACCTGTCCGGCCTGCTCGCCATGACGGGGTACCACATAGAGACCGTTGTTGCCAAAGGCGGTGTAAGGTTCCTTGTTTGTTTTGCTGCCGCTGATGTCGGAGGTAAACCAGAGATTGCCCTGCGGGTCAAAGGCCATGTTGTCCGGACAGGCGAAACCGGTTTCTTCGCCGCCGGCTAAATAAGTCTCGTGTTTAAAACGCAAGGCATCATGTCGGCCGTTTTCTTCCATAATTTTTAATATGGAACCGTAATAATTTCCTTTGGGAAGGTTATTGGTCAGCGCTACCAGAACGTTTCCGGTGACCGGATCAATTTCTATGTCTTCTGGCCGGTCCAGCGGAGTGGCGTTCACTTTTTTAGCCGCGTAGCGCAGCCGGATTAAGACATCGGTTTGGTCAGCAAAGTCGCTGCGAAGCTCCGGGCGCTCATGGATAATCGGCTCCCAGATGCCTTTGTCCAGGTTGGCCGCATAGAGCGTGCCTTCGCTCAGCGATCCGGGTACAGATGAAATGAACTTGTAGAGGTGTTCATCGTTGGCGTCGTCCCCGGTGTACACCACCAGTCGAGCATCAGGGAGCTCGTGGATGGTAGCGCACTCGTGTGCGCAGCGTCCAAGCGCAATGTGTTTCTGCGCCTCGCCTGTTCTCGGATTTACTTCTACCACCCATCCGTAGTGTTCCGGCGGAAAGGGGTCGTAGGTGTGCCAGCCCTGGTCAACGCCGATGTCTTGCCGCAATCCGGATACCGGGTCGTTCTCTCCGTAGAACTGGTCGTAGTTTTCTTCGCAGGTCAGGATATGGCCCCAGGGCGTTAACCCACCCGAACAGTTGGCCAGCGTACCCACGGCAGCGGTCGCTCCTGCGATGGGATGTGGCCAGTTAAACGGGATTACTGTTCGCCCGTGCACGCGCCGATTCATCGGGTCATTGGCAAGCACTTGCCACTGGCCGTCTTCTTTTCGAACCCGAAGAATGCTTCCGCCCACGGCCAATTGCTCTTCGGTTACCTGTTCGCGCGTTTTAGGACGAAGCTCATCCCAATTTGAAACAAATCTAGGATCTACAGATTCGTGATTTACCCACAATAATCCTTCCTCTGGTACGCTGGCATCCAAGGGAATGTAGCAAATAAAATCGTTGTTGAACCCGAAACGCTCCGTGGCGTTAATGGGATCATTCCAGCGGATCAGCAATTGGCTGTTTAACCCGGGCGCCAATTCCAGGGCATCGCTGGCTTTCGGCAGGAGCGGGGTGATGCGGTAGGGCGTGGTTTTTGGCGCTACGGCTTCCGGTTTGCACCCGCTGAACAGCCCCGGAACCAGCACGAAGCCCACCGTGCCAATGCCCAAAAATTCCAGGAAGGTTCTCCGGTCAAGGGCTCCCGTTCGGCGGGCTGGTGCGTTGCTTTCTTCTTGAGAGGGGTGCGAAGCACGATCGAAGGGAAGGGAGGTTTTCCGCATGGCGGCTGTACTTTGCCGGCAAAGTTACTTCGGACGAAGATCAACCACATGCCGGGTTTTGCCGCCCTCAGATCGAGGGAGTTGCCCTACGGTTACCAACACCACCCTGATGGATAGACCGAGTCGCTCTTTGAGGCGTTTGTGCAGTCGGTCGGTTAACCTGGAAGCCGCCGGCTGACCAGAACCCTGCGGATGGCCGACCTCTCGTTCAACGGCTTCGAGCCATTCCACCTGAACGTCCAGGTCATCGAGCGTGTGCTGGCGTGTGAGGCAGAGTTGGTAGTGTGCAGCCAGTTGCGGGAACTCCGAAAGCACTTCTTCTACTTGCGAAGGAAACAGGTTCACTCCCCGAACAATCAGCATATCATCTGCCCGACCTAAAACAGGTCCCATCTTGACATGGGTACGGGCGCCGTTGTGCTCCCGGCGCAGCCAGGTAATGTCGCCGGTTTTGTAGCGCAGCAAGGGCAGGGCTTCCTTGGTCAATGTGGTAAACACCAGCACGCCGGGCTCCCCGTCGGGCAAAAGCACACCCGTTTGCGCGTCTACGATTTCGGGATAAAAGTGGTCTTCCCAAACATAGCTTCCCGTACCTTTTTCATCAAAGGCCTCCTGGGCGACGCCGGGTCCCATGATCTCGCTCAGCCCGTAGATGTTGGTAGCCACAACGCCCAGGCCCGCTTCTACCTGTTCGCGGAGCGTGTTGGTCCAGGGCTCTGCACCCAGAAGGGCGTAGCGGAGTTGCAATTGCTCCGGGGCAATTCCCCGGTGGCGGCAGGCTTCCGCTAACGTGAGGGCGTAAGAAGGTGTGCAAGAGAGGATTTGAGGCTTAAAATCGAGCAGCAGATCAATTTGGCGGTCTGTCATGCCACCGGAAACCGGAACAACGGTCAGACCCAGGGTTTCCGCGCCCGCGTGAAGGCCGAGTCCACCGGTGAACAGCCCGTAGCCGTAAGCATTGTGCAGCATCATGCCGGGCTTCGCACCTGCAGCTACCAGACTGCGCGCGCAGACTTCACCAAAAATTTGAAGATCGGCGGCGGTATAGCCCACTACCGTAAGCTTTCCTGTGGTCCCGCTCGATGCGTGGATGCGCGCGACCTGTTGCATGGGTTCCGCAAAAAGTCCGAACGGGTAGTGCGTTCGCAGATTTTCTTTGGTGGTAAAGGGCAATCGCTGGAGATCTTCCAGACGCTGCAGATCGGTGGGGTTGAAACCAAGTTGCCGGAATTGCTCCCGGTAGAAGGGCACCTTGTTTTCTAAGCGCTTAAGCAGGGATTGCAACCGGGAAAGTTGAAGGGCCCGCAAACGCTCTCGCGGCATGGTTTCCCAATCTGGTTGGAACATGGCCACCGCTTATCGGGATTTGCTCCGACCTTGAATTTCGCGCACCTCCTGTTGGAGGCGGGCGAGCATGTCCATCATGCCGTCGATGCGCTGGTCGCTTTTTTTTGAAACTTTGCCGATGAACAGCTTGGCTTCCCAGGCTTCCAGCAATTCTTCTGCTGGCAATTCGTAAGGCGGGTAGGCCGGGTTGTCCGATTGCAGCACCAATTTGCCTTCGGCGCTGATCTGGCTAAACACCCGCTTGTACACCATGCCGTCAGCGCGTGTGAGCAACACATACGTTTGACCATCCGAAAGGCTGCTGGCATCGCTCATGTATTCGCCAACCACGATGCTGCCGGGCTGCAGCGGAAGCATGGAATCTCCGCTGATCTCAAAAGCCCGGTAGGTTCCGGCTGGGAGAAAAGGCAATTGCAACCGGGGCAACTCAGCGACAAATTCCGGGTCTGCATACCCCATGGCGTAACCCGCTCGCGCTTTTTCGGACACCAGGACGATTTGCTCTTCGTCTTTGTTATCGACAACAATAGACAACACCCGTGTGGAGCCGGCCTGCAAGCCACCTGGCGCCGCGGAAGCAGGTTCGCTCTCCAGCCCCGACCGCTCCAGGTCTTCGCGAACCAGACTGTCTAACGAAATGCTGAATTGACGGGTCATGGCCAACTGGACACTCAGGTTGGGCTTAGCGCGACCTTCTTCATAGGCACCAAGCAGGGAGCGTTTAATGCTGAGCTGGTCTGCGAAAGCCTGTTGGGTGAGTCCAGCCTGACGGCGCAGAAACTTGATGTTCTTGTTCAGATTGTCCATAGGCATGCCTGATGAGCCACCAGGAAGTTGGGAAGGCTCGTTTCAGGTGGCTAACAAAATTAGCAAAATTGGGTGAAATTGCCAATTATTTTGGTCAAATTGCTCCCGGCAACCGATCTACAAAGGCGGCAAGCGATGTGGCCAGGTGTTCCCAGCTCAGTTGTTGGCGCATGCCAGACAACGCAGGGCTAAAGCGCTCGTAACCCCCTTGCTCAAAGTAGCGCTCAATTCCCCGGGCAAGCGCAGCCTTGTCTTCCGGCGGTACAAGGATGCCGTTCACGCCATTTTCTACATACTCTTTCAATCCACCCACGTCCGTGGCCAGCATCGGCAACCTGAACTGGTAGGCAATCAGCGCAATTCCGCTTTGCGTTGCATGGTGGTAGGGCAGCACACAGGCATCGGCGGCACTGAACAAAAGGCGCGTTTCCTCGTCTGAAATGTAGCGTTCGCGCACTTCAATAGCCGATGAAAAAGGAGAAGCCGCAATTCTGGCTGCATAAGGCGCAAAGGGCTCATACGCTTCGCCGGCAATCATCAGGCGGTACGGACCGCGAAGCTGATCAAATGCATCCAGCAACAAATCCAGACCCTTGTATGCCCGAATGAAGCCGTAGAACAACAAGAGCTTTTCATCCGGTGCAAGACCGAGCGCGCGCCTCGCTTCCGAGCGGTCCAGGGCTTCGCCAAAATGGTCGTAAACCGGATGCCGGTGGAAGAGCCGCGCCGCCTCCGGGCGAAAGCGGTTCAGGTCTTTTTCCACCGCTTCACTCATGACCACAAAGCCGTGGTTGCGCGCCAAAAACCGCCGGGTCAGCGGCAGGTCGAAGAAACGCCGTTCATGCGGCAACACGTTGTCCAACACACTGACGACCCGCGTTTCAGGAGCCATCCGCGCAGCCACCGCTCCCAACGACGGCCCAAAAAAACTCATCCAAAATTTCATGAGCAGCAGGTCCGGTTTCTGCCCCCTAATCTGCCGCGCCGCTTTTGGCCAGTTGAGGGGGTTGATGCTGTCCAGCACCGGAATGCTGTTCAGTTCGGTTGCGTGGTCCCCGGCTTGCACATATTGTGATTTTCCGGGGAAAAGGACCTGTGGATATTGGCGGCTAAACGTATAGGGAAGGACGTCATGGCCTTGCGCTACCAGGGCTTGGCACAAGGAGGCATTGAATTGCGCAATCCCACCGCGAAACGGATAAAACGTGCTGAGGTAGGCGATGCGCATGCGGGGGGTGGGGGACAGGTCCGCTGCAATGATACGGAAGGTCGGCCGTAGGGTTTAGGGGCAGCTCTGGTCAATGCGCACCACATTTTCTGTGGCAAAGCCTTGTTGTTTGGCCTGATCCAGCAATTGGGTGATGGTGTTTTCGTCCAGCGTTTTTTCTCTGGCCAGAATCCAGAGAAACTTGCGGGAGGGGTTGCCGACCAGGGCATATTGGTAGTTCACCGTATCCAGCGCCATGATTTGGTAGTCGCCTGAGAAAGGCCAAAAGAATGTGACTTTAAGGCGCGCCGGATCTGCTGCGTCAGGTACGCGGGCCTTTCCCTCGATGCTTTTTTTGCTGTTGCGATCGTCTTCTTTTATCCCGTCGTTTTTAACGGTGATGGTACCGTCAGGTCGCAAAGTGTAGGTGGCGCTCACGCAGGTCAAGCCTTCCTCAAAGCGGTTAGGCAGTCGGACAATCTCGTACCAGGTGCCCTGGTATCGGTTGAGGTCTACGTTTGGGACCACCGTTAATGAAGGCTCTTCAGGTTGGCAGGAAGTCATCCCAAACAGAAGGAATGCGCTAAAGGTGAAGAAGCGAAGTGGCGCGAACTTATTCAGTTGATGCGAGGCGTTTTTTCGCGGTAGAGTCAGGGTGTTCATGCCGGGAAGTTACGTCCCGGCAGCCGCAATCCTGTTCGAGCAGAACCGTCAGGCAGAACCGTCAGGCA
>CAYSDI010000001.1:84578-105645 GCA_964429745.1 uncultured Chitinophagales bacterium | reverse complement strand
AGGCAGAACCTTAAGCCGAAACGCCTTCATACAGCGCCTGTCGCTGTTCGCGTGCCTTATCGCTTTTCAGATACTCGTCAAAGGTCAGCAGGCTGTCCACCATTCCACCGGGGCCAATTTCAATAATGCGGTTGGCCACCGACTCAATCAGGGCGTGGTCATGGGTCGTGAAGATCATGGCGCCTTTGAAGTCGCGCATCCCGTTGTTCAGGGCGGTGATGGATTCCAAATCGAGGTGGTTAGTGGGCTCGTCCAGCAACAGGAAATTGGGTTGTGCCAGCATGATTTTGGACAACATGCAGCGCACTTTTTCGCCACCAGAGAGGACACTTGACTTTTTGTACACCTCTTCGCCAGAGAACAACATACGGCCCAAGAAACCTCGAATGAATTGTTCGTCTTTGTCGCCGGTGGTAAACTGGCGCAACCACTCGATCAGGTTTTGGTCGTTTTCTCCCTCGAAATAGGGGTCGTTTTCTTTGGGCAGGTAGCCGAGCGTAATGGTTTGACCAAAGGAAAAATTACCTGTACCTGCTTTCCTGATGCTGGCCAGAACGTCATAAAAAGCGGTAAGCGAAGAAGACTCACGACTGAGCAGTGCAATTTTATCGCCTTGGTTCATCACGAAGTTGACGTCCGTAAAAAGCATGTCACCGGAATCGGCACGGGCGCTGAGCCCCTTGATTTCCAGAATCTGGTTGCCCGGTTCGCGCTCTGACTGGAAGGCGATGTAAGGGTATTTGCGGCTGGACGGACGGATCTCTTCCAAGTTGAGCTTCTCCAGCGCCTTCTTCCGGCTGGTAGCCTGCCGTGACTTGGAAGCGTTGGCACTAAATCGCTGGATGAACTCGAGCAATTCGGCCCGTTTTGATTCGGTCTTTTTGTTTTTGCTCGTGGCCTGGCGCGCCATCAACTGGCTTGTTTCATACCAAAAGGTGTAGTTGCCAGTATAAATTCGTATTTGACTAAAATCTATGTCCACAATGTGGGTGCACACCATGTCCAGGAAATAGCGGTCGTGGCTCACCACGATCACCATGTTCTTAAAGTCGGCTAGAAAGTCAGCCAACCAGGTCACCGTTTCGGCGTCCAGGTTGTTGGTAGGCTCGTCCAGCAACAGGATATCCGGTTCTCCGTAAAGCGCCTGCGCAAGCAGCACCTTGACTTTTTCCGGGCCGTTGAGCTCGCCCATTTGCTTGTCGTGCAGGGCTTCAACAATGCCCAGATGGCTCAGCAGTTCTGCGGCATCGCTCTCGGCTGTCCAACCGCCCATTTCGCCAAATTTCAATTCCAGGTCTGCGGCGCGCAACCCCTCTTCTTCGGTGGCATCCGGGTTGGCGTAAATGGCGTTTTTTTCCACCATGATGCTGTAGAGTTCCTTGTGGCCCATGATGACCGTGTCAAGGACCCTACAATCTTCGAACTCATATTGGTTCTGGCGAAGAACAGCAATGCGGTTGCCCGGCTCCACAGTGACTCTTCCTCGGGTAGGGGCAATGTCATCCGACAGCATCTTCAAAAAGGTCGATTTTCCGGCACCATTGGCGCCGATGACCCCATAGCAATTGCCCCGGGTAAACTGGAGGTTAACTTC
This sequence comes from uncultured Chitinophagales bacterium, assembly GCA_964429745.1. Lineage (GTDB taxonomy): Bacteria > Bacteroidota > Bacteroidia > Chitinophagales > BACL12 > WGOA01. The sequence continues at coordinate 104,051 of CAYSDI010000001.1, read as the reverse complement.
ATCAAAAAGAATGCGCTTGCCGTATTGCAAGCCGAGATTGAGTACGCTGAGCATGGTTTCGGGAATTTGGGAAGGCAGTGCGAGGGTTACTGCTCCCTGAACAAGCGACAAAGATAAGACAGCGCTTGCCTTTCCCGGTCATGTGCGCTTACAAATAGCCCTTTTGGACCAACCAAGGCAGGATGCGCAACAGGGCACCAGCGTTGGGGTCTGCCCCGGGTTCAGACTTGCCACTTACCGCGTTCTCCCTGCGTACAGGATGCCAGAAATTGTCGGCAGCGGTTTCAACCGTAAACTCCAGGGCACCATCGCCTCCGGAAAAGGCAATCGTTGCAACCCGCTGTCCTCCCGGTAGGTCAATAGCATAGTGTTCGAGGCCCCCAACCGCGTTTTCCAGTACCCTGACCCGTCCAATAAGCTGGTCGGCCTGAAAAATGTCCCCGGTTCTGCGCAGTGTGAGGGGTCCGCTCCGATCCCTGCTCACCAGGGCAGGGGCTGTCGTTTCCGGAGCGACTAAACCGTGCTTTTTGCGAAGGTGGTGTACTCCCAGTGGGTCAATTCCCTCTTCGTTGATCAGGTCCATGCTGGTCATTAATTTGCCCAAGTCCTCTTGTGCGGTTGACGGATTAAGCGCCAGGTAAACGGGTTCTGCTACCCCTTGAAATTGAAAGGCATAGATGGTTTCGCCTGGCGGTTCATCGCCGGTAGGGATGCGATTACTGGGCGTAGCGGTGAGCAGCAGGCTTCCGTCTGCCTTAATCAGTTCAAAACCAGGTAGTTCGGATTCCTGGTCGGTTATCCGCAAACGCGCGAGTTCCTGGTTATTCCAGGTGAGGGTATTGTCCTTAAACATGGCTTGTTGTGCCGCAGCGAGCGCCGGGCTGGCCAAAATCAGCAAGAAAACAAAGCGAAATGGGAACATAGATGAAACTTATCCTTCATGTAAACGGGAGCACGCCCGTCGGGGTTTCAGCAAAAGAACCAATCAGATTGAAAAAGTATTCTAAATTTTTACTGGATAATAGGTAAAGCAGTACGTTGTTAGAATCTTTCATGATGATAAATACCTTTTTTACAAGATGAGCTTCAGTTTTCAAAGGCTAGTAGCCGTTTCCTTTTTCCTCACAGTAGGTCTATTGTTTTCGTTGAAACCAGTGTCGGGTCAGGTGTGCGATCCTGCCATTCCTCCGTTGAATTTGGAGGCTACCTATACGCCGGGCTCTGGTGTACAGCTTTCCTGGGATGCCGTACCAGGAAGTGCAGGGATTCAGATCAAGCTTGTTACGCCAGCCGGAGGCGCCATCAAACGGAACATCGTAGGCTTTGAACCGGATGCACTTTTCATTAACGATGCATTCCTGTCCACCGGAATATATTCCTGGCGCGTACAGGCAAGTTGTAATACAACATTGCCGCTTTTGTTGACCCCAATTTCGGCGGCTGATTTGTTTACTGTGGGTTCAGGCTCTGGGTTGTGCCCCGCTACCCTTAGCGATGTGGACGGCAACAGTTACGAAGTGGCAGAAATTGACGGCAATTGTTGGATGAAAGAAAATTTGCGGGCTCGGGCTTACAGAAACGGTGATCCTATCACCGCCATTGGCAGTGCCGCAGCCTGGGCTTCGGCCAGCGCCGGGGCAGCTTCGGTTTATGGCAATGATTTGGCCAGTGCCAACACATACGGCGTATTGTACAACGGCTATGCCACCACAGATCCTCGTGGTTTATGCCCGATTGGATGGAATGTGCCTGTCAGCGCGCAGTGGTATGACCTCGTGCTCTTTGCGGGTGGCGAAGGCCTAGGCGGTGGGGCACTTAAAGCCGTAGGCCTTTTAGGCTCAGGAACCGGACTTTGGAAAGCGCCGAATGCCGGGGCCACGAACGCAACTAATTTCACTGCATTACCCGGAGGGTACCGAAAACCGGACGGCGTTTTTATCGCGCTCAACGAACAGGCGGTTTGGTGGAGCAAAAGCCCTGGGAGTCCTGGTACGCTTTGGGGTGGACGTGTTTACAACAATGATACCGAAGTAAACATCGAGGCCTTCACCGTCAACAATGGATTTTCTGTTCGCTGCTTGAAGGACTGAGGTCTTAACGCTTCCTCGCGTCAGCAAGTCCTGCCTTCAAACGAAATACCCCTCTGCCAGCAACCGCTGCCATCCAGGCTGCCGCTGAAGGTATGCAGCAGTAAACGGGCACAGCGGCACCAGCTTCAGGGCAGAACGGTCTACCCATTCCAACACATGTTGAATGAGCATAGAACCAATTCCCCGGCCTTCTAAGGACCGGGGAACTTCGGTGTGGGTAACGTAAAAACGATCGCCCGCCAGCAGATATTCGGAAAAGGCGGTATGCCCCTCAATCGTCCATTCAAAACGGCGGCGTTCATCGTTTTTCTTTATGGTAGCGGGGTCTGGATCGCGCATAGTAGGAGCTTTGGTTGAACCCATTAAGCCAGTTGCATAGGTACTTCCATGAGCAAGATTCGGGTGCCCGCTTTAGCTTCCAGGTTAACCGATTCGGTTTCCCAAATACCCAGCCCATCGCGTTTTTTCAACGCCTGGCCGCCAAGCTGTACGTGACCCTGCAGCACAAAGGCATAGAGGCCATTTCCCCCGTCATGAAGGGTGTAGGCCAACGCTGTGTCCCGATCAAAAGTGCCGATAGAGAACCAAGCGTTCTGGTGTATCCACACTCCCTGATCATCGGGCGAAGGGGACAAGACCTGAACAAGGGTATTAGGTGCTTCGGAGATCTGCTGTTGATCGTAGCGCGGCGATACACCTTCAGCGCGGGGGATGATCCAGATCTGCAGGAAGCGAACTTGGTCCGATGCGCTGTTGTTGAATTCACTGTGCTCCACCCCTGTGCCGGCGCTCATCACCTGGATATCGCCGTGGCGGATGACCGATTTGTTCCCCATGCTGTCCTGGTGCACCAGTTCTCCTTCGAGTGGTATGGAAATGATTTCCATGTTGCTGTGGGGATGACGGCCAAAGCCCCGACCCGGCGCAACGGCGTCATCGTTGAGCACCCGGAGCACGCCAAAATGCATGCGCTCTGACTCGTGATAGTTCGCAAAGCTGAAGGTATGGTGGCTTTTTAGCCAATCGTGATCAGCAAATCCGCGGCTTTCGGCTGGATGATAGACGGTTTTCATGGCAAATTCAGATGGTTTAATGGATCAAAACTAACGTCATTGACCCTGATTTTAATGTTATAACATCGAATTTTGAGCCGGAGTTCCCGACATGTCTTCGCCTATTGCCCGCGAGCTGGTAGCACTACGGTCAGTAGCACGCTGGCCAGAAACCCGCCCGCCGGCAAAACACAAGCGCCCCATCTCCAATCCGTTAAACGTTAGTCTCGTTTTCCTTTGTCCACGTAGTCCGTCTGGTGACCATTGATTTGCAAGGCGGCTTCACGTGGTCCATAATAACAGGTTAAAATGGAGTCCATTTGCTCCTCTCCGCGGGCAATCCTAACCGCCTTGGCCCAGATAGGAGCTTCCATTAGCGGTTGAAGCGGCTGAGCCAATTCGTCCAGGTAGCGAATTGCGGCAGAAAGCTTTCGGTCCCAAGTGGGGTAGTAGCGCAAAAGGTCATCAGGGTAGACCACCTTGCGCCGGGAACCTTCGTCCATGCCCTTAAAAGGTCTTGGGATATTGAGGTAGCCGTAGTCGTCGGTCAACTGCTCACCGGCTTCAATGTCTCGAATGGCCACCTCAAATTCGTAGGCTGTGGTCATGCAGTTGGATCGAAAGCTGTGGTTGACGTAGCGACCGATGTCCCAACAAAGCACGAAGTTCCCCTTGTTGTTTCGGTAGGTATAGGTGTCCAGGATATCCTGGTACAGCGGGTCCATCGCAGCAATTTGCTGCGGAGTAAACTCCCGGTCTAGCGCGTCCAAGACCCAGGTGATGGTCCCTTTTGGGATACGCTGGGTGGCTACAACACCGTATCCAATTTCGGGGCTGATAAAGCGCAGTTCGGTGTGCGGGTGAATCATGGTTGGCAGGGCATTGCGGGCCTGAACCGATCTTGGGGTTTATTGAATCTGGCAAAGATAGAAGGGCTTTTATTCTGCATTGCGGCCCTTTAACAGGAATCTTTTGGCGTGGATAACCCGTCTCAGGCCCTGCGCTCCGAAGCACCAATTCCCTCCCTGGTCCATTTGAGGTAACCACGGGCATTCATGACCAGAAAAACGGCATTTCCCACTGCAACTCCTAAACTACCCATAAGAAACAACCCCAAAAAGACCCAAACCGCATTGCCCAGGATAAAGGTTATAAAACCAATTCTCTTCTTGTTGCCCAATTGGTAAACGGCCAGCAGGCTTAGGGCCATTCCCAACCAGTCCAGCCCATAATATGTTGTAAATGCATCCATGTAAAAATTTCTGTTAGAGTGGCAGTATCATTGGATCATAACCCGGCATGGATCTGTAGGGGAGGGTGGAATCTAGTTGCAACGTCGAAAAATCAGCATAGCGCACCTTAGCCAACCGAGCAACCAGCCCTTGCATCCGTTTCGGCTCCCCGTGGGTATTAAGCAGGTGGTTCGGGCGCAGTGCGTTAACCAAAGCGCGAACCTGCTCCAGCCCCGAGTTGACATGGCCGCCCAGGATGCCTGGAAGCCGGAAATCCGTGAAGGTGGATACCAGGACATGAACGCCGGATTCGCGCAACATCCTGATTTCTCCTGGTCGCAAGTCAAAACCGTGGGGCGCATAAAAAAGGCAGGCAGAATCCGCTGGTCGCATCATGACTCCAAAGTAGACCGGATCCAGCCGTTTGGCCGGGCGAAAAGCCCTGAATGTAAAGCCCTGGAAGTCCAACCCGGCGCCCTGGTCCGGGATCAACAACAGCTTCCGATCCGGAAAACTGCGCCTCAGCCGGACATAGGCTTTAGCGGTAGCCAGAATAGGTAGGGAATCAGGCAGGGCCCGCAGCGTGGGAAGGTGGCAATGGTCATTGTACGGTTGCGCAATCAGGATAGCATCCGCCTCGGGTACCCGCTCCGGGGGTACGGGATCAACCACGTGCCACTGTTCATCGAGCCAAGGCGCGCCGTCCACTTCTGAACCGACGAGCCAGGGATCAACCATTAGCCGAAGGCCATCCCAGTGCAAAAACCAGGACGAATCCTGGTTGAGCCGTTGGATCATCATGGCACAAAGTACGCAGTCATCGGCCAACATTTTGAAAAGGCATTTAAAGGGTCTTGCGGAGCAGAAAATCGCCGAAATACGCACGGCTGTCCAGAAAAATTCGCTCCAGCTCCAACCCACTTCCCTTCAAAATTTCTCGCAAAATTTCTGCGGAATATTTGCGGGAAATCTCCGTGTGGATGGGTTCACCCGCGTCAAAATCAAACGATTGCTCAAGCGCATCTACGCGAACGCTTTGTTGGATGACCGATACCAAGGCACTCCGTGCTACCCCTTCGCGCTCATCGTAAGAAGGCCTGTGCTCCCAGCGCTCCAAGTCAAAATCACCGCCTAGCTCGCGATTAATTCGCGCCAGCAAATTCAGGTTGAAGGCCCGCGTTATGCCCGCTGCATCGTTATACGCCGGAAGTACCACGGAAGCTGGTTTAATAAGGTCCAAACCAAGCAAGACACTGTCGCCCGCATGCAGCAGTTCACTCAATTGCATAAGAAAACGCCGGGCTTCCACATCCACCAGATTCCCCAGGTTGGAACCGAGAAAGAGCACAACCTTGCGCGTGTCAGGACAAAGCTCGCGGAGCGCTGCAAAATACTCCGCCCGCAGAGGCCGCACCTCTAGCGAAGGAAAACGCGAGTGAATTCGGACCTGAAGTTGCGCCAGCGCTTCTTCTGCAATGTCTACCGGAACATAGACTAGCGTATGTTCTTTGAGCGCATCCAGCAGTAATACTGTTTTATGGCCATCGCCGGCTCCAAGTTCAATTAGTTCGAAGGGCCCTTCAGGCAGCGCAAGGGCGCGGACCAATTCCCCCGATCGGGTTTCAAAAATTTCGCGCTCTGCGGCAGTCAGGTAGTACTCTGGTGTTTTGGTGATCTGCACGAACAGATCGCTGCCCAGGGCATCGTAAAAAAAGCGCGAAGACAATTTTCGCGGCCGGCGGCTCAGCCCCGCCATAACTTCTAACGTCAATGCCTGATTCATCGCTTGACTAGCCTTACACCAGAAAATTGCCAGGAAGCATCCGGGGGAAAGAAGTTACGGTACGTTGGCCGACTGTGTTCCGCTGCTGTGGCCAGAGAGGCACCCCGCAGCACCATTTGATTCATCATAAACTTGCCATTGTATTCGCCTACAGCACCGGCGGCCGTTTCAAAGCCCGGATAAGGCAGATAAGCGCTGTGTGTCCATTCCCAACGCGCGCCCCAGGCCAATTGCTCCTGTGCCGCTTCCCACTCAAACTCGGTGGGCAGGCGCATGCCGCGCCAGGAAGCAAAGGCAGCAGCTTCGTAAAAATTGATATGGCACAGAATAGCCTCCGGGTCAATGGGTTGTAAGCCAGCGAGGGTGTAGCAGAACCACTGCCCATCGCGTTGCTGCCAATAGAGCGGGGCCTCCAGGCCGGCTGCCTGCAGTTGTTGCCAGCCTTCATCCAGCCAATGCCGAAAATTGCGGTACCCACCAGCTTCGATAAATTCCAGGTATTCTCCGTTGCTGACCAGGGCCCGGCTGATCTCCGTCCGCTCGCAAAAAACCTGGTGTTGATTTTTTTCGTTGTCAAAATGAAAGCCTGATCCACCATAACCAATCGTATACATGCCCTGGTCCAAAACGGTAAAATCGGTCGCGCTGTTTCGGCTGAACTCCGGCGCCGGTTCCTTTAGGTAGGCCGGAAAGGTGGGATTTTGGTGCAACAAGTATTTGATGTCGGTCAGCAGCAATTCCTGATGCTGTTGCTCATGGTGCAGGCCAAGTTCCAACAAAGCTAAGGGCTCGGGCAATCCGCTTTGGCTTAGGCTGATCATCAGCCTAACCATATGTTCATCTATGTATTGGCGATAAGCCAGCACTTCCTGCACATCTGGCCGGGTGATTAAACCCCGGTTGTGGCGCTGCGTTCGCATCCCGACGCTGTTGTAATAGCTGTTGAACAAAAAGTTAAAGTCCGGGTGGTAGGGCAAGTAGCCGGGAGCAAAAGGCTTCAACAAAAACTCCTCAAAGAACCAAGTACTGTGTGCCAGGTGCCATTTGGCCGGGCTGACAAAAGCAGACGCCTGGGGCACGTGGTCTTCCGGGCGCAGAGGTTCGCAAACCTGCAGCGATTTCTGGCGGACCTGCTGGTAGCGTTCGGTCCAAACGTTTGGGGATAAATCGGGCAAAACGGTATATTTATTCGCGCGAAGCAAAGTCTTTTTTCTGGCAAGTGCCGCCCAAAAATTACTCCTTTCCTGCTAAATCTACAGGGTTCGCCTTTTCCAGGTCAATCCCATATTCCTGCACCAATTCCAGGCCGTAAAAGCGAATTAGTTCTACTACCCGCACAGCCCGCTTGCCCTTCTCGGTCAATCGGTGTTCCGTACGCGCCGGAATTTCGGCAAAAACCTCGCGATTGACTAATCCGTCCGATTCCAATTCTCGCAACTGAGTAGTCAACATTTGTCTGAAATGTGAGGAATGTCCTTGCGCAGCGCGCTGTAACGCATAATCCGTTCGCGCAGGCGCCATAGGATGAACATTTTTTAGGTACCGCCAATGTGGCTAAGAGCAAATTCCACCGGATTGTAAAATAGTTTTCCCTGGTGCAGAAAGGAAGGCATGGTAATGGTGTTTAATGGGAGTCGCGCCAGATGCTGCGCATAAATTTGTTCAGGGGTTTTTTTTATCGGGCTAAACAGTGAATCTTTGAAGGTACCCCAAATCAAAGACCATGAAGATAAAGAGAAGCGCAACTGCCCATTGGATTGGAACCGGAAAAGAAGGCCAAGGCACGCTCAGCACCCCTAGCCAGGTATTGGAAAACACCCGTTATGGCTTCCAAAGCCGCTTCGCCGATGGACCTGGTACCAATCCCGAGGAATTGTTAGGAGCTGCCCATGCGGGATGTTTTTCGATGAAACTCGCTTTTAACCTGGAAGGTGCCGGTTTTACGGCCCAATCCATTCAAACAACCTCTGCTGTCATTCTCGAAGACGGGGCAATTAAGGACATTGAACTTAGTACGGAGGTCAAGGCAGAAGGGCTGGATGATGCGCAGTTTCAGAAGTTAGCGGAGGATGCAAAGGCCAATTGTCCGGTTTCCAAACTCTTTAATGCCAACATGACGTTAAAGGCCGTGCTCTTGTGAAGCCAGTGTTAGTCTGCAGCTTTTAGTACAAGTATCCGTCAACCGGCTGTAGTTTGTCGGGCTGCGATGGTTCACTGAGCAATTGGAGAAGATCGCGCTCGATGGCTTTGCACAGGGCGGTTAGGGGCACGTCTGTGCTTCGGTTTTCAAACGGGTCTTTGTTGCCCGCTCCTGTTTTCTCCATAATGATGAAAACGGCCGACAGCAGGGAAGCTATCGGGATGATCATCCATTGTCGGGCCTCCGTCTCTGCGGAGCCAAAAAACCCCATTAGACCAAAGGGCAGCAGCGCGCTGAACAAGCCAATAAATAAGCGCGTAAAGAAGTCGTATGGGCGGGGTAGGGGCGTGTTTTTAATGTGCTCGCAACTTCCCTGCAGGTTGGCCAGCACAAGCAACTGCCCTTCCATTTGAAAACTGTCAAAACCACACTAGTGTACCGTTGGCCATAGCCGTGTAGATTTTTCTGCCCATAATCCAATGCAGGCCATTGGGGAGGTTATCAAAGCGCTGCCGCAAGGCGCGGTCTTCAGCCGAAACATAGCGCTCCAGCGCACCTTTTGCCTCGGGTTCCTGCCCCTGGACCCGGAGCTGAAAGCGCAGGGCATGCACCCATGCGATGGCCGCCAGCACCATTTCGCGTTTAAACTGCTCGCTTTTTTTTCGGTCGAATTGGGGCTGGTGCTATTGGCTTTCGCTGAACGTAATTGCCAACCTCGCCAGCACCCTGCTGGCATTCACGATGCCGCCCCACAATTGTCGGGCTTCCCACCAGCGGCCATAAGCGGATGTAACCCCAGACTTTGCCTGGGGCAAAATTTCGTTTGACAATCATAAAATAGTTTATAGATGTTCTTAATTGTTGCCTATGCTCAGACCAAACAACGCCATCAGGCGGCTATACTCTACCCCCTGAACCACCACAGATTCCCGGTTACACTGAAGCGAAGCCTGAAATGACAATTGCTTCCACATCTTTGCCTGTAACGCTGCCTGGCTGTGAAACCGCCAATTCTGCAAATCGTTTAAGGCTGGCTGCAACCAACCTTCGTAACGCAAGCGGACTTGCCCCTTTGAAATAGCGTGGTGACCGGCATCACGCAACGTACCGCGCCACAGTGGAATATTGGTTTGCCCCGAATAAGTGCTGTCGCTGAATGTATCCGAGCGGTATCGGGCATTTTCACGCGTTAACGTGATTGACCCCTTCAATTGTTGGTCCTTTTTGTCCAGAAGCCGGACAGAAAAACCGGGCCCGACCAGGTAACACCAGGCCATTTGCCTGCGTTGATTGCTTTCCAACCATAACATTATGTATGGATATACTTTGTGGTCGGGAACAGCATATAGTGGTCGGGAACAGCATATAAAGACTGCCGGGCCAACACGTCATTTTCCGTGCGCGCATTACCTAAGGTACCCTATTGATAAGTATTGGCGCTGCGAAATGCGGAATGTATTACAACAAAACTTATATTACTCTTCACCATCAGCAACAGCCGATCCACGTTGCCGCCAAGGTAGTTTCCCTGCAAGCCGACCCGATACCCTACCGGTAGGGTATCGGTCTCGGTTAGTTGTGCCCGCGCGAAGGGCTGCCTCGCGCTAAACAACAGCAGGAGCAAAGCCAGGCGAATCAGGCTTTTCAAAGCCCAGGGCTTCGATCACTAATTCGGCTGCAGCGGCTCCTGAGAACTGCTGTTGCCCGGTAATCAGATGACCATCTCGAATGGCAAATGGCTGCTGCAACCTTTCCCGCCTCATAGAACTTTGCAAACAGCGCATGCAATTCCTGGTTATCGACAAAGGGGTACATCGGCGATTGCCCTCCGGTCGGGAATATGGCGTCAAAGTCTTGAAGCCGGATTTTGCTGATGGGGCAGGTATTCTCCGTCAGAGCAGCGTGCGCCGCTGATTTTTTAAAGCCTAAGGAGAGAATTTCATGCGCAGATTAACCACTTGCGTCTTCAGGATCGCTGTAGCCGTCCGCCACCAGTGCGCCTCCCTGCGGACTGAATATTTCCACTTTGTAACCTTTTTCTGTGAAGGTCCAGTAGGGGTGGCTGAGCTCCGCCCACCAGAAGCCAATAGGCCAGCCGGTTTGGGTGCTGTGCGTGAGATTAGCAGCGATAAGCGCGAAGCGTTTCTTGCGTCCGGGCATGGTATTGATGTTGGCAGCCATGGTGCAATTTCTTTTCTGGTTAAACGAATTGCTGCCAAAGCTGCTGCGGTACTGCCATTCCCTGGTATTACTTACCCAGAAGTCAGAAACGCACGATGAGGTGTGTGCCAGCTTGTGTTCTGGAATTCTGCGGGTACCCCTCAAACCCTGGCATGTTTCACCAGAGGCAGTCCTTCTGCTAACAGCGATTGAGGGGCTCCTAAGGCTAGCAGTGAAACTCCCGCTTTGCGCAAGTCCTCACCATAGCGCAGAATGCTTTGCAAAGAAAGCACTCCTTCCAACGCGTTGTCGTCCTCACTGGGCGAAAGCCCCTGGCGATCGCGGCGGGGAACCAGCACTTCTACCAGCCCTTCAGGCGCTCTTAGCCTTACCGGCAAACCAATTGCGTTTAAGTTCGCTTTTTCCAATTGCGGTTGCCGGACCAGCGTAGGATAGCGGTATCCGTCTCGCAGGCGGTGAAGATCAGCCAGCAGCGCAGAGGCAGTGGGAAAGGCTCCGGCGCCCGGGCCACTGAGCAGTTGTTTGCCAGCCGCTTCCAGTTCCAGCGCTACGGCATTTCCTTCCAGCTCAATGCCGTAAAGGGAGTGTTGCGGCCCTACCAGGGTTGGCAAAACCGAAGCCACCAGTTGACCGCCCAAGGGAAACAGCGTTGCTACCAGGCGGATGCGGCCCCCTTGCTGTGCCGCAAAGGCTGCATCTTCTGCTCCTAACGCGGTGATGCCCCAGCGCGGAATGTCATCAAGGCTAAGAATCACGCCAAAAGCTTGCCAGGCCAGGAGAATGGTTTTGAACGCGGCATCAAAGCCTTCGACATCATTGGTCGGGTCGCTTTCCGCAAAGCCCAACTCTTGCGCTTTACCCAGCGCGTCTACATAACTTAAATTGTGTTGACGCTGCTGGGTCAGGATGAAATTGGTGGTTCCATTGACAATACCTTGAAGGCGCTGAATTCGATCGCTGCTGTAGTGATCGGAAAGGGTTCGCAGAATGGGGATGGCGCCGCAGACTGCTGCTTCGTAGAGCAAGGGCGTTCCGCTTCGCTGTTGTAGTTCCAGCAAATCACTGAGGTACAGCGCCAACATTTTTTTATTGGCACTGACCAACGGAATGCCCGATTCCAACGCTTGAATAGCGATTTGAAAGGCAATATCGGCGTCATCAATGGCCTCGACGAGTACATCGGCAGCCCCGTTCTCAAACAGAAATTCCGGTCGGAATCCCAGTTTAGCATCCGGTGCCCGGCGAATTTTATCCGGGTTTTTGACCGCTATACGGTTGATGCTGAATCTGGCTTCCGGACGCTGGTTGACCAGGTCGTACAAGCCCTGGCCAACGCAGCCAAGTCCGGCTAGATTGATAGTGGTGGTGTTCATGGAACGGGTATAGAGCCGTATGAAAGTTTAGCACACGGTAAGGGTTAGGAAACGAGGTGGTTCGCAGACAGAAAAGATTTCAGGCTTTGGCCGATGGCGGATGCTTCCACCAGAAATCCATCGTGGCCCAGCGATGAATGAAACAGATGCAGTTGGGCGTGTGGAATGTGAGCGGCCAGCAAGCGCTGTTCTTCCGGTGGGAAGAGCAGGTCTTCGTGAATGCCCAGCACCAGGGTTCGGGCGCGCACTTTTTGCAGCGCAGCGGCCAGGGTGCCCCTTCCCCGGCTGACATCATGGCTGTCCATGGCTTCGCTTAGGCGCCAATAGCTGTAGGCGTTGAACCGCGAGGCTAGTTTTTCACCCTGGTATTGCTGATAGGTTACTGCCCGATAGTCGTTCTGCTCTCCGGGTGGAAGTGCCCTGCCTTCGGCTTCACTTTGGTAACGGGTGTATGTATCGTAATTGCGGTAGCTCAACAAGGCGATGGCTCGCGCAGCCTTCATGCCAGCCAACCCGGCATCAGGGTTCTGCGTTGCCCAACTCTGGTCCGCAGCGATAGCCATGCGCTGGCTCTCGTTGAACGCAATGCCCCAGGCAGAATGCCGGGCATTGGTGGCCACCAGCGCCAGGTGGTCGATGCGTTCGGGGTGGGTGACGGCCCATTCCAGAGCCTGCTGCCCGCCCAGCGATCCCCCAATTAGCAGTTGAATCCGCGCTATCCCTAAGTGTTCGCGCAAGCGCTCGTGAGCAGCAACCAGGTCCCGGATGCTCAGGCGGGGAAAATCATGCCCATAAATGGCTTCCGATTCCGGATGGTTCGAAAGGGGACCTGTGCTGCCGTAGCAACTGCCCAGCACATTGGCGCACACGATAAAGTGGCGAGTAGGATCAAGGGCCTTCCCCGGGCCAAAAAGTCCGGGCCACCAAGTCGATACGTCACTGTTCGCCGTCAGGGCATGGCAGACCCAGATGACGTTATCGCCTAGAGGCGAAAGCCGGCCGTACTGGTGATACGCGATCTCCAGTTCCGGTAAACGGCCTCCACCTTCAAGCGCCAAAGGTTCCTTACTGCGCAGCAAGGGCATAATCAGCGGGGTTTTGCACGCCGGATGAAGCGGCCCGAAGCGCTTGATCCAGGTCGGTTTTCAAATCTTCAATGTGCTCAATGCCCACCGAGAGGCGCAAGACACCTGCTTCAACGCCGGCTTTGCGCTGTTCGGACGCAGAAAGCTGTTGGTGTGTGGTGGTTGCCGGGTGAATAATGAGCGTTTTGGCATCACCCACATTGGCCAAATGCGACACGAGCTTCAATTGGTTTACTACCTCATCGGCTGCTTCTTTGCCTGCTTTGACTTTGAAACTCAAGACGCCTCCATAACCATTTTTCAGGTAGCGTTTGGCCAATGCGTGGTAAGGCGAGGATTCCAGGCCAGGGTAAAACACGGCCTCTACATCCGGGTGTTGTTCCAGCCATTCCGCCAGCGCCAGCGCGTTGTCCACGGTGCGCTGAACCCGCAGCGACAGCGTTTCCAACCCTTGCAGGAACAAGAAGCTGTTGAATGGCGCCAGGGCTGCACCCCAGTCGCGAAGCCCTTCGACTCGCGCGCGAATGATGTAGGCGATGTTGGGAAGGCCGAGCGCATTGCCTTTGCCAAAGACCTCACCGAATTTTAAGCCGTGGTAGCCTTCGCTGGGCTCGCTGAATTGGGGAAATTTTCCGTTGTTCCAATCGTAGGTTCCGGCGTCAACAATAACGCCTCCTATGCTGGTTCCATGCCCGCCAATCCATTTGGTGGCGCTGGCCACCACCACATCGGCACCGTGTTCAATGGGTCGGAAGAGGTATCCGGCAGCGCCAAAAGTGTTGTCGACAATCAGCGGCAAATCGTGCTTTTTGGCCAGTGCAGCCAGCGCTTCAAAGTCGGGTATGTTAAAACGCGGATTGCCAATAGTTTCCAGGTACAAGGCCTTGGTGTTTTTGTCAATCAGCGCTTCAAACGCCTGCGGTTCGTCGCCATCGGCAAAGCGGGCTTCAATGCCAAAGCGCTTGAACTGCACCTTGAATTGGTTGTAGGTGCCTCCGTACAGAAATGAGGTGGAAACGAAGTTGTCGCCGGTTTGCAAGATGTTGCTGAGCGCCAGGAACTGGGCGGCTTGTCCGCTGCCAACAGCCAGCGCCGCCACACCACCTTCAAGCGCGGCAATGCGCTGCTCAAACACATCGGTGGTGGGGTTCATGATGCGCGTGTAGATGTTGCCGAATTCGCGCAAGCCAAACAGGTTGGCTGCGTGTGCGGAGTCGCGGAACACGTAGCTGGAGGTCTGGTAAATGGGCACGGCGCGCGACCCCGTGATTGGATCCGGTTGCTGGCCTGCGTGGAGTTGCAGGGTTTCAAAGCGATGTGTGTTGGTTGACATTTTGGAATTTTTACGAGTAAACGATGCGGGGTTTTTGGGTTGGGTTTGTTCGGCCCAGTTCTCGTATGAAAAAGCCCCCGGAGGCAACCGGGGAGCTTTTTCTGAAGAAGAACTGCTTGTTTTTGCGTTCGGTTGTTCAGGTTAGCGCACCATCCGGAGGGTCCGTCATGCAGCATAGCAACATACCATGCTTCATGGTATTCGCTTTGCCAGGCATTTGCATCTGCGCGACCCCAAGGGGCGCGGCTTGGTATTTTGTGGACATATTTCCGGACTGGCGATAAGGGTTCATGGCTTTTTTGTCGATTTTGCGTGTGCTGCTTTTAAGTTTTAAGAATAACCGCAAAGGTTCAAGGGGTGCGGCTGTTTTAAGGTTTCGAGCGTGTAAGCAACTGTTTATCCGGGGTTTTGGGCAACAAAAAAGGCCCTTTCCGGAGGAAAGGGCCTTTGGGGGATTTGCTGGTGTTTGGCTATGCCTGCATTCCGTCCGTTTGACCCTTGCCTGTGCTACAACACATCATGTTGCGCTTCATAGAAGGCATCATGTTGGTGGTAGTAACAACCATAGGAAGGGAAAACAGGTTGGCGCCCGTAACCAAATCGCCACCTTCTGCCCGCAAGGAGCAAAGGGGGGATCCAGATTGGTTCAAGGGCTGCAAACGGTTCATGCGGAGGCGAAATAAGGGCAATCCAACTTAAGAAACAACTTCTTTTTTGACCTGACCCTGTTTTTTTGGCAGAAAGCCTTTAAAACAGGAAGGCCGCCTTTGGCTCAGGCAGGTTAACTTTCCCAAAACGCAAGCATTGATTTTAACCCAAAGCGCAAGCGTTATTTTCAACCCAAAACGCAAACGTTGATTTCAACGCACGCGCAAGCATTGATTTCAACGCACGCGAAAACGTTGCGCTCAACCCTTCGCGCCGTTCAAAAGTTCGATTATGGCCTATGTAAGCATTAATCCCTGGAATGGCGAAACGCTGGCACGGTATGAAACGCTTAGCGCAGAAGCCATCAAGGATCGGCTGGCGCAAAGTGAACAAGCGTTCGGCCGGTGGAGCCGAAGCCCGATTGCTGACCGCTGTCAGGCCCTGAATAAACTCGCCGATGCATTGAAACACCAACGAGAGAAACTGGCAGGGCTCATCACCGCAGAAATGGGTAAACCCATCACCGAATCGCGGGCGGAGGTAGACAAGTGCATTTTGTGCTGTCGCTATTATGCGGAGCAGGCTGAACAAATGCTCCAGCCCAAAGAAATCTCGAGCCCGGCAAAGAGAAGCTTCGTGCGCATTGACCCAGCCGGGACGGTGCTTGGCCTTATGCCCTGGAATTATCCCTTTTGGCAGGTTTTTCGCTATGCCGTCCCCAACCTGGCACTCGGCAACGCAGTTTTGTTGCGCCATGCCTCCGGAACAGGCGGCTGTGCCCAGGCCATGGAGTTGCTCTTTGAGCCGGAAGCGTTTCCCCCGGGAATTTTTCAGAACTTATACGTAGAACACGAAGCTGTAGAATCGGTCATCGCGCATCGCGCTGTAACGGGTGTGACGCTGACCGGAAGTGAGCAGGCAGGTGCAGCCGTGGCGGCCGTGGCCGGGCGCTACCTGAAGAAAAGCGTACTTGAACTCGGGGGAAGCAACGCGTTCCTTGTGCTGCAGGGTGCCGATTTGGAAGAGGCTGTGGCCGGAGCGGTGCAGGCTCGGATGGTCAATGCCGGACAGAGTTGTATTGCGGCCAAGCGTTTTATTGTAGAAGCACCCCTTTACCAAGCTTTTGCCGAGCGCTTTGCGCAGGCACTTGCAGAAATTTCCATAGGTGATCCTATGTTAGATGAAACCAGACTTGGGCCCTTAGCCCGGGAGAGTTTTGCCGAAACACTGCAAGATCAACTGAAAGACAGTCTGCGCGCAGGAGCAGTTTTGCTGGCGGGTGGTGGGTGTTCGGGTGCCCGGCACGAAGCCACCCTGATCGGTGATGTTACGCCTGGCATGCGCGCGTTTGACGAAGAAACCTTTGGCCCGCTTGCCGCCCTGGTTCGCGCCCGCGATGCCGGGCATGCGCTGGAACTGGCCAATCAAAGCCGATTCGGTCTGGGCATGAGCATTTACAGCGGTTCGGAGGAGCAGGCTCTTTCTCTCGCAGCACGCGCCGATGACGGCGCCGTATTTCTGAACTCCCCAGTGGTCAGCGACCCGCGCCACCCGTTTGGGGGCACCAAAGCATCCGGTTATGGCCGGGAGTTGTCGCGGGAAGGACTGCTGGAATTCGCCAACATCAAAACGGTGGTTATCCGCTAATGCTGCCGTTGTTGTTCATCATGCGGTCCACTTCTTCCTCTTTGAATTTCATGACCTGCGCCAACGCATCCGGAACCACATCGCTGCACAACACGATTAAGGCGCCTTTTTTAGCGTTTTTAATCGTATGCGAAATAGCTTCATGTTCCGTGGCAAACACGCGAACCGGTTTGTTTGGATCAACACTTCGTATGCCCTCCTGCAGCATTTCGATCAACTCCGCTTCGGTGCGTCCGCGCAAGTTTTTGTCCTGGCGGATAATGATCTCGTCAAACATTTCGGCGGCAACCTGCCCGATGGCTTGGTTGTCCTGCGGCCGGCGATCGCCGATGCCGGCGATTACGCCTACTTTGATGGTGGCTTCCATGCGATCGACCATGCCCTTGAGAGCCCGCAACCCGGCTTCGTTGTGCGCGTAGTCCAACAGAATGGTATAGTCCTTGAACTTAAACAGGTTGAGTCGGCCCGGTGTTTGAGAGGGCGAAGGGATGAACGATTCTATGGCCACCTTCAGGTCCTCGATGGAGAAACCGCGCAAGTACCCGGCCAGCACTGCGGCCAGTACGTTCTGGATCATGAACAGCGCGGTTCCGTCAAAGGTCAGGGGCACATTCACGGCTTTGGTTACCCGGATTTTCCATTCGCCTTTGTAGATCGAAATGAACCCGTTCTCGTACACCGCTGAAACGCCGCCCGCTGAACATTGCTTTTTAATGCGCGGGTTGTTTTCATCCAGCGAGAAATAGGCAACGTTGCACTCGAGCCCTTCGCGCATGCCGTACACTAAATCGTCGTCGGCATTGAGGATGGCATAGCCATGAGGGAACACCGTTTCCGGGATCACTCCTTTAACTTTAGCCAATTGCTCAATAGTGTGGATACCCTTCAACCCAAGGTGATCCGGCGCCACATTAGTGACGATGCCGATGTCGCACTTTTTAAAACCGAGACCTGCGCGCAACAAACCGCCCCGGGCGCTTTCCAGTACGGCGAAATCCACGGTAGGGTCTTTTAACACGAATTCCGCGCTGTTTGGGCCGGTACAATCACCCGTCATCAACAGGCGGTTTTGTATATATACCCCGTCCGTGGTGGTATAGCCCACTTTGAAGCCCTTCATTTTGGCCATGTGGGCTATCAGGCGAGTGGTCGTGGTTTTGCCATTGGTGCCCGTAACCGCTACGATGGGAATGCGGGCCGTGGAGCCAGCGGGGTAGAGCATGTCCATGACGTGTCCGGCTACGTTGCGCGGCAGTCCGCTTGCCGGGGCCAGGTGCATGCGGAAACCCGGAGCGGCATTGACTTCCAGCACCGCGCCACCCGTTTCGTGAAGCGGCTTGCCGATATCGCTGGTCATAATGTCGATGCCGCAAATGTCCAGGCCGATGATGCGCGCAATGCGCTCGGCCATGAAAATGTTGAAGGGGTGAACGTAGTCGGTCACATCTTCGGCGGTACCACCCGTGCTTAGGTTGGCGGTGTCTTTGAGCTTGAGCATCTGGCCATCCGGCAAGACTGAATCCAAGGTGAGGTCTTTTTCCTCCAGCAGGCCCAGCGTCAGGTCATTGACATCAATTTGCGTGAGCACTTTCTCATGCCCGTAACCGCGCCGTGGATCGGCATTCACCGCATCAATCAACTGCTGAACAGTAGACCGTCCGTCGCCCACTACGTGGGCGGGGGTGCGGCGGGCAGCCGCCACCAATTTGTAGTTAATGACCAGGAGCCGGTAGTCGTCGCCGGTGATGAACTTCTCGATGATCACGGAGCGCGAAATCTTTTTGGCCGCCTCCAGGGCGATGATGGCATCGTCCCAATTTCGGATGTCGGTGGTGATGCCCCGACCGTGGTTTCCACTGATTGGTTTGGCCACCAGCGGATAGCCAATGCGGTCTATCGCGTCGCGGAGCCCTGCTTCGGTGCGCACAATGTCGCCTTTGGGGATAGGCACTTCGGCCTGTTCCAACAGGAATTTGGTGTCCTCTTTGTCGCAGGCCAGTTCAACACCAATGCTGCTGGTCTGACTGGTTACCGTTGCCTGGATGCGTTTTTGATTGGTCCCGTAGCCGAGCTGACAGAGCGAATACTTGTTCAGGCGAATCCACGGAATTCCCCGGGCTTCTGCCTCTTCAATAATCGAGCCGGTGCTGGGCCCAAGCCGCTCGCGCTCCCGGACTTCGCGCATCTCCTGAATGTCTTCTTCCAGGTTGTACGCCTTGCCGTCCACCAGCGCCTGCGCGATGCGGACGGAGGCCCGCGCTGCATAACGACCTACACTTTCTTCGACGTAGTCATATACGACATTGTAAACGCCAGGCTCCCCGTACGTGCGCGTTCGGCCAAAGCCGCATTCCATGCCCGCAAGGCTTTGAATTTCCAGCGCGATGTGCTCTATAACGTGACCCATCCAAGTGCCTTCCTGAACGCGTTGGAAAAAACCGCCAGGCGTACCGACCGAGCATCGGTGGGCGAACATGCCCGGAAACATGGCCTCCAACCGCTCCTGGAAACCACTGATTTTATTGGTTGGGTGCTCCTCCAACTCTTCGAGGTCCAGCACCATGACAATCAGTTTGTGGCGGCGAATCGACCAGTAGTTCGGGCCGCGCATGGCATTTATTTCGCGTATTCGCATAAAAACTTTGCTGTTCTGTTCAAAGGGTTCTTTAGCTGTGTAGTTCAGTTGGATCTTGTCAAGCCGGTCTCCACGGCAGGGTTCTCAGGCTCCACGAAAGGGTTCATTTTCGAACTTTTTCGGGCTTTTTCAGACCAATTCCGGCGGAAAGGCTTCCGTTCGCTGGTCAGCGTGTTCGATGTACACTAAGTCTTCGGGCCAATTGCCCGCGCTTCCTGAGCATCGCACCGCCTTTAGCTTTTCTTTCGCCAACTCCTGACCACGAATTGACCAC
>CAYSDI010000001.1:83235-84478 GCA_964429745.1 uncultured Chitinophagales bacterium | reverse complement strand
GCATCGCACCGCCTTTAGCTTTTCTTTCGCCAACTCCTGACCACGAATTGACCACCAGTTGACCACCAGTTGACCACCAGTTGGCTACCAGTTGGCTACCAGTTGGCTACCAGTTGGCTACCAGTTGGCTACCAGTTGACCACCAGTTGACCACCAGTTGACAAAGACTTGCCCGCCGGTTGACAATGTGTTCCCGAACTTGATTATCCTTGCGGAAGATAGTTTTTTTGTCAGCGTCTGTATGCATCCCGAAACCGGATTTGCGCGTAGACACGTTTAGGTTCTTTAAACCCCCTTTTAGCGAGGGGGGCGGGGGGTAAAGGGGGGGCAACCGTTCGATTTTACGCGTATGAGCCAAAACACAGCGGTTCGGGGCACCCTAATCCCCATTGGCGGCGCCGAATACAAGGGCGAAGAGGACGAAGATTACGGCCTGGATTTCATCGAGGACGGCATTTTATCGCGTGTTGTGCGGGAATGCGCCGTGCAAGACCCCAGGGTAGTGGTCATTCCAACAGCAAGCAGCATCCCGGACACCGTTGGCCAGAATTACGTCCGGGCCTTCCAAAAGCTTGGGGTCAGCCGGGTGGATGTCCTGGACATCCGCAAGAAAAAGCAATCCCGGGAACCCGCTAGCCTGGACCTGGTTCGGGGAGCCCATTGCGTCATGTTCAGCGGGGGCGATCAAAGCCGGATCACCAAACTTATCGGCGACTCACCGCTCCACGAGTTGCTCATGCAGCGCTTTCGCGACGACGAGTTCGTGCTGGCCGGTACCAGTGCCGGTGCCATGTCCATGAGTGTAGAAATGATTGCAGGGGGAAGCAGCACCGAATCCATGCTCAAGGGCGCGGTCGTCCTTCGAAAGGGGATGGGTTACATTCCGCAGATGATTATTGATACGCACTTCATTCGACGCGGTCGTTTTGGCCGACTTTGCGAAGCGGTAGCCACCTTCCCCGAGTTAATCGGGGTCGGGTTGAGCGAAGACACGGGCCTGGTCATTAGAGGATGCAACGAGTTCGAAGTGATTGGTTCGGGCATGGCCATCGTTTTCGACCCCAGCCATCTGACCCACAACAAGCATGCTGTGCTCAAAGTCGGAACGCCCATGTCCATGAGCAACCTGGTCACGCATATTCTGGCTCGTGGCGATCGCTTTACCATGGACAACCGCGTCATTCAGATCAAGCCCATCGCTGTTCCTGCCTGAACGTTTGTTCAAAGCGTTGGTTGTTCAGCT
>CAYSDI010000001.1:80311-83135 GCA_964429745.1 uncultured Chitinophagales bacterium | reverse complement strand
CTGGTTCCTGCCTGAACGTTTGTTCAAAGTTTTCGCTCCTCCGCTTTAATGGGCAAATCGTTGATGCTGGCGTAGCGCTTGGCCATCAGCCCGTTTTCGTCAAACTCCCAGTTTTCGTTGCCATAGGCGCGGTACCACTGCCCGTTATCGTCCCTGAACTCATATTCAAATCGCACGGCAATTCGGTTAGCTGAATGCGCCCAATAGGATTTGCGAAGTTTGTAGTCCAGTTCACGGTTCCATTTGCGTTGCAGAAATTGCCGAACTGCTTCCCGACCTCTCACAAATTCTGTCCGGTTTCGCCACTCCGTATCGGGTGTATAGGCCAGCACCACGCGATCCGGGTCGCGGCTGTTCCAGGCATCTTCAGCGGCCTGGATTTTTTGTTGGGCAGTGGCTTCCGTAAATGGGGGAACGGGCATTCGCTTTTCCATGGTAAGTTGATTAAACACTCCCTGATTGGCAGGTGTCGACGGTTTCTGGACAACACCACGCTGAACGCTCAGGTTCCCTTCCGGTGAATTTGTGTGGCACTGGCCTGCGCTCCCGCTAAGAGCGTAATGTCTGCTATGGTGACTCTTGCCGGTGCAGTAACAGCATACACAACAGCATCGGCAATGTCTTCGGCCTGGAGCGGGTCAAACCCGTCGTACACCGCCGCAGCGCGGGCTTCGTCACCCTTAAACCGCACTTGGGAAAAACCGGTTTGTACGGCACCGGGAGCGACGTTGGTGACTTTGATGCCGTGCGCGGTCCACTCCAGGCGCATCCCTTCACTGATGGCTTCCACTGCGTGCTTGCTGGCGCAATAAATGACTCCGCCTGCATAGGTGCTTTTGCCCGCCACTGAGCTGATGTTGACCACATGGCCGCGGCCCGCGGCGATCATTCCCCCGACCAGTGCTTTGGACACATACAGGAGGCCCTTGACATTGCTGTCCATCATGGCGTCCCAATCGTCCGGATCGTTTTCTTGAAGCGGACCCATGCCGTGCGCATTTCCCGCGCTGTTGACCAGAACGGAAACGGGCAGCCATTCCGGGGGAAGGGCGGCGAGTTGCCCCTCGACGTCTTGCCGATCCCGAACGTCAAAGCGCAGCACGCGCGGCTCGGCAAACCCGGATTGTCGGATTTCAACTTGAAGCTGTTCCAGCCGCTCTGCATTTCGGCCGCACAACACAACGCGGTAGCTCTGCGCGGCGAGCGCGCGGGCGCAGGCGGCTCCGATGCCGGAACTGGCGCCGGTTACCAGCGCAACAGGAAGGCTTAAATCATTGGGCATAGGTCTATTTTCAAGCCCCTTGCTCAAGAGCCGTAAATCAAAATTTGGTGTTGGCCTGCGCTGTTGCGAACGGCGCGGTACATACCTTCCGTATTGAATTCCAAGGCAAAATTGCCTAAGGCGTCCACAGCGATCAGCCCGCCGTCACCGCCTAGTCGGAGTAGCCGATGTTGCACCACTTCGCGGCATGCGGCTGTCAGGCTCGAGCCTTTGTGTTCCATCAGGCAGGCTACATCATAGGCCACCACACCGCGCAGAAAATACTCGCCACTGCCGGTACAGGACACGGCGCAGGTGCTGTTGTCGGCAAAATTGCCAGCCCCGACCACCGGACTGTCGCCAATGCGGCCAAAGCGTTTGTTGGTCATGCCACCGGTGGACGTTGCCGCAGCCAGGTTGCCCTGCGCGTCCAATGCTGCAGCGCCAACAGTGCCGAATTTGTGGTCTTTGCCGGGTTCGGTTTTATGGTTGCTGTGCGAAGCGCTGTGATCCAGTTGCACGGTCTCGCTGCCTGCCACTTCAAGCCATTGCGCATGGCGAAAATCGTCGTGGAAATAAGCCGCTGGCTCAGTTTTGCAGCCCTGCTGCCGCGCGAATTCCTCCGCCCCTTCGCCCGCCAGAAAAACATGCCCGGATTTTTCCATGACCAGTCGCGCCAGCGACACAGGATTTCTTATGTTCCGCACCAGGCTGACCGCTCCGGCCTGCCGCTCCCGCCCGTCCATGATGCAGGCGTCCATTTCGTGGCCGCCCGTTGCAGTGAAAACCGAACCCCTTCCCGCGTTGAACAGCGGACAATCTTCCAGTTCGCGCACCGCGGTTTCCACGGCATCTAAAGCGCTTCCCCCGTTTTCCAACACGGCATAACCGCGGTCTAGTGCGCGGCCGAGTGCATCTGTATAGCGCTGCTCTCTCTCGGGCGTCATTTCGCTGCGCAGGATGGTGCCGGCGCCGCCGTGCAGGACAAGCGTTAGTGGTTTTGTGGGCATCGGGCGAAGGGGTTTTTCGGGTCGTGGCAAAGGTAGGGGCAGGGTTTCATGCGCACGGGCCCTTCCATTGGTCAAGATAAGCGGGTTCAAACGTCCGGATGCTTACTTCAATGAGCGCGAGGGCTTCTTCGGGGTCACTCAGGATCCGCGGCACGCCGCACGCATGCACCGCCGCGTAATTCCACGTGGGCACAGTGCGACCGCAGCCACAGTTGGCCGTCTTGTTTGCTAATGATAAAGGGCAGGTGGCTAGCCAGGGGGCGCCCATCGTGCCGGGTCACCGGCGTGGCAAAAGGAAATTGCCGCATGAATGCCAATGCCTGGCCCTCGTCGCTGGCCTGAAAATGCCAGGGAATGTACATGCTTATGGGTTTTCGGGCCTGTAAACACGGGCGTTTGCGCCGCTGGAAAATTTTTAGCCAAAGATATTGGCCAAAGCTAAAAAATTTAGTAAGTTTGCTAAATCGGTTGGCATGGCGGGCTTCTCATCCTGCACTGGCCAAGCGCCGCAGATGCTCTCGCTGACCCTCTGAAGTAACCCTGAAGTAACCCT
>CAYSDI010000001.1:62808-80211 GCA_964429745.1 uncultured Chitinophagales bacterium | reverse complement strand
CCCTAAAGTAACCTGAAGACGTTGAAATCCCCAGTCCTCGCCCCCGCTTCTGACCGCGCCATTCTGCATCTTGACCTGGACGCTTTTTTTGTCTCGGTTGAGGTATTGCGGGACAGCCGGCTTAAAGGCCGCCCGCTGATTGTCGGGGGAAAGGGGGGGAGGGGCGTTGTGGCAGCGTGCAGTTACGAGGCCCGGCGTTTCGGGGTGCATTCGGCCATGCCCATGAAACTGGCCATGCAGCTTTGTCCTAACGCGCTGGTCATTTCCGGCGACATGGAAGCCTACAGCAAGTACTCCCGCCTGGTCACGGAGATCATCGCCGACCGCGCGCCGCTCTTTGAAAAATCGTCCATTGACGAGTTCTACCTGGACCTGAGCGGCATGGACCGCTTCCACGGCAGCTACGGCTGGGCGTCGGCTTTGCGCAAGACCATTACGGCAGAAACCGGTTTGCCTATTTCGTTTGGGTTGTCGGTCAACAAGATGGTGTCCAAGGTGGCCACCAACGAATCCAAGCCCAATGGGCAGTTGCTCGTACCGCGGGGCACGGAGCGGGAGTTCATCGCTCCGATGTCCATTGGCAAGTTGCCCATGGTGGGCGAGAAGACCTTCCGTTTTTTGCGCGGCATGGGCATCGCACAGGTTCAGACGCTGCGCGAAATGCCCGTGGAATTGCTGGAGCAGCTTATGGGCAAGTCCGGAGGTGAACTCTGGCGACGTGCCAACGCTATTGACGATACACCCGTGGTGCCGCATACAGAAGCCAAATCGCTTTCTACGGAGCGGACCTTTCAGCAAGACACCATGGACATTCGCTTCCTCAAGTCGCTGTTGGTTACCATGGTGGAGAAGCTGGCGTTCAAGTTGCGCGAGCAGCAGAAATTGACTGGCTGTCTGACGGTCAAGATTCGCTACTCCAGTTTCGACACCGTCAGCAGGCAGGCGCATTTGACCTACACCGCAGCCGATCACGTACTGTTGCACAAGGCCGAAGAGCTGTTCGACAAACTCTACGACCGCCGTTTGCTGATTCGCCTGCTCGGGGTGCGCCTCAGCGATCTGGTGCAGGGTCATCAACAGATTGATCTGTTTGACGACACCCCGGAGTACATCCGGCTCTACCAGGCCATGGACCGCATGCGCTCCAAACACGGCGCCAACAAGCTCATGCGCGCTGTGGGCTTGGGTTTGGTCAGCGCCCGTCCTGATTTTAACCCTTTCGCTAAAGTATAGCATGGAAACTTATCGCTGTCTCTGCTTCCCACTATTTGCTCAATGGGCACGACCGGGAGTTTCTAAAAAACCCAGATACGAGGCTTGTGCGCAACTAAGTAGGTTAGGTTTTTAGAAGCTCCCAATAAAATGATCAACATGAACGCAACAAAACGCAAGACCTCCCCCAAAACTGCCGTCAGAAATCAGCCCCGCCGCCTGCACCGTTTTGGTCCCGGGCAGAGGAAATTCGGTCCGGCAGTTGGGCCAGAGCGCCAACGGAATTCGCAAGCAGTCTTGCAGCCGGTCCTCCCGTTGTCTGAGCCCCTGACGCTGCAGCCGCAGCCGACAGCGCCAGTGCGTGATCCGCAGCCGGCAATGCCGGTCCGCGTTCTGCAGCCGGCACGGCGGGTTGATGCCCCGGACCCTCACCGGGCGCTGGCTCGCGTGCGGACCGTGCGCGGCCAGCGGGTATTGCTGGAGCGAGATCTGGCTTCGGCGTTGGGCACACTTCCCGGGCGGCTGGCCGATCTGGCTCTGCGCCATGCGGACTGGTTCCCGGACACTGCCCGATTTGCGCTCAGTGCCTCGGAGGCTGTTCAGCAGGGGCTTTGGTACACGCGCAGCGATGGGAACCACGCAGACGTCCACAAGCCCTTTAGCCGGGCTGGCCATCAGCGCGCCACTGAACGCGCTGTTCTGGACCAAACAGCTTTTCCCCCGCTCCCTCCGGTGGTCTATGCGATCGATGGACTGATCGCAGCGGCGCATTGGTTAAGTACGGAGGCCGCCCGCGCTGGCGATCCCTATGCGGAATGTGCCGACTTGTCGGCGCGGTTTCGCCTGGCCTGGGCAGCGCTTGACCCGGATCGCTCCTGATGATCGCCTCAATGCCTGCCTCGCAGGCCTGCCCGGAGGCCTGCCCCGGAGGCTTGACCCGGATCGCTCCCGATGATCGCCTCAATGCCTGCCTCGCAGGCCTGCCTGAATATTCACGTCGTTAATTCCTCTGCCATGTCGCTGCAAACACTTCACCGTAGCTTCTCTACCATCCCGTCTCACACGCCTTCCGCGTCCTTGAAAGAATCTTCGCTGGTTCGCCATACCAGGCTGAGCCCTGTGGAGCAGGCTTCGCTGCTGCTTGCTGTACAAGCGGATGATCCTGCCCGTTGGCCGGTCTACCAGTCCGCGTTTGAATGGTCAATGGATCTCTTTGAGGTATCCCGTTATTTTCCTGCTGAAGAGAAGTATGCCTTGACGGATCCCTTGCGCAAAGCTTCCCGGCGCATTTGCGTTCATCTGGCGGACGCCTGGCGCTATCGGGCCCAGCCGGATGAATTTGTCCTTCATCTGGCACAGGCAGACGCGGCCAATGCAGAAGCCCGGATATGGCTCGATTTTGCCGTGCGCTGCCGCTACATTACGGATGAGGGCTGGCGAACCCTGCACCAGCAATCCGGTGATTTGTCTCGCCTCTTCCGGCAGCTCCAGCAGGGAGATTAAAGGGTATTGCCCGAAACTTCCAGTCGTTCGCTTGCTTATCCGCGCAACCTGTCCGGTTTGCGCTGTCTTTCGCTGTCTCACCATGTACCTCAACTGCCACACCTATTTCAGTTTCCGATACGGCACCTTGTCTCCGCAACAACTCGTTGAAGCCGCAGCCGAGCGGGGCGCGGAAGTTTTGGCCCTTACGGATTTGAACAATACCTCTGCGGTGTTTCCTTTTGTGGCGGCGTGCCGGGAGAAGGGCATCAAGCCCGTGGTGGGTATTGAGTTTCGGGCGGAAGACAAACGGCGCTTTGCGGGTGGTTCGCGAGGGGTACTTTTTTACATCGGCCTAGCTATGGATACCATAGGGTTTCGCCAGCTCAACGAGTTTTTGTCCCAGCACCTTTGTGGCCAGGAGCCTTTGCCGGCCCGGGCCCCGGAGCTGGATCACTGCCTGTTCATCTATCCGCTGGGCAATCTTATTCCGGAGAGCCTGCGCGATAACGAGTATCTCGGGGTGCGTCCTTCCGAGGCGCGCAATTTGCGGCGCCGGCCAGAGTATGCTGCGATGTCCCGGCTGGTGATCTGGCATCCGGTAACTTTTCTGGACAAAGTGGGCTTCAACACCCACCGGTTGCTCCGCGCCATTGATCAGAACACTATCCTGAGCAAGCTGCCTGTTTCTGCCCAGGCCGATCCGGGCGAAGTGCTGCTGGAGGCCGATGTTCTGCTCGAGCCCTACCGCGCCTTTCCCCAGTTGATCTACAACACGATGCGGGTGCTGGAGCGCTGTGTGTTTGAACCGGATACCGCCACCCCCAAAAACCGGAAGACGTTTACAGGCAGCCCGGCAGACGACCGCCTCTTGTTGGAAAAGCTGGCGATGGACGGGTGGAAGCGCCGCTATGGTCGGGGTACCGAAGCGCTTAAGCAGGTTCAGCACGAGTTGACGGTGATTGACAAGCTGGGGTTTTCGCCCTATTTTCTGATTACCTGGGACATCATTCGCTATGCTCGCTCCCGGGGGTTCCGGCACGTAGGGCGCGGCAGCGGCGCAAACAGTACCGTGGCGTATTGTATGGGAATTACTGATGTTGATCCCATTGAGTTGGACTTGTACTTTGAGCGTTTCATCAACCCCCACCGATCTTCTCCCCCGGATTTTGACATCGATTTTTCCTGGGATGAGCGCGATGAAGTGACCGACTACATTTTCAAGCGCTATGGCCGCCGGCATACCGCATTAATTGCGACGTATTCCACGTTTAAGGGCCGGTCTATTATCCGGGAGTTGGGCAAGGTCTTTGGTCTGCCCAAGCCGGAGATTGACCGACTCGTGCGCAATCCGAATGATCCGGCACTGCAGGACGACATCACGCGCATGATTTTTCGCTACGGTGAGCGGATCGCTGACTTTCCCAACCACCTGTCCATTCACGCCGGTGGGGTGTTGATTTCGGAAGAGCCTATCTACCAGTACAGTGCCACGGAGTTGCCGCCCAAAGGATTTCCCATCACGCAGTTTGACATGTACGTTGCTGAGGATATCGGACTGTACAAGTACGATATCCTCAGCCAGCGCGGGCTGGGCCACATCAAAGAAAGCGTGGAGGTGATTCGGCAGAATCTCGGAAAGTCGGTGGATGTGGACGACGTCGAGCGCTTCAAGCGCGATCCGCTGTTGAACGAGCGCCTTCGCGTCGGCGATACCATCGGCTGTTTTTACATCGAATCACCGGCCATGCGGCAACTGTTGCGCAAGCTGGAATGTGCAGACTATCGGACCTTGGTGGCTGCCAGTTCCATTATCCGGCCCGGGGTGGCCAAGTCGGGCATGATGCGCGAGTACATCCAGCGGCATCACCAGCCGGATGCCTTTGCCTACCTGCACCCCAAGATGAAAGAGCTTATGGAAGAGACTCACGGGGTGATGGTCTATCAGGAAGATGTAATTAAAGTAGCGCACCATTTTGCCGGCATTGATTTGGCAGATGCCGACATTTTGCGCCGAGCCATGTCCGGCAAGTATCGCTCCCGCGACGGTTTCCAGAAAATCAGGGACACGTACTTCCGCAATTGCGCCGAGCGCGGTTACCCGGAGCACATTGCTACGGAGGTTTGGCGGCAGATGGAGAGTTTTTCCGGTTATTCGTTTTCCAAGGCACACTCCGCCAGCTTTGCGGTAGAGAGCTACCAAAGTCTGTTTCTCAAGGCGTACTACCCCCGGGAGTTCATGGTGGCCGTCATTAATAATTTTGGCGGATTTTATTCTACAGAGTTTTACGTGAACGAGGCGCGCGTGGCCGGGGCCAGCATCAATGCGCCTTGCGTGAACCGCGGGGCCTACCGGACCTCCATCCGGGGCGAGCAGCTTTTTCTGGGGCTCCAGCACATCAAGGACCTCGAGCGCGAACGAGCCCAGGAGGTTGAAGCGGAGCGTATCCGGCATGGGCCTTTTGATGACCTGGAAGATTTTGTACGCCGCGTACCGCTCAGCCTGGAGCAACTCAATATTTTAGTTCGAATTGGAGCTTTTCGCTTCACCGGCCGAACAAAGAAGCAGTCGCTTTGGGACGCTGCCATGCTTTTTGGTGCAGCGGCAGGTCGGGCACCGGACCACAAGGACGAGCTGTTTTGTGTGCCTGCTCGCCATTATTCGCTTCCCGATCTAACGCACACTTCGGTTGAGGATGCTTACGATGAGTTAGAATTGTTGGGCTTTCCCTTGTGCGACCCGTTTTTGCTGCTGGGTCAACCCCTTCCCGAAAAGCGCAAGCTGGCATCAGAGCTGGCTGCTTGTGAAGGGCGCACGGTGTATGTTCCGGGTTATCTGGTTTGTACCAAGGACGTTCGGGCCAGCAGCGGCGAGCTGATGAAGTTTGGCACCTTCATGGATGCCGAGGGGGGGAATTTTGACACGGTCCATTTCCCGCCTTCGCTCAAGCGCTTTCCGATTGTCGGTAGAGGTGTTTACGGCATGACCGGCAAAGTCACGTTGGATTTTGGCGTTCCAACCCTGGAAGTGCAGCACCTGGAGCGCCTGATCTGGATACCGGATCCCCGCTATGCGGACGCACCGACAGGCCGCGTTCCGGTTGTGGATGCGGCCTCTGCCAAGGCCAAACGTCCAGGGCGTTGGTAAGCAAGCAAGGCTGTAAAGCCTGTACGAAAGTGCGCCAAAAAGCCTTTGCGCAGAAAAGCTGGCCGTGACTGCGCGGCAGCACACTTCGCAGCCTGGTTTCAGAACAGCGTCCCTGTTTCGGGATGGCTGCGGGGAACTTGCCGTTCGATGAGCCGGACATCTTCGTTGCGGGCATTGTTCACTGCATCGGAAACCGGGTAGTACTCCAGCTCGTCTTCCGGATAAGGTTGTAACAGCTTGGCCGCTTCCACAGCAGAACAAGCCGGGTCCAACCAGCTGCGTTCGTCGCCGCGCAGCAGGATAGCCGGCATCCGGTCGTGAATGGAGGCAATGGCCGGCAGTGCCGGCGCGGTGATGATGGTAAACGAATGCAGATCTTGTTCGGGGTCGCGGGTTTCGCCCTCAGCAGCGGGATTCCAGCTTTCCCAAAGACCGGCAAAAGCAAATGCTTCCCGGTCTTTTCGCAAGATTCGAATGGGCTGCTTGCGTTTGCCGGCAGCTACCCATTCATACCAACTATCCGCGATGACCAGGCAGCGGCGCTGCTGGAGCGCGGCTCGGAACGCAGGTTTTTCGGCCAGCGATTCCTGGCGGGCATTGATCATTTTTAACCCAATACTGGGATCCTTAGCCCAGAAGGGAATCAACCCCCAGCGAAAGAACTGGAATTCAAAAGGCTTTTCAGCAGTCAGCACGGGACTCAACCGCGTTGGTGCGATGTTGTAGCGCGCTTCTAGCACGCGGGTGTAGAAATTCGCCCCAAAGCGTTTTTCCAGCTCCTGTTCTGTTTTGGTTATGGTGAACCGACCGCACATAGTGTGAAAGTAAGCACAGCAGGTTTTTTCCGGGTTTGTCTTTGGTATGTTTGCCGAAATGAGGAATGCATGGCAACGATGGCGGGTTACCTGGAATCCAGAGCGATTCCAGGGATGGGGCAAGACTCGCCGCTATTTTGAAGGGTGGTACTTCAAGTTGGTTTCGCCCGAAGAAGGAACGGCACTGGCCGTCATTCCGGGCATCGCCTACGATGAGCACGGACAAGGTCACGCCTTCATTCAGGTCCTGGACGGCCGCATGAACACGGCGGCCTATCACCGATTTCCTGTGGAGGCCTTCCAACCTTCTAAGGATCGATTTGCGTTGCAATTGGGACAAAACTTTTTCACCCGAGATGAAATACGGTTGAATTTGCCCGAGCTGAAGGGTCAGGTACAATTCAGCCAGTCGGTGCCCTGGCCGGTTCGGCCCCTTTCTCCTGGCATCATGGGATGGTATGCGTTTGTGCCCTTTATGGAATGTTACCACGGCATTGTTTCTATGGACTCAGTGCTTCAGGGGCACCTGACGCTGCAAGGCAAGGAGATACCGTTTGATGGAGGTCGCGGGTATCTGGAAAAAGATTGGGGACGCTCTTTTCCGAGCTCCTGGATTTGGATGCAGAGCAACCACTTTGCGCAGGACGTCTCTCAGCAAGGCGTTTCTTTCAAGGCATCCGTGGCCCGAATACCCTGGCTGGGCAACGCCTTTGTCGGGTTTATTGGCGGGCTTTGGGTTGGGGGTAAACTGTATCGCTTCACCACGTATACGGGTGCCAAACTGACCAGCGTGGCGGTTCACGACGGCCATGTGGAGTTGTGCATTCAGGACCGAAAGCACCGCCTTGAGGTCTACGCGGTCCGCAGTGATGGAGCAGAACTAGTTTCTCCGGTACAGGGTTTAATGGCGGGAAGAGTGAGCGAATCCATGTCCGCGCTGCTCCGCGTGCGGCTAACCTTGCACAGTGGAGCTTTGATTTATGAAGGAGAAGGGCGAAATGCCGGCTTGGAAGTAGCAGGTCCTTATCAGGAATTGTTGACCTGAGGGCCGCGTGCAAAGGCCCCACAACCAATAGACAGCACCTGGTAGGCATGCAGCGTGGCACACCAGCATGCACTTTTGCGAAACCGCAAGCGCAAGCAACAGAATCCGTAGTTTCGGGGAGGCGAAAGTTGTGGAGGCGCGGTTTCCAAGCGCAGTTTCCAAAATTAACGGAAAGGCTATGCAGGATTTTTTATTGTATGGGGCTTATGGGTATACGGGGCAACTGATTGCCCGAATGGCGGTGCAGGAGGGTTTACGCCCTTTGTTAGCTGGCAGAAATGCAGCGCGAACAAAGGCTTTAGCCGAATCATTAGGATGCGAATATGCCGTCTTTCCGTTGGAGGACACGGGTAAACTGGATGAGGCCTTACAGCGCTGTCAATTGGTCTTTCACGCGGCCGGACCTTTTGAACACACCTGTCAGTTGATGGCGGATGCCTGCCTGCGAAACCGCAAGACCTACCTGGACATCACTGGTGAATTGCAGGTATTTGAATATTTTAAAACCAGAGATGCTGAAGCTCGCGCGGCCGGCATCACGCTTTTGCCAGGCACTGGATTTGATGTGGTGCCTTCGGATTGTCTGGCAGCCTGGTTGTCCCAGCAACTGCCAAACGCCGACCAGTTAACTCTTGCTTTGTATTCCCCAGGCGGCAAGCTGTCGCATGGAACGGCGTTAACCGTGCTGGAGAATGCAGCCAAGGGAGGCATGATTCGCGAGAACGGCAAGCTGCGCAAAGTACCGCACGCCTTCCACACTCAGAAATTTGACTTCGGTTTTACCGAAAGAAGCGGTGTGACCATTCCTTGGGGCGATTTATCCACAGCCTTTACCAGTACCGGAATTCCCAATATTCGCGTGTACAATTGCCTGCCCCCTTCTTCGGTTAAGGCCATGCGCATAATCAATTACACCGGCTGGCTGACCCGAATCGGCCCGATTCGGTCATATATGAAACGAAAAATCAAGGAGCGCCCTGCGGGCCCAACGGAGGAGCACCGCCAAAATGCCCGCAGCTACATTTGGGGTGAAGTAATTCGCGGCTCTGAGTCTAAACGAGCCTACCTTGATTTGCCAGAGGGTTACACGCTGACGGCATTGGCCAGCCTGGCAGTCATTCGTCTGGTTTTGGCCGGAAAAGCCCCGGTTGGCTACCAAACTCCAGCCACGGCATTTGGGCCTGAATTGGTTACCGGTATTCCTGGGGTCAGCCGGGTAGTCCTGTAAATCTCAGGAATCCACCCAAACTGCTTCGTAGCGCAGCGCAGGGTTGTTCAGGGCCTTCATCGCTCGGCCAAGTCCGTCCAGCGTGAGGGGGAACATGCGTTTGCCAAAGAGTTCCCGGATGTCCTGGGTGGTACTAAAGTAGGACCAACCATAGTCAGGATTAGGGTTGAGCCAGACCACATGATCAAAATGATCGCGGATCCGGCTGAGCCAGACGCTGCCGGGTTCATCGTTGTGGTGTTCGGTGCTGCCTCCGCGCCAGTGCAACTCTGATGGGGCCATCGCAGCATCGCCGATGATGACCACCTTGAAGTCGCGCTTGAAACGCGCCAGCAATTCCAGCGTGGGGGTGCGTTGATGTTGCCGGCGGAGGTTGTCTTTCCAGACATGCCCGTACACACAATTGTGAAAGTAATACGACTCCATACGCTGAAAGGTATGGCGCGCCGCACTGAACAGTTGTTCACAGGCCAGCACGTGCTCGTACATAGAGCCACCTACATCCATGAGAAGCAATACCTTAACGCGGTTGCGGCGGCTGGCCCGCATGGCAATGTCTAACATTCCGGCATTCTCTGAGGTGCGCCGAATAGTGCCGGGCAGGTCCAATTCGTTTTCGCGGCCTTCGCGGGTCAGGAGCCGCAGTTTGCGCAAAGCGAGTTTG
Source organism: uncultured Chitinophagales bacterium (assembly GCA_964429745.1). Classification (GTDB taxonomy): domain Bacteria; phylum Bacteroidota; class Bacteroidia; order Chitinophagales; family BACL12; genus WGOA01. The sequence continues at coordinate 70,617 of CAYSDI010000001.1, read as the reverse complement.
AGGTTGCGGGTATTGAGTTCTACGGAGTCGTCCAGATTTTGAAAATCCCGCCGATTCCAAAGGCCGGTTCCCGTGCGTTGGCCGGGTCCGTCTCCAACTTTTAGACCGTCGGCAGCGGTGCCGCCCTGGCCGAACGGTGAAGTGCCTGCGGTGCCAATCCATTTGTTTCCCCCGGCGTGGCGCTCCTTTTGCTCGCGGAGCAGCTCCGAAAATCGCTTCAGGAGTGCGTCTATTCCCCCGCTGCTCTCCAGATTTTTGATTTCTTCTGGTGTCAAAACCCGCTCCAGCTCCCGCCTGAGCCAATCTTCCGGCACGGCTTTGAGCAGGACATCGGCCTGGTCCATTTGCCCGCGGAAATAGCGCTCAAAAATCAGGTCAAAGCGATCAAGCCAGACTTCGTGCTTCACAAAAGTGGCCCGGCTGAGAAAATAGAAATCGTCGACACTGCCCTCTGTTAAGCCGCGGTCCAAGCCCTCCAGAAAGAGCAGGTACTCGTGCGGACTGACCGGAAAGCCCTGCTGACGCAGGGCAAAGAAGAAATCCAGGAACATAGGCAGAAAACAGCAGATTGAGCGGTAGGCACCGTCGCTGTCCAGACCAAATTTACAGCGGTTTTACCCGTGCATCCAGCAACAAGTCAGCAAATTGTCGCCAATTGGGGTGTTCTTCCCCGATTTGATCGGGTTGTTGCACATGGTGGTACTGGCGCATAATGTCCAGTGCGTGTATTTGCATGGCCTCCAGGAAGTCTTGCAGCGAAACATTCTCCCATTCATCCGGGTGCTCTAAAAAGTCTTCGAGCAAATGGCCTACAAATCGCGCAAATGAAGCGCGGTCAGCCACTTCAGCGGTGTGCAGAACGGCAGATGAAAGTGGGTGTTCCATAGGAGTAAGGATGGTTCTGGAGGAACAAAAGCAAAGGCAATGCCAAATCTTGCCAGTGCCAATACGCTGGAACAGAGCTAACGGTTGCCTGCTCATAAAGCTTGATGAATCGGAAAAACTGGAAGCCGTGAATTACGGTTTTGAACGGTCGCCGCACAGTAAAACGTCCCCCTTCGCCCGTCAATACAAGCCCCGGCCCAGGCTCTCCAGAATGCTCAGGTCCACCTCGTTTTTGATCAGCGCATGCAGGTGCGGGGGAAGGGCCTCGCGAAGGTTCACGGCATTCAGTTGTTCCGGCTCCATGCGGTCCATGACTAGCAATTTGATCCAGTCAATGAGCTCGGATGTGGATGGTTTTTTCTTGAGACCGCGCGTGTCCCGCAGCTCGTAAAACAGGCGCATGGCGCTGGTGATGAGTTTCTGGTCCAGATTGGGGTAATGCACGTCCAGGATGGCTTCCATGGTGGGGCGGTCGGGGAAGCGGATGTAGTGGAACAAGCAACGCCGCAGAAAAGCGTCCGGCAGTTCTTTTTCGTTGTTGGAGGTGATCACGACAACCGGCCGATGCCGGGCCGCAACGGTCTGCCCTGTTTCGTAGCAGAAAAATTCCATTTTATCCAGTTCCAGCAACAGGTCGTTCGGGAATTCAAGATCCGCTTTGTCAATCTCGTCAATGAGCAGGACGTGTGTCCGGTCGGCGTCAAAAGCCTCCCAAAGCTTGCCTTTTCGGATGTAGTTTGAAATGTCCTCCACGCGCTCCGACCCCAATTGCGAATCGCGAAGCCGGGATACCGCATCGTATTCGTAGAGTCCCTGTTGCGCCGTCGTGGTGGATTTGACGTACCAGGTCAACAACGGCAAGTTAAGCGCAAGGGCCACTTCGTGGGCCAAAACGGTTTTTCCAGTGCCGGGTTCACCTTTGACCAGCAGGGGCTTTTGCAGGGTGACGGCCGCATTCACCGCAATTTGCAATTCGCGGGTGGCGACGTAGCGTTCGGTGCCGGTGAAATGCGCCTGATGTGGGGGGGAGGGGGCCATGGATCGATTTTGGAAGTTCCATTGAGGAGTTCACACAAAGAAAGGGCAGTCCGATGAAGGAATCAGCCACCCTTTCTATTTTCGATGGGTGAACACGAGCTCGCAGGACGCCCAGCAACCCCTTCCACCGTCTGGTGCTGCGGAGGGAAGCGGTCAATTTTCCCGGTTCAGCCAGTGCCCAAACTGCCAAACCAGTTTTCAGCCGGATTGGCGGTACTGCCCGGGTTGCGGTCAGGAGAACAGGGCGGTTATTGCCTCGTTTTCTACGTTGGTCACCGATTTTCTAGGTGACTTTTTCACGTTTGATTCGCGATTTTTTCGTACCATCTTTCCGTTCTTTTTCCGCCCGGGTTTGCTGACCCGGGATTATCTGGAGGGTCATCGGGTGCGCTACGTCGGTCCCATTCGCATTTTGGTTTTTGGTTGCATTTTGCTTTTCGCGTTGGTGGGGCGAAAGATCAATCAGCAGAGTTGGGAGTTTTCCTCGCCGGATGGCACATCGCCTATTCAACTATCCTTCAAGGACGATTCGGATACGCTCAACGCGCAGGAAGAAGGGTTGCCGATACCAAATCCTGCGTTGGATTCTGCCAGCACTTCCGCCGTGACACTAGATACTGCGGCATTAAAAAGCAACCGTAGGGAAGATAACTTTCAGTATATCTTCAAGCAAATCCCTTTGCTGTCGGATAGCCTGAGCCCTGAAGAAATCGGGAACGAATTGGTTCCGAAAAAGTCGTACTGGCGTAGAAAATTAGTCGTGCAGTCAGCAAAGGTGTATCAGAGCCAAGGCAAGAGCCTGGTTACTTATATGGTCGGTAATGGGACATTGATTATTCTGGTTAGCGTATTTATGCAATCCATATTTATGCGGCTTTTATACATTCGTAGGAAACACCACTTTATTGAGCATTTCATTTTTACCACCCATGCCCACGCTGCCATTGTTTACTTGCTGGTATTCCTGCTGCTGCTGGAATGGATCACCGGCTCTTTTGCTGCGTGGTCGGCATTTATCTTAATTCCCTATTTGTACTTGAGTTTGCTCAAAGTTTACCGACAAAGTTGGAAGAAGACACTCGTTAAATACGGCATCATCAGCATAACATATTTAATGTTATTTATGCCAATACTGGGTGCGGTTGCCCTCGGGATAAGCTTCCTTTTTATTTAGGGTACTCCTAAAAAACCCCATATCCTGCGTTATGCCCAATTTTTAACCTCCTCATTTACAGGAGAAAACTCCGGCGTTAAAAATTGGGCATGCCTTGTCTCCGGGGTTTTTAGAAGCACCCTCTAGCGCTTATTCGCTTAAACGCTCGGCAATCTCCGCAGCATCAGAATATTCATCCGGGTAATAAGCTTTTTCCATCGCTGCAACTTCCAACAAGAACCGCTTTTCGCGGAAAAAAGCAAAGGTAATCGCGGCAACTGTGCAAAGAATGACACCTACCAACCCGGTAAGGCGAACCCCCATGTCATTGCCTGGGTCTTTTCCAAACTGGATCAAAATGGCGATGACAATCATACCTGCGGTTTGCCCAAGTTTTTGGCTCAGGTTGCGAACAGCAAAGAACAGGCCTTCTTTCTGTTCGCCGGTTTGCTTGCCATCCAAATCAGAAATGTCTGCAAGAAGTGCAGAAGGCAAGATGCTCATAATGGCCAGGGGAATGCAGGTCATGGCGCTGACCAGGTAGCCTTGCATTCGAAGGTCTATGGGAAAGCGACCCAAGTTAAATACCCCGAGCAATGCCAAACCGAGCAGCAAAAAAGAAAAATTGATCAGCTTTTTTTGACCGAAACGGCGCACAAAAAAGGGAAGCAAACCTAAAAACGACAATGCACCGACGATCATCAGGCCCATGAGAATGGTTCCGAAAGAATCGGGTTGCAGCAACAGCACTGTGACGTAATACAATAAACTGGAATACACGATGGCCATGGCTGTATTGTAGCTGAAGTCAGCTACCAGGAAAAACTTAAAGTGTCGGTTTTTAATGGTTTGGCGAATGGCCGAATAAATAGGTGTCGTGGCCGGTTTGGAAATGCAATAGCGTTTTTCGTCGATGCTCCATGCGGGAATGGCGAGGCAAATGCCAGCAATGATGGTGTAAAACCAAATGGAGTATTGGTAAGCTTTGATTTTTTTAGCCACATTTAATGCTTCGGCCAGGTATTCGGAAAGCTGCAGAAAGGCTGCTGCTAAAATCAAGCCAACCATAAGAGCGATTCCCTGGTATGTAGCCAGTTTTAATTTCTCCCGACTGGTATGCCCCAGTTCTGGCAAGAGCGCATTGTATGGGATGTTGTACAGCGTCATGAAGAGGAAAAAGCCAAATTGAGAAATCAAAAGCCAGATAACATTTCCTGTGCTTGCCCTGTTGTCGTTCATGGGCAGATACATCATGGCGCAGAAAAAGACCGTGGGAATTACCGCAAGCCTCATCAGCGGAATTCGCCTACCCAGCGGATTTTTGCTTCGATCACTAAACTGGGCAATCAAAGGATCCGTGATGGCATCAAACAAGCGGCCGGCAGCCATCACCAACGCGAGTAGGGTTACAAATCCAAAGACACGGACATTGGGAATCAGCGGGATCAAACCCTGATTGGCAGGCGGGTCATAATAATAAATTAGCATCACCATATAGATGCCCGACATCAAGGACCAACCCAGCATCCCCGTGGCATAGGCCACTTTTTTGCGAAAGGGAAGCAATTCTGCAGCCATCCGGTTTTGTTATCTTACGCCAACCCATTTGAAACCCGAACAATTATGCTGCGCGAAGTTAACGGAACGAATTTGTACTGTGAGGTTAGCGGACAGGGGGAGGAGACCTTGTTTTTTAGCCATGGCTTGCTTTTCCACGGGGGAATGTGGGCGTGTCAGGTCGCCGATTTTTCGCGCGATTACCGCTGCGTGGTCTACGATCACCGGGGTCAGGGCAAAAGCAGCCGATCCGGGGGGCGGGACATGGATCTGCTGGCCGCTGACGCAATTGCCCTTTTGGAGCAATTACAACCTGGCCCTGTGCATTTCATTGGTCTGTCCATGGGCGGATTTGTCGGGTTGCGGGTAGCGGCCCGACGCCCTGATCTGGTTCGTTCGCTCGTCTTGCTCAATACTTCCGCAGATTCGGAGTCGAACTCGAAAAATTACCGGTCTTTAGTTTTGGCCGTGCAGTTGTTTGGCGTACGTGCGGTTACTTCCCGCGTTTTGCCCATTATGTTCAGCCAAACTGCACGAAACAACCCGGAACAACAACCTGTAATCGACCATTGGAAGGGGTGGCTGCACAGTTTGCCCAGAGAAGTGGTGAATGCCGTCAAAGGAGTCATTCATCGGCCGGAGGTTCTGGATGAAATCACCGCTATTGCTCGTCCAACCCTTATCCTGGCCGGCCAGGAAGACAAGGCTACCTCCGTTTCAAAGTCCATAAAGATGGCTGGCCTGATACCCAATGCTCGTCTGGAGGTGCTGGATGGGGTAGGACACATGTCCGCTCTGGAGGCCCCCGATCGGGTCAATGCGTTGATCCGGGAGTTCCTGGCTACCCTTTGAGCCCGGTGCTTGAGCCAATTCGCAGAAACACCAAGCGTTCCGAGCGTGACATTGCTTCGTCGTATTGGTAGCCTTGTTCGGCAAATCCGGCTAGTTGCTCCGGACGGGTAATCCTCTTTTGGATGATCCAACGGGCCATGTAGCCTCTGGCTTGCTTGAGAAAAAGCTGGATGGGTTTGTAAGCGCCATTTTTGAGCTCGCGGAAATCAACGCTGATTACGGCTGCCTCCAGCATAGCTGGTTTAATGACTTTATAGTATTCCGCAGAGGCCAGGTTAAGCACCAATGGCTTTTCGCCGGCCAATTCCCGCAGCGCAGCGTTGACTTGCTGTGTTGGCAATTCGCCCCAGTAAGCATAAAGATTTTTAGTCTTTTTAAGGGCCAGTGATGTGCCCATCTCCAACCGGTAAGGCTTCATTAAATCCAAAGGCCGCAAGAGCCCGTGCAGACCGGAAAGTATACGCAGGTGATTTTGAGCCCAGGCCAAATCAGCGGGCTTGAGCGACGCGGCATCCAACCCCTGATACACATCTCCGAGAAAACTGAGGAGTGCAGGTTTTGCTAGCTCCGGTGTAAAATCTGGATTCCACTCCTGGAACCGGCGGTGATTCAGCAGCGCCAAATCCGGACTGATGTCCATGAGTTCCGTTAGTTTGGCGGGGGAAAATTTTCTAAGGCGCGCCACAAGTTCCTGGGAGCGCTCCAGGTTTTCAGGCAAGGTATAGCGCGACGCGGGTTGCGAACTTTCCGGGCTCAGCCGTTTGGCCGGCGACAACAAAACAATCATGCGCGCAAAGCTACCTCGGACAGCGTTTTTGGTCTCGACTTATTTGCCGGTCAGTTTCTTGCGCATCCCCATCAGAAGGTCATAAGGGGTGTCGACCACGGCCATATTGGCCATCCAGGCCGGGATACTACCGGCAGGGTCGAACAAGGCCTGATAAACCACTTCCACCTGTCCATTGCCTTTGGGAGAAATCTGGTAGAAGCCTTCATACAAGGTCATGCGCACTATTCCGGATTTTTCCGGAACTTTTCCGCTCAGGCCCTTCAAAAGAATGGTGACACTGCCATCGGAAGCCCGCTTGATCGTGTTGCGAAGCACCAAGTCGCGGTCGCTGACCGGCCAGGGCGAATCGTTCAGCGAATAGGAAATGATCTCGGAGTCACCATTGCGCTCCACTTCTCTGGCGTTAATAACCCGCGGTACCCATTCCCCATAACGGGGAAAATCGAAAATGACCTCGAGTACAGCCTCTGGCGTACTCGAAAACTGAACGATGGCTTTGGATTCCTTCATCGGCTGATTAGCCACCGTGCGCACGTAGACTTTCACGCCGTTCTGGTCCTTTTCCAACTTCCACGCAGACTGGGCCAAAAGGGTGCCTGAAGAAAAAAAGAAAAGGCCCAGTCCAAGCGACAGGGCCTTTTTAGAAAAGCTTGCGTTCATTCTTTTTCGATGAATTCACCCACGTAGCGGTCCAAGGCTTTGCGCTTGAGCTCTTCGCGATTTTCCAGGTATTTTTCCAACTGTTCATCGGTTAACAAAGCCTTTACTTTGGCATCTGTTTCTTTGAACGTGGCTTGCTGCTTTAGGTTAAAAGCATCGCGCTCGCCGTCGGTGTTCTGCCAGTTTTCGCGTGAGGTCCGAAGATGCTCGCCAAACACTTTTTTAGCTTGCTCAGTTTGAGCCTCGGAGAAGTTCAGGACTGTTGCGTATTCTTTGGCCACTTTGGTTGCCTGTTCGGTGGCTTCGCTTTGTGCAAATGCACTTGTGCCCAAAAGGGCAAAGAACAGGAAAAGGAGGGTGTTGAAGCGTTTCATTGGTTAAAGGGTAGGTAATGGGTAGAATTAACAGCGTATAGAGGGCGCAAGTAGGTCAAAAGAAGCAAAAACCGGGCCAAAACCAAGGGTTTGAACGGGGAAAAATCCTTTAGCATCAGCATTTGCCGCCACTTTCGGTACCTTCAAAGATGCTTCCCAAATGCCATTAGACAAAATCCGATGCTGGCTAATTGTGGAGAAAGTGTGCGAAGCTTTCGGGGCAAAATGATACCGGAACAAGGGTGGGAAGGGTAATTTTGACCTTGGTGAATGCTCGACTTTCATTGCTGGTGTTCCTACCGTTCGGAGCTGTTGGCTCATGTTCCAACTGGGAGTTGCCAGGTCAAAACCCAGCCCTTCCCCCAGATTGATCTGACGGCTGCTTTATGCTGCCAGACAGAAAAACCACAACAGGGCCGACCAAGGGAATCCCGCACACCGTTGGTCTGTTTCAGGAGCGCAACATGCGCACAAAAGGCAGGCCAAGCGAAGGCAAGCCA
>CAYSDI010000001.1:50946-62708 GCA_964429745.1 uncultured Chitinophagales bacterium | reverse complement strand
AAGGCAAGCGAAAGCAAGCCGGTGATCGGACAGCGGACTCCATCAGGTTGAAGGGTTTTCCTTTTGGAAGATTCTTCTGGCTCAACAACGTGCGCGGGGACTTTTCCGGTAAGGTCCCCGCCTTTTTTTTCCGCAGGTCCACCGCTACAATGCGCCACAACCCCACTTAGACGTGACTGGGCAAACCACTTACCTCTACCTGCTCCAGCCCGAAGATCTGGCCCGCGAAATGGGGCTTGCTTTGGCTAAGTTGCTGCCGCAATTGCAAGCGGATGACTTCGTTCCGCGGATGAGTGGCCGTGCAGGCTTAGACCCGGTTGCTGTCCGCCGAATCTTAAAAGGCGCTGGCCGCCGCTATCCTTTCCGCATTTTCGCTCACGCTAACCTGAAAGGGGGCATCGGAAAAACAACGTCTGCGCTGGCCCTTGCTACCCGTGCAGCCAGCCTTGGCTACCGAACGGTTATTCTTGACCTGGACCCGCAGGCCTCGGCCAGTCTGGCGCTCGGGGTAGAGGCCGGCGAAGAAGACGCCATTTTTTACGACCTCTGGTCCAAGCCAGCCGATCATCTGCCTGGTGCCTTGTACGAAATCCAGCCGGGGCTGCTTTTGTTGCCGTCATCGCTGGAGAACAGTTTGTTGGATAGCGCATTGATGCACCCAACGCTTCAAAAGAATGCCGTCAGAGATGTGTGTGCCGTGTTGCGCCAGCAAGACGTTGACCTGGTGGTGCTGGATTGTCCGCCATCGCTGGGCGCCGCCACTATTTCGGCGCTCAGCGCGGCGCATCGCCTCATTATTCCGGTAGGTACAGACGCGTTTTCCTTCAAAGGTCTCGCTCTGACCCTTTCAGAATTGGCTGCTATCGCGGAAACGTTTCATCTTACCCCTCCGGAAAGAACGGTCTTGTTGACCCGCTATGACCAGCGCGAAACCATTGCTCGCCAAGCTTGGGAGCGTCTCCAGCGCGACCACCCAGCCATCCTGGCGCCCCGGCCTATCCGGACCAGCAGCTTGTTTGGCAAAGCGCTCGAGGATCGCACTACCTTGTTTGCCGGATACCGCCAACATCCGGCTCGGCTAGACTATGAAGTGGTTATCCGCACGCTGTTGGAATAACGGTGGAAGGGCCCGCGTGCCCGCCGCCTGCCATGATCGCAAAATCTTGCACCATGAACCCCGAAGACCCTAACCCAGAAGCTGGGCAACCCCAACTGCAGCGCACCCGCCGCCGGTTGTACGAGTTGGCTGATTCGCTGGCAGACTCTGCTGAGACTAACCCGGCTGGTGCTGACCCCGCGCCACCCGACTCCGTGTCAATCGACATCGCACCAGCCTCCGCCAACCCACCAGCGGCCGCGGCGAAACGTCCGGTTTCTGGCCGCGAACCACAAACCGTGCAGCCAGCGGCCCATGGGCTTCAATCCATCCGCCGCAAAGAAGCCCTGCTTGTGGTCGAGGATTACCGGCAACGGGCCATCCGACAGGGTATGTTTCCACTGCCCGGCATAGACCTTGCGCTTGTGGCCCGGCTCCAAAGCCAAATGCTCCGCGATTTGGCAGACCGCTACGGCGTACGCCTGGCCGAGCCAGGAGAACCGGGAATACTCGAGCACATGCTCAAAGGATACGGGCTGTTCACCGCGGGGGGAAGCCTGCTGGGCTCAGCCGTCAAGTGGATTCCCGTCTTGGGTTCTGTCGCTGGTATGACTTCTGTTGGGGCTGCCGCAGGCACCAGCACCAAAGCCATGGGCCTCGCTTTTCTGGATCATGTGGAGCAGATTCCGGAAGGGTCCGATCTGAGCGTCGATGATCTCCGGGTTATTTTTGAGCACCCAGATCAGGACCAAGACTAACTGAAGCCAGGTCGCTACTGTGGCGCTCGCACTTTGGCAGGACCATTCAAAAGCGGCACCTCAAGACTGATGGTTTCATCGCCTGCCTGGTAGGGAACGTACGTCACTATGAACTGCAGCATTTCATCGACCGTGCGCATGGACCCTTCGGTAGGCTCCCGAACGGTTTGAGGAGGGTTGTAAGGATTGTCCGGGTTGTCTGGGGTATTGTCCATGACCCCTTCCACAAAAATGGTTGTGCCTTTGCGCAGCGGCAACATTTTTTCAAACGTGTAAAAATATTGCCAGCGGAAATTCCAGTCCGGAATGTGAATGAGCGGTATGGTATCGCCCGCAGGGGATAGCGCAAAGGCCAGAAAGCTCTTGCCGAGCAAGTGCATATGAGGGTTTATGGTCAGCAGGGAAATGTCTTCGGGCAGGGTGAATTGGGTGCGCAAGGTCATCACTGCATTTGGGGGAACGACCAACGGCGGCTCGAGCGGCGTGCCACTTTCGCCAAAAGTGCCCATCATAAACTCATATGTTGGCCGCTTAGGGGGACCCTCGGCAAAAAACAAATTGAACCGGCTTTCGTCCGTCAGCGGCACAGAAGAGGGTCCATAATGCATATCATTGATAAAGAAGGCGCCGGATTTTGGCAAACGAAACCCGCCGATTCCCTCCGGGTATGCCGTGTGCTGTACACCGGGCAGGTAATTGCATACCATGCGGGTAAGTTCAGGCCAGCTGCCGTCGTCATTCAGGTTGTCCATGACGCGCTGAACATTGACTGCCGGGGCATCGAGATTGGTCGGCACGATGCGCTGGCCACCGTAAACATTGGCCTTTGCGCCATCGCGATAACTGATCAGGTTGGCGTTCATGTGGTGCACCAGCATCCGCTCGCCCGGAATGAATTCTATGGCCCGGACAAACGTGTCGTGGTCCAGTTGAAACGGGATTTTCATAAGCAGGAACTGGTCGCGGCTATTGCCTGGAATGGCATAAGGTGGAAAGAGGAGCACCAGATCCGGTTCCCCCAGGTTGGATTGCGAAGGGTAATACCCCGGAAAAACGCGCTGTGTGGTGTCGCCAATTGGTGCGCCGGCATCCGCCCAGCGAGCCAGGCGGTCAATCTGCTCGCCGGTCAGGATTTTCTCGTTTAGAAAATGGCGGTAGTTTGGGTCGGCGGGCCAGGGCGGCATGATCCGTTTGCCGGTGACCAGCTTGATCATTTTGCTGCGCTTGCGGATGTCTTCATAACTCGCCATCGGAAAAGGGCCACTTCCTCCGTCGCGGTGGCAAGGGGTGCAGTTCTCGTAGATTAACGTGGCGATTTCCGGGAAGAAGCCAGGAATGCTGTCCTGCTTTGTGGCATCAGCAGAGGCGCCATCGCCGTCCGTTTTTGTTGAACAACTGTTCAAAAAAAAGACAGAGCCGCTCCAGGCAAGAACCATTCCCCCGAGAAATAAAAAAGACCGGATTCGCAGCGAAAAGTTTGGGATCACAACCGCAAAGGTAAGGCGGGCGAAGGGCCTACTCAATCAGGCAGCCTACGGGTCGCGTTCGGGCTACCGGAGGCTTCTGACCGGCTTCAAACGCCACCAGGGCGTCGCGGAGGTAGTGTTCGGTAGGTTCCAGACGCTTTTGCCCTACTTCGTAAGCCCAATTGTCGATGCCGCCCTGGTAAACAATGCGCCCGTTTTCATCCAAAAGCAGGGCTTCCGGCGTTGTGTTGGCACCTAGGGCTCGTGTTAGGGCGTATTCCGGGTCCAGGATCATGGAAAAGTCAAGCCGAAAGCGGCTACAGTACTTGCGTATTTGCAATTCACTGAAGAATTCTCCGGGAAACACTCCGATGAAGCGAATGCCGCGGACCTGGTATTCAGCCGCAAGCGTTCTAAAGGTATAGGCGTAGTCCAGGCAAAGCGGGCATTCCGGCGAGAGCACGAACAACACGGTGGCTGAGTCACTGTTGAGGGATGCTGTAGAGAAACCAGAGCCGCCTAAACGGGTCAGCGCCATGGCAGGGACTCCGTTGCTGCCTTTGGCTGCGGTGGCTTCGGATGCTTGACCAGTGGCTTTTTGCGCTGCCCCGGATTCCGGGTCAGCATTGCCGCAGCCTGCCGAGAGCAAACTGAACAACACCACCATGGTAGGCCAGTAGATCCATGAAAGGAGTGCTCGACCATTTACGGCCACCCGCATTTTTTTAACGGGCGAAGGGGCGAAGGAGGCGGTGCAGGAGCGGAGCATCATTTAAAGCTACGGGCAATGCCCGAGGTTCTGGCGAATCGGTTTTAGACGTTCATTCTGTACAGAAAGCCGTCAGGCGTTGAGCGGGATGGTAAAGTGGAACGTACTGCCGCAATGTGGTTTGGATTCCACCCAGATATCGCCTTGATACTGCCTGACAATGCGCTTGGTGATGGCCAGCCCCATGCCGCTCCCCTCATATACTTCTTTATCGCCGACCCGTTGGAAAAGTCCGAAAATTTTGTCTTGGTAAGCCGGGTCAATGCCAATGCCGTTGTCGTGAATAGAAAAACAGTAGGTGTTTGCGCTTGAGGTGTAGGATATTAAAACTTCTGGGTAGAGCTTGTCGTTGAACTTCAGGGCATTGTTGATCAGGTTCTGGAACAACTGAATCATGTGTTCCCGGTTGGCCATAATGTTAGGCAGGTATTCCGCCATGACGTTGGCTTTGCGTTCCTGGATAAGCTGGCTGAGGTTGTTGGTCACGGTGGCCAGCACATCGTTCATGTCCAGTGCCTCAAACGATTCAGCTTTGTTTTCAAGTTGGGTGTACTGCAGCAGGTTGGTGAGCAGCGAGCTCATGTCGCGAACAGCTCGCTGAATATATTGAAAATAGTCTTCTGTATCTTCGTCTATGTAAGGTTTGAACTTTCGTTCAATCAAGGTGCTGAAGTTGCCAATTGTTCTAAGCGGCTGTTTCAGGTCATGGCTGGCGGCGTAGGCAAATTGTTTGAGGTCTTCATTGGCCAGGGTGAGCTTTTCATTTTGCTCCTCCATGGTTTGGTTGTGGTTTTCAAGCACCGCATTCAAGCTGCGCTGGTTCCGGTAATTGTAGTAGGAGAACCAGAGAAAGCCGAGCGTAAGCAGGGCGCCTACGCCCCCGACCAACATGGTCAGGGTTTTTATTTGCCGGTCCTTGGCAAACAACAGGGCTTGCTGATCCGCTTCATTTTGTAGGATGCCGTAACGCGCTTCCAACGTGGAGACCATCGATTGGCTGCGATCAGCAAATAGGGTATCCTTTAATGCGATCAGTTTCAACTGGTAGGCGTAAGCGGAGTCATGCATGCCAGCCAGATGAAAGGTTTCGGCCATGTGCCCATAGGCCTCTTCTTCGACATCGGTGAGCGCATAGGCTTGTCCCACCTTCAGGCCTTCGCGGAAATTCGCCAGCGCTTGTTCAGTGTCACCCTTGCGTTGGGCCAATAATCCCAATCCGAGCAGGCTGTGAGATATCTCGCTGTGCTCGGACATCTTCAGGGCTACTTCCAAGGATCGTCGGTAACAGGTTTCCGCAGAGTCTAACTTGTTTTTGGCCAGGTAGCATTTTCCTAATGCGCCGTTAGCAAAAGCAATGCCGTAGTCCATTTCATTGCGCTGAGCAATGCGCAGCGCCACCCGATTGTACCAAAAAGCGGAATCCCACTGGTTCTGGTCAATAAAAGCGGCGCCTATGGTCCCATAAGCGCCGAGCAACAAGCTTTTTTGGTCGAATCGGCTGGCCAGCCGAATGCAACGGCGGAAGTAGGCGTTGCTTTCCTCCAGCTTTTGCTGGTGGCTGAGAATGTCGCCCATGGAGTAAAAAGACTCGGCCAAACCGGCGGAGTCTTTTCGGGCTTCGCGTATCCGAATGGAAGACAGTTGGTTAGTAATGGCTTGACCATAGGCGCCGGAATACAGGTATTGCAGCGAAATCCAGTCATAGGCCACCGCGCGCAAGGAGTCGTCATTTAGGCTTTCAGCCAACTCCAGGCTTTCATGGTAAAATTCCAGCGCCCGGGAATACTCGTACATCGCGTAGTGCGTGTACCCCAGATCAAAGAGCACATCGAAGGCCATTTCTTGGTTCCCTGCCTGCTGATAGCCCGCTAAAGCTTGCGCATATAGCGCAAGGGCTGAGTCATACTGATAGCGGTCGGCATAATTGTGCCCGAGCTGGGAGGCCCAAGCTGCTCGCTGCTCTGTTGAGGCATGCGGGGTGCCGGACAGGAGTTGAAGCAGACTATCTGCTACTCCGGCCTGGGAAATCCCCACCTGGCCTGTGATTAACAGGGCAGTAAATAATAACCGTAATCGCATGTTTGCACTGCCTTGTTGCCTGTTCCTGTCCACACCTGACCTGTCTGAGTTCTACGATAATAGGGCTAAAAAGTTCCCTATACTGCTCATATTCAAGGATTAAGAAATCATGACAGGGATGTCAACTTTTGGAAACAAGCATTTTAGGCCGTATTCAAAGAGCGGTTGCTGGCAAGGAAATAGTCCCCGGAACGTGGAGGTTCAAAGGGTTCCGGTCGGAGCGTTTATTGCCGCACGTAGATCCGGTAGCCCCAGGCGGGAAGGTCGACCGAAAGTGGTGAAGCGCCACTCAGCGATTCCCCCGAAAAATACTCCTGGTAGGTACCGGCAGGGGTGTTTTCGGTCAAACTGGCTTGGGCTGGCTCATGCGAGAAGTTAAACAAGCAAAGGACCTGGTTGTCGCCTCGGGTAAACGCGTAAATGCGGTCGTCATCGCTCGTGACCAATCGGCGCATCCCGCCGCCATGGATGCCGTTCCAAAGCGCGCTTTGGCTGGTTTTTAAGGAGCAAAGCTTGGTGTAAAAATCACCGAGGGCGAAATTGTTCCAAACGATGGGGTCTTTTTCAAAGAAATCCAGTCGTTTTTGCACCGGGGCTTCCTGACCTGAATAAAGCAGAGGCATTCCGGGAACGGTGAAACTGAAGACGGCCATGGTTTTTGCCGCATCGCCCATTCGCTCATACTCAGTGCCGTTCCAACTGTTTTCATCGTGGTTGGAGGTAAACACCATGCGGTAGGCTGACGGTTCGTAGATGCTGTCCTCTCGGTGCCAATGGGCATCCAGATCGTCCAGGCTTTTCTTGCCCTGGGCTATGGCGTTCATGGTGTGGTGCAAGTTCCACGAATAAGTCATGTCGAAGGCCTTTTCGTGCATGGCGGCCTCCTCAGCCTCCGCCAGCATAAAGACGGGCTTAATGGCATCCAGCTCAGCGCGAGCACTGTCCCAGAACGGCGTAGGTACGGATCCGGCAACATCGCAGCGGAAGCCGTCAATGTCAAATTCCTCCACCCAATACTTGAGGCAGTCTACCATGTAGTTGCGCAAGGCGCCTTGGTCATAGTTGAAATCAGCTACATCTGACCAGTCCGGTACCGGTGGAATGATAGCTCCGGTGCTGTCGTGGGTGTACCATTCGGGATGCGAGTTGACCAAATCGTTGTCCCAAGCGCTGTGGTTGGCCACCCAATCCAGAATCACGTACAGCCCTTGCTCGTGCGCTTTTTGTACAAAACGGCGGAAATCTTCGGAAGTGCCAAACTCCGGATTCACGGCTTTGAAGTCGCGCACGGCATAGTAACTGCCCATGGTGCCTTTTCTGTTCTCCACGCCGATGGGATGGATGGGCATCAACCAGAGAATATCCACCCCCATGGCGGCCAGACGCGGCAGCTCTTTTTCTACAGCAGCCAGCGTCCCTTCCGGACTGTACTGGCGCACGTTGACTTCGTAGATGACGGCATCCTTAGTCCACTCCGGAGCGGTGCCATTGCCTTTTGCAGGGGCTTCCGCGGTTTCGGAGGGCTGAGAACTACGGCAGGCATTCAACCCGCCAAGCCCAATCAGCAGGGCAGGAATCAGGAAACTTTTTCGGAAATCCATGTTCGGCTCAGGTTTATCAGGGCATCGGTGGAAGAATCGTGTTGACTGGCAGGGTCACTACCGGTCAGCTCGGGCAAAATTGCCCCAGCTAACTGTTTGCCGAGTTGCACTCCCCACTGGTCAAAACTAAAAACATTCCAAAGGATACCCTGGATGAAAATTTTGTGTTCGTATAATGCGATAAGCGATCCGAGTGTTTTGGGGTCCAGGTAGCGAATCAGCAAGGTGTTGCTGGGGCGGTTTCCCTCAAACACTTTGTAGGGCAAAAAACGGCTGATGGTTTGGGCGTCCTCGCCGGCAGCCTCTAACTCGCGCCTGGCTTCGAGCGCGGTTTTTCCATTCATCAGCGCTTCGCTTTGCGCAAAGCAATTGGCCAGGAGCTTGGCGTGGTGATCGCCAATAGGATTTTGGGTTTTTACTACTGCGATGAAGTCGCAAGGCACGAGGGTTGTTCCCTGATGAAGCAATTGGTAAAAGGCGTGCTGACCGTTGGTGCCCGGTTCTCCCCAAACAATTGGGCCCGTATGGTAGGCGATAGGCTGGCCATTGCGGTCAACGGATTTTCCGTTGCTCTCCATATCCGTTTGTTGCAGGTAGGCCGGAAAGCGGTGTAAATACTGGTCGTAGGGCAACAAGGCCAGGCTTTCTGCACCAAAGAAATTGCGGTACCAGAGCCCAAGCAGCGCCATGACATAGGGCATGTTATTTTCTGGAGGGGCTTCCGCTAAATGCTTGTCCATGGAGTGAGCCCCTTCAAGTAGCTCGGTGAAATGTTCCGGGCCTACCGCCAACATGATAGAAAGACCTATGGCCGACCACAGCGAATAGCGACCGCCTACCCAGTCCCAGAACGGAAACATGTTCTCGGGATCAATGCCAAAAGCCATGACTTCTTTGGTGTTGGTGGACATGGCCGCAAAATGGTGTTGCACATAATCCGGATTGCCCGCCTGATCTAAAAACCAGCTCCGGGCACTGAGTGCGTTGGTCAGGGTTTCCTGGGTGGTAAAGGTCTTGGAGGCTACCAAAAACAGCGTGGTTTCCGGGTTCAGGTCTTTGAGAGTTTCCACCAAGTGCGTGCCGTCTACGTTGGAAACGAAGTGCAACTTCAGCGGTCCCCAGTAAGCGCGAAGGGTCTCGCATACCATGAGCGGCCCCAGGTCGGAACCACCAATACCAAGGTTGACCACGTCGGTGATCCGCTTGCCTGTGTATCCTTTCCAGGTGCCGCTTCGCACGCGGTTGCTAAAATCCGCCATGCGTTCCAGAACGCGGTTCACCTCCGGCATAACGTCCTGTCCGTGCACGAGCACGGGTTGGTTGCTTCGGTTTCTAAGGGCCGTATGGAGCACTGCGCGCCCTTCGGACTCATTGAGCTCTTCGCCAGTAAGCAGCGCCCGAATGGCATCCGGAACTCGGCACTCCGCGGCCAGATCTAAGAGCAGATCCATGGTTTGCCGGTCAACCCGGTTTTTGCTGTAGTCCAAAAGCAGACCACAAGCCTCCAGGTGAAAATTATCAAAGCGCTGAGGATCTTCGGCAAACAAGCTGCGCATCGGCACATGCCGCATAGCCGCAAAATGAGCTTCCAGTTCCTTCCAGGAGCGGGTTTGCGTAGGATTTATTTTGGGAAACATTAATTATGTTATCGATAAGATTAAAAATCTTATTGTTGTTAGCGAATGCTGAACGAATAGGCATCGAGCGTTACGGAACCAAGGCCGTCTACATCAGCCACCATTGGTGCAGCTCCTTTATTAAGCAGGACATAACTGGTTTTTTCAAACCAATCCCTTCGAACAATCAATAGATCTTTTTCGGCTCTAACTACTTGCGTGCTGCCGTAAAGTAGCGCGGAATTGTTCAGGCGCCCCTGCAACAGTTCGGTAAATTGGCGGTGCAGCGTTTGTTCTTCGGGCGACCAATCGGTGAAACGCATCATCCTTCTGCTGTCGGGATCGCCTCCTCCAGGCATGCCGATTTCATCGCCATAATAGACCACGGGCAATCCCGGGATGGCTGTTTGAAAGGCCATGAGCAGTGCCATGCGCGAGTAACCAATGGAGCTGCCTACCGTGACAGCGCGATTCCATCCAGCCTCTTTGTCGTCTTCGCCTGCGAGCAATCCGCCACCGGCAATGCTGGTAAAACGGGCCATGTCGTGGTTGCCTGTAATGTTGCCCATCAAGTGGTGGTGCCCGAAAGCATCCAGGCTGGCGTGCAATTCTGCTGCCAGGGAACCAAAATCCCCTTCGTCCGTGGTCAGGCAGGATCGGGCCGCAAAGTACAGGGGAAAGTCAAATTGGGCATCCAGCATACCCGGCCCTATGTAGCTGGCAATGAGATCACGGCTTCCGAAAGTTTCGCCAATTTGGTAGAGGTCGCGGTCCGGATAGGTTTGGCGAAGCTTGGTGGTCAACGTGCGCCAAAACAATTCGGGAATGTGCTTGGTGGCATCATGCCGGAAACCGTCCAGGTTAAAACGCTCGATCCAAAACAGCGCCGAGTCAGTCACCGCTTCGGTGATGACCGGATTTTCAAAGTTCAGCGTGGGCAGAAAATCATCGAACCAAGTGGTAAGCCGATGCTCATCCCAGCGCCGCAGGTTGCGTGTACCGTCCGGGAGCACGAGCGGTGTTTGCCACTCCGGATGGGCCAGGATCATCGGGTGGTCTTCATGGACATGGTTGGCGACGAAGTCCAACAAGACTCGCATGTTGCGTTTATGCGCCTCTTTAACCAGAGCATCCAACCCTTCATCGCCGCCAAAACGGGCGTCTACCTTGCGGTAACTCGTCGGCCAGTAACCGTGGTAGGCCGAGAACCATCGGCGCGGTTCCGGATACTCCTGAAAACCGCCTTCCGCGTTTTTGGATACCGGCGAAACCCATAGCGTGTTGATGCCTAACGCCTGAATGTAATCAAGGTGCTGGGTCAGGCCCTGGAGGTCGCCGCCAAAGAAATTGGCCGGGGGCAGAATGCGCGCATCATCAGTGGGTGCGTCGTTGCTGCTGTCGCCGTTGGCAAAGCGGTCCACCAGGGGGAAGTAGAGCGTCATCGCTTGGCGAGGGGCTAGCGAAACAGCATCGGCGCGGTCTGTCGGGCTGGGCTTAGCGCTGGTTCCGCCCGTCCCAAGCGGCTGGCCAAAAGCCAGCGGAACCCGCAAATCGTTGGAGCGACCACTGGCATTCCAGGCGATCAGGGTCAGCGAGCTGTTTTCGGCTTCCCGGGCTTGTTGCGGCAGGTGTACGGTCCATTCGTTTCCTGCGCGGGTCAGGAAGGAGGAATCCAAGGCCGCATATTCCCAGAGCAGCAGCCAGCCTTCCGGGGCCCCTTCGACCTGAAAAACCAGGTGATCTTTTTCAGCCCTCAGCGGACGGATAAAGGGCAAGGTTGCCGGGCGATCAATGCTCAAGACCGAGTTGAAGCCCCCGGCATTGTTGTCCATGGAATCGGGGTTGGAGGGGTCCAACATCCAGCGACCGTCCACAACAAACTGATACGGGTAGCGGCCGGGTTCAAGGGTCATAGCAGCTTTCCAGACATCGCCTTCGCGGGTCATGAATCCGGCTGTGGGATTCCAGTCGTTGAACCCCCCCGCCACCTGAACCGGGCCGTTCGGGCTAATGGAGAGCGGCAGCGTTAATTCCACGCGCGTTTTGGCTGGCCGAAAAAGTGGCAAGGTGTAGCCAAAGCCATTTTTCCAGATTAACAGACTGGCTACCGGATCCAGACTTTCGCTGATGGTTAGCCCCAGCATACCGTCGCTGAGCCGGCCCATCAAGCCATTGGGGTAGTGGATAGAATCGGGTTCAAACCCCGGACCAAACCAATCGGCGAGCACCACGGTTTCGGAGCCTTCCCCCAACCGAATGGGCCACACAGGCGCCTGCAACAGCGCGGTTTCCGGGTAGTCCAGCGTGGGTACTGCCACCGATTGACGACAACCGGAATAAAGCACGGAGATTGATGCAAACGAGCAGAGCGAAATAA
>CAYSDI010000001.1:40894-50846 GCA_964429745.1 uncultured Chitinophagales bacterium | reverse complement strand
CAACCGGAATAAAGCACGGAGATTGATGCAAACGAGCAGAGCGAAATAAGCGAGCAGAGCGAAATAAGCGAGCGGACCGAAATAAGCGAGCGGAGTGAAATGATTGACAGGAGCGAAATTAGCGAGCGGAGTGGTAATAGCGAGCGGACCGAAACAAGCGAGCGGAGCGAAATCAGCAACCGGAGCGGTATTAGCAAGCGGTGTGATATTAGCACAGTGTGCATACGATAATTCTGAGTATTCCGGGCTTTCATAAAGAAGGAAGATTAGCGTTCTGGAACCGCCGGTTGCAACGGCGCCTTTACCAGCGGATGCTCCAACCACCAGCGCACGGCAAGCGGAAAGACAGAAGACCACCAGCTTTCGTTGTGTTCGCCCTGCGGATCCAGGGACCATTCCAGGTTGCCTGCCGGCCAGCCGCTGCGGCGCAGGCCGTAGTACGTTTCAATGAAACCGAGGCCGAAACGGTTGAGCCGCTCCTGGCCTACAGCAAAGGATTCGTTCCAATTGTCGCGGCCTTCGGCGGTGCCCATTCGACCCCAGCATAACAAATCATTTGGTATGGTTGCGTCGGTGATGTCACGCACCTCTTTGCCCAGAAACCACATCGCCGGACTAAATACCAGCGCCGTTCCGAACGATTCCGGGGCATGCAAAACGGCGTACAGGGCCATGATCCCACCGATGGAAGAGCCGCCAATGGCCACTTCAACTGGTCTTTTACTAACGCGGTATTCCGCCTGCACGTAAGGAAGCACGAAATCGGTCAAAAACACCAGGTGATGTGCCGCCTCCCCACCGCCGTATTCCGGGTGGGCAACAGGCGTGTACTCCGCCGTGCGCTGCACGCCTGCGTTGTCTACCCCCACCACCACCGGAACCCGAACCCCCTGGGCTTCCAGCGCGCTGAGTTGCTCATCCACTTGCCATTCGCCGGAAAAGCTGGTGGCTCCATCAAAAAGGTTCTGACCGTCCAGAAGCACAAGTAACGGTCGGGCCGCGGTATCCGTATCGTAATCCGGAGGCAACCATATGCGCAGCGTGCGGTAGGGCGTGCCTGGGTCATTCAAAGGTCTTTCTGCCTGGAAAGGACCCAGCAGAACACTGTCCAAAATGAGTCGTGACCCCGGGGCAATTTGCGCGCTGATCGCCTTATCTTCTGACCACAACAGGCTCAGCATCAGGACTATTCCCACCCTGGAATAGGCCTGCCACCTGGGGCGGTTGTTGCGATATTTTCGGGCTAAGGGCCGCATGGTTCCGGAGCAGAGTTGGTTTTTAGAAATTACCCGAGGGGGTTCTCAAAGGTCTGTCAAAGGATCTCCCAAAGGGGAAATCAAAGTGGTTCTCAAAGTGGTTCTCAAAGTGTAAAGGTAACACTAAGGATGCTGTACCTTTGAAGAACACAAGCAAGATCCGAAGGAACAAAAAATGGTTGCTATGCAAAACCTTTTCAGAATTTGGTGTCGATCATGCGGTCTGGTAATTCTGGCCGCAGTGAGTTCAGGGCAGCCCGTCCAAGCCCAGGAAGTCATGCTTCAGGGCTGGTATTGGGACTTCCCAACTACCGTTAGCGGCAAGACTTTTATGGCACATTTGGGCGAACAGGCTGAAGACCTGTCCGAAGTGGGTTTCACGCAAGTTTGGCTGCCCCCGCTGAGCAAGGGATCGGGCGGTGGTTTTAGCGTGGGTTACGATGTTAAGGATTACTACGATTTAGGCGATTACGGCAATGCCCGCTGGGGAAACCGCACCCACTTGACCGCAGCGATAAACGCTTTCAATGCAGCCGGAATTACGCTGGTGGCTGACATGGTTTGGAACCACCGGGATGGTGGGCTGGCCGAAGACAATTCGGCCGTGGAAGGCTGGATTGAAAACCTGAATTTCAGCAAAGTGGCCTCTGGCGACCAGGCCATGCCTTCGGATCGCTGGCGCTGTTACCTTCCCATTGGCGGCAGCACGGGCAACGGCGCAGGCACCTATTTCCTCAAAGTTCGCTCCGCTTCGGAGCACCCCAATTTTTTTGGCAAGTCGTTCACGGCCATGACCTGGACCAACACGGTCAACCCCAATTACGGCACTGCTGCGCTGGAAGAAAGCGAGCCCAATGGCGGCGGGGATTGCGGCCAGGCATTTGACGATCTTGAGCTGGGGCGGCGCTTAAATGCCTTTACGGACGATGCGGGTTGCAAGACCGATGAATTTGCACTGACCATAGAAGCCGCAGACTTTGACGCCGCCGGCGACACGCTTTGGATTCAACTTTTCAACAATGCCGGTGGCTTGAGCGACTACTCCGATCACTACATCTATGGCTTGTGGAACGCTGCGGCAGCGGCTGACGTCCAAAACCAGCTTCGCTACCAGACGTATACCGATTTCAGCCAACTGTCTTCGGGTCTCGGCGCCATGAACTACGGGGCATTCCGGCCCAACGGCAATCCCACGCAACTTGCCGGCGATTGGGACGCCTTGTGGTTCTTCAACGATCTGGATCAAACGGTGCCTGCAGTTCAGGATGAACTGACCGATTGGACGTCCTGGCTGTGGGATAATGCCAACATTCGCGGTTACCGGCTCGACGCCGTTAAGCATTTCCCCAATTGGTTTACTGGTCTTGTCATGAACAGGCTGCACGATCAAGGCAAAAACCCGGAAATGGTTGTCGGAGAGTTTTTTGACGGCAACGCTTTCACCCTGAAAAGCTGGACGGACCAGGCCAATGCGGGCATGGATCCCGACACCCGGGCGGACATTCAAATCCGGGCTTTTGATTTTGCCTTGCGCGAATCGCTCAAACAGGCCTGCGACGCCTTTGGTTATGATGCGCGCAACGTTTTTCAAAGCGGTATGGTGGACGCAGCGGGCAGCACGGGTTTCGACGCCGTTACGTTTGTGAACAACCACGACTTTCGCTATCCCGGGCAGGAAGTGGCCAGCGATCCAGACCTGGCTTACGCCTACATCCTGACCAACAACCGCGTGGGTTTGCCCTGCGTGTTTTATCCAGATTACTTTCAAAGCGGCGAGCAGCGCTTTCGCCTCAACGGCCTGATGGACGTGCAGCGCAAGTACATCGCCGGATCGCCGTTTGTGGACTACCTCAACCGCTTTAGCAGCTTTTACTCGGGCAATTACCTGAGTGGTTTTGCCAACACCTCGCTGATTTACCAGCTTCACGGCGGGCCTTCCGGACGCAGCGTAGTGGTGGTCATCAATTTTGCCGGCGAGACGCTTCGCGTGGACCACACGCTCAACACCAGCGCGGTGCCCATTGGCGATACCCTGACCGACATTTTTGCCGTATCGTCCAATGCCTATGCCATCGTAAACGGGGCCAGCCAGGCGTACTTTGAAGTGCCGGCGCGCTCTTTCGGCGTTTGGGTGCAGGGCGATCTGACCGATGAGCTGATCCCCCTCGTGGATACTGCTACCTCTGGTACGGGCGAAGGGCTGGCGTTCTCCGGGCAAGGGCTCGGCCTGACCCTGGCTCCGAATCCTACAAGCGGAAACCTGACGCTCAACTGGCCAACGGCCGGGCTACCCGCCGGGGATGCCCGTTTGCGCTTAATCGGCATGGACGGCCGAGTGCACGCGCAGCAATTCGTAACTTCCCAATCAGGCTCGCTAACCATAGAGGTTCCTTCTACCTGTCCAGCAGGGTTGTACCTGGCGGAATGGACCCTTGGAAGTCAGCGCTTTCATAAACGATTTGTGTATTCCCCTATTCATTAATCCTCGAACCAGCATCCAAAAGCGGGCTTCCAATTCCATGCTTACGATACCATGTTTCCGATACCATGTTTCCGGTAACATGTTTCCGGCAACATGCTGAGCCGCTGCCCTTGCACATGACCATTTATAACTTGTTCAAACCCCTTGCCACAACACCTAACCACGCAGACGGGCAAACGAAACGCTCCCCTGCAAGGCTCCAAGTCGCTGTGTGCAGGCAGGAAGCTGCGGCGACACAGCGCTGCCGCGGGCTCTGGGGAATGATTGTTCTGTTGGGGCTACTGCTGTTGCCAGGTTTTGCCACCTCGCTCAACGCGCAAGGCTTAAAACCTGCCGCAGGCGTTGTGTTTGACGACGGGGCCCTTCCCCGGATTGATATTTCGTTGGATCCGGATTCATTGGAAGCCCTCTATGAGGACCCCTGGAGCGATGATCATTACCGGGCTTCTTTTGTTTTTACACGCGGGGCTTACCGGGATTCTGTGGCCAATATTGGATTTCGGTGCCGCGGCAATTTCTCGCGGGGAGCGGCCAAAAAGAATTTCAAGGTTTCGTTTAACACGTTTGAGGTGGGCCGCAAGTGGAATGGGCTGGAAAAGCTAAACCTCAACGGGCAGGCCAATGACCCGTCGGTGATTCGCGCCAAACTGGCCAGCGACCTGATTCCGCAATTGGGCGTTGAGGCTACCCGGGCTAACCACTGCGAGGTGTACATCAACGGGGATTTCTACGGCTTGTACATCAATGTCGAACACATTGACGAGCGTTTTTCGAAGGCGCATTTTGGCAGCCAGCAGGGCAATATGTACAAGTGCATCTATCCAGTTGATCTGGTGTGGCAGGGAAGCGACCCTTTAAACTACGACTATTGCGAGTGGACCCAGGGCGGGGATCGTCCGCCCTTTTCGGATCTGGTCAATTTCATTGATGTGTTGAACAACAGTTCAGAGGAAGACCTGCCATGTGCGCTGGAAGAAGTGATCAACGCAGATGATTACCTGCGGCAGGCAGCCATTGATGTGATGATCGGAAATTGGGACGGATATATTTATAATACAAATAATTTGTATTTGTTTCACAATCCTATTTCGGACCGCTTCGAATACGTGATTTACGACACAGACAACACCTACGGAATAGACTGGGTTGACCGCGATTGGGGCACCAGGGACATCTATGAATGGGCACGCACAGGCGATGACCGGCCTTTGTACGAGCGTTTGGTGGCCAATCCGCTTTATCGGGACCGGTTCAGTTGGTACATTGACCGGCTGGCCACGTCGCTCATGGCTGACCCCGCGTACTCTGCCCGGACAGACGTGTTAAAAGACCGCATCACGCCCGCAGCAGAGGCCGATCCCTATCGGACTTTCGATCACGGTTTTTCTATCGATGATTTTCACGATTCGTACACCGAGTCTTTGGGTGGGCATGTGGACTACGGGTTAAAGGAGTTTGTGCAGGTCCGCATTAGCAATGCTTTGGCGCAGTTGGAGGCTTACACGGTAAGCCCCGTGCTCAATCACGTGCGGCACAATTATCCCGTTCTTGGACAGGAGCCGGTGGTGACGGTCTTTGCCGAAGACGACGCACCAGGGATGGACGTCTGGCTGGTCTACGAGGTAGACGGCGTGGCGGATTCCGTGCAAATGCGCGACGATGGGTTGCACGGGGACGGACTGGCCGGCGACCGGATTTACGGAGCGGTGTTGGATCCGCTAACCATAGCGGGGGAATGGGCCTTTCGCGTCCACGCCTTCGACGCGGATGATCAGACCGCGAAGCTTCCCTGCGATGCCGTGTCCTGGCGCATTGACGAGACCGCCCTTCCCCTGTATTTGAATGAGTTTATGACGGCCAACAACAGCTACATGGCCGATGAAAGCGGCGCGTATTCCGATTGGCTGGAAATCTACAACGGCAGCAACTCGCCGATTTACCTTGGTGACAAATACCTAAGCGACGATGCGCGCTATCCGTCGCAATGGCGAATGCCGGACATGACCTTAGGCCCCGGGGAGTTTGCCTGGTTTTGGGCGGATGACCGGGAGGACTCGGGTCCGAACCACACCAATTTTAAACTGGACGCCTCAGGGGGCACGGTGGGTGTTTACGCGTCTGAAACGGATCGGCTGCGGCCGATTCACGTGCTGGCTTATGGTCCGCAGACTCCGGATGTTTCTTCGGGCTTGTTGCCGGATGGGGCGGGGGAACTCGAAGCCCTGGTTGAACCCACGCCCGGCTGGTCAAACGTGCTGACAGGCTTGGAGCTGGCCCACGCAGAGTCTTTGCTGGTCTTTCCAAATCCGGCCCGCGATCGTGTTTATTTAGGCCCCAATCTCTGCACAACCTGGGTTATCCGGGGAATGGATGGCAGGCTATGGCGCGAGTTTCCGTCGGTTTTATCCGACGGTGGTTGGCTTGAGCTAGGGGGCATTCCCACTGGCGTTTATTTGCTTAGCGGCCGCTGCGGCACCGGAGTGACGTCTGTAAAACTGGTGCTGAAGTAGCTGTTTGCGCGAGGTTACTGAACGACCACGCGGTTCACCGTTCGCTCACCCCCGGCTTCGAGTTCTACCAGGTAGATACCAGGCACAGCCGGCATTCGGAGCGTTTGACCGCGGCGTCCGGCAGGCAGTTGGCCAAAGCGCTCAACGCTGTGCAGTCTGCCGTTCAAATCGGTGATTCGCGCGGTAACATCGGCGGCTGTTCCCAATTCAAACAACACGGCAATTTGCGAGCCGGCGGCTGCGGGGTTGGGGAAGAGTTCGGTCCAGCCAAGAGGACCGGGCACTTCATCCACACCGGCAATAATGTCTGGTGTAGCCAGACGCACATCGGTGTACAACCGGTATTCGCCAGCTTCCAACGAAATGCTGGCCCCCAGGTCGGTAACGTTGAGGGAATCGCCCGTGAAGTATTCGTACCACCAGCCGGTGTTTCCAAACCCTGGGACAGCGTCACGGCTAATTACAGCGACGTTGCCCAACGAGATCACATTCATGTCCGGGTGGCGCAGTCGAATGATTTTGACAATGCCGGAAACCGATGCTGTGAAGTCCGTGGTGCGGAACACTTCGGGGAAATTGCGGCGAAGGTTGATCAGCGCGCTGTATACCTGGTAAAGGCGAAGGCGTGGGCCTTCGTTGTAATAGTCCCAACGGACAGGCTTGTTGCCCACGCGACCGTTGAAGTCAATGGAATAGTCGTAGCCGAGTTCGCCGAACTGCCAGATCATTTTAGGTCCGGGAATGGGGAAGAACACGGCGGCAGCTAACTCGCTGCGAAACAGCGCCGTGTTAAAGTCGCGGACGTTGTACTCGGGGGATTCGCTGGTGTTTCCTTCTTTTAGCGTGGTGTACATCATTCGCTCTTCGTCATGGCTCTCCATGTAGCTCAGCAGGTTGGGGTCATCCCAACCGCGAGAGGTGTATACGCCCCAACTGATGTTGCTGCTGCCGGTTCCCTTGGCCAGGTTGCGGTAATCGTGGTTGATGTTGCCCCAGAACATCATGCCGTAGTTAGCCAATTCGCGCTCTTCGGTGTTGTCTGCGAAGTGCTCCAGAATCAGGTAGGCGTCGTCGTCAACAGACCAGAGGTAATCGGCGTATTCTTTCCAGATGGCCACGCGGCTGGCATCGTAAGCGCCCCAGGCAGCAATATTGCCCAGCGTGTTGTTTTGCGTAAAGCCTTTGGATAGGTCCATGCGGTAACCATCGAATTTGTACTCTTCAATCCAGCGGCGCAGGATGTCTTTGGTGTACTTTCTGGTGGCCTGGCTTTCGTGGTTGTAATCATAGCCCACGTTGAAATCGTGCTTAGCGATTGGGTTTAACCAAGGGCTGCTCAGCGCCGGCCCATCCCCTTCGAAATACATACGCACCATCGGGCTTTGGCCAAAGGCGTGGTTGAGCACCATGTCCAGGATCACTGCGATACCGCGGGCGTGGCAGGTGTCAATGAGTTCTTTGAGCGCATTTTTGGTGCCGTAGAATTTGTCCAAGGCGCCGTGGAACGAGGGGTTGTAGCCCCAGCTTTCGTTGCCTTCAAATTCGCCCAGGGGCATGAATTCGATGGCGTTAATACCGAGACGCTGCAGGTAGGGCAGGGTGTCAAGCAGGGTTTGGTAGTTGCGCGTGCTTAAAAAGTCGCGAACCAGGAGTTCATAAACCACTAGGTCGGAGATGGCCGGTTTTGCGAAGTCGGTGACCGTCCAGATGTAGGGAGTTTCCCGAATGCGGAAGGCGGAAACGTAACCACTTCCCCCGTCAGGATAGGCGGGCTTGTCAGGGAAAGTTTCGGCTGAAACGCTTCCGTCGTTGCCCGGGTCTAACACTAATTCCGACATATAGTCCGCTACCTGAATACTGCCATCAATAAAGTATTGGTAGGTATGCCAGGCGTCCGGGTCCAGACCGGTGGCGGTGATCCACCAGGTTTCGCCATCGGGGTCCAGGTTCATGTAGCCGTCCGGGCCAGGGAGCCAGTCGTTCCAATCGCCAAGGGTGAAAACGTAGTCTTTATCAGGAGCAAACAGAACAAATGTTACGGTGCTGTCATCAATAATGTTTAGTCCGTGGTCCACTCCGGCGGGCACAGACGCCACAGTTAAGGGCGGGCGCACAAAGTAGCTTTTGATTTGCTCAACCTGAGCGGTCCCGGATTTGGCGACTGCACGCAACTCATGCAAGCCCGTGGAGGCAGGCGTGATAGTGGTGCTGAAGTCAAGGTCTGCGGTAGCCACCTGGAGCACACCGTTGTCGTATAGAAAGAGCGAGTCAGCCAGCAGGCCTGCGACACGGACATTCAGATCAGTAGCTGGTTCCAGGATGGTCAGCTCGCCACTTGGGTCAACGATGCTCACGCTGAGTTCGTTTCTGAAAACGGGGGTGTACAAATCACCGCCATCGGCGTCGCGGCCCACAGTGGAGCCGTCTGAATTGCGGAACACAAATGACAACAGGAAAACGGTATCGGTGGCTGGTACGCCATAGAAAGTGTTGATGTTGTACGTTAAGCTGTACAGGTTGCCCCCCAGCGAGGTCATCGCTACTTCGGGATCCGCTGTGCCCCACGTTCCCTGAACAAACTTCCAGTCAGCCAGGCTGGTGGATTTGTCGGTAATGACCCCCGTATGTGCGTAGACAGTGCCGCTGGTACCGGCCAATGCCGCGTTGCCCTGGCTGGCGTCGTAGTACACCGTAACGGTTGAAGTTTGCGTGGGCAGGAGAGGATCGGTCCAGACCACCTGAGCGGTGGCAGTTACAGCCAACAGCATCATCCAGGCAAGGGGCGAAAAACGGTTCATGGGTAGGTGGGGGTTTGAGAACAGCAACCGGAAGAAGATCGTGCAAAGGTGCGTTTACTTAGTGTTAAAACTACACTAATCAGAACTCTAATATAGCGTTTACAGGTTACTTGAGCTAAGGGGGTGCAGTTTTTTGCACACTGTTTGGCCATAAAGTAACCGTTGTGTTACCGGGGCGGGGGGGGACGATGGTTCTTGTTAAAGGAAAGAGGCTTGAATGGATAAAAGAGGTAGCCACAACCGATTGGTGCGACTTCCCGGTGCCTGTAATCAGGCAAAATCTACTGATGGGTATAGAAACTTCAGCTCTGACTTCTGTTAATCGGTTCATTTGTAGTATTCTATACGGTGTAATTATCTGCTATGTCATTCCCTTAGCTTGATGATGGCTTACATACCATAAAGTATTGTTTTGTGTTCTGACCTTATTGCCTGGTTGTCAGGAACTTGCCAAGGCAAGCTCTGCCCGTGTTTACTACCCGCTTCTTGGATGCTTTGTGACGGCACAATTTAGAATGGGGTTTGGAGCCCACGGTAAAGCTGCAGCTCAAATTACCTGATTTTACTTAAAGATAGTGCTCATTTATCATTCTTAAAGAGTTGACAATCAATACGTAAACTTTTTTTTTAACGTTTTCTTGCCCCTGCTCTTGCGCTTCCTGACCAGACGACGGAACTTGAGGTAAGAACGGTTTTTGCGACGGATGTTTCGGCAAATCGGGTGAATCAGGAACCCACCGAAAAAACGTTTAAAAACTGGTCGGATTTTTGAAAAAGTGACAGGGTTATTTAATTTAGATTTTGGTTTTGACCGGGAATTTTCCCGATTCACCCCCAAAAAACAAAGTTAGCAAGGGAGGATTACGCAGGAAATTTTAACAATCAGCCAGAGAGAGACGGCCAGAG
>CAYSDI010000001.1:0-40794 GCA_964429745.1 uncultured Chitinophagales bacterium | reverse complement strand
AGAGAGACGGCCAGAGACAATCAGGGAAAGGAGATTTGCAACCATTTCCACAGCATAGAGAGCAAGCTTAGGGAGGGCAAACTCAACATGCAACAACCGCGTAACCGAAGCAATTTTCCAACAATGAGTTCCATTTTTACCCGGCAGATCAGGAATCGCCTGTTGCCTTTGATCTTAATCTGCTCCCTTGCCATTCCGGCAACTGCCCAATCCCCGGTCGGCTTCGGGGTCAGCAATTTGTCTGGCGCCAGTTCTTATCTGGCAACCTCCCTTCAATTTGGCCTGGATAACCGTCTGTATGTCGCCCAACAGGACGGCATCATTAAAGCGTACACCATTGTGCGCCTCGCGGCCAACAGCTACATCGTCACTTCAGTGGAGACGATTTTGGAGGTTAACAACATTCCCAACCACAACGACAATGGAACACCGAATCCTTCGGTGAACTACCGCCAGATTACGGGCATCATGTTGGGTGGAACTGCCAGCAATCCAGTGATCTGGGTTACCTCCAGCGATCCGCGCATTGGTGCCGGCCCGCTCGGTACCGATACGGACCTGGACACCAACTCCGGCATTATCTCCACGCTCACCTGGAACGGTAGTTCGTGGGTTCGCCAGGATCTTGTGCGCGGACTGCCCCGTTCTGAAGAAAACCATTCGTTGAATGGTCTGGTTCTGGACACCGTTGCCAACATCCTGTACGTCTGTGCCGGCGGAAACACCAACATGGGAGCCCGTTCCAACAACTTCGCGTTGGCACCGGAATACGCCTATTCCGCTGCAATTCTCTCCGTGGACTTAAACGCTATTTCCAGCTTCCCTTACGACCTGCCTACACTGAACGATGAAGATCGCGCCGGTGCTGCTGATTTCAACGACCCCTTTGGCGGGAACGATGGCAAAAACCAGGCGAAGCTGGAAGTGGGTGGTCCTGTGCAGGTGTATGCTTCAGGGTTCCGCAACCCTTACGACATTTTAATCAACCAGCAGGGACGCCTGTATTCCTGGGACAACGGTCCCAACGCCAATTGGGGCGGACCTCCAGCAACATGTGCGGATGTTCAGGTTGAAGGGGGCCCTACGTATACCGACGGGTTGCACTTTATCCCTTCGGCTGGTTACTACGGTGGTCACCCCAACCTGACCCGCGCCAACCGCAGCAACACCTTCAACGCCAGCAACCCACAGAGCCCGGTGCCGGTAAGCTTGGAGAATCCGATTGAATGTACCTACCTTATCCCTAAAGTGGAGAACGATGCTATTGTGCTTCACGCTGCGTCCACCAACGGTATCAGCGAATACACGGCCTCCAACTTTGAAGGGGCAATGACCGGATTTATTCTGGCAGCAACCTTTGATGGAAAAATCATTCAGGTGGAATTGAACGAGACGGGCGACGGGCTCGGTGCCTTGGGCAAAAGCACGTTGTTTTCCGGTTTTGGTTCCGTGCCGCTGGACGTAATTGCCATCGGTGATGATGGATTGTTCCCCGGCACCATCTGGTCAGCCAACATCTTTGGTGCAGCCCCAGTGACGGTTTTTGAACCCAGCGATTACGATGGCGGCTCCGGCTCTCCTTGTGAATTCGGCAATCCGCTTTTAGATGCGGACAGTGATGGCTATACCAACGGCGACGAACTGGACAATCTGACGAATCCCTGCTCCGCAGCGGACAAGCCCAGCGACTGGGATGGCGACTTTGTATCGGATTTGAATGACCCGGACGATGACAACGATGGCATTCTGGACATCGCGGACAAGTTTGCCCTGGATGCTACCAACGGCGCAAGCACCTTTCTGCCTGTGGACTACGAATGGGAACCCGGCGACCCAAGCCGCGGTGGTTTCTTCGACCTGGGCTTTACCGGGATGATGAACAACGGCAATTCCGATTACATCAACCAATACGATCCTGTTGACATCACCGCTGGTGGAACGGCTGGTTTGTTCACCATCGATGCCATGACGGAAGGCACGGCTTTTAGCACACTGAACACGCAGGACAACGCCTTTCAGTTTGGTGTGAATGTGGATACGGTTACTCGTCCCTTTGTCATTCAGACCAGAATTCGCAGTCCTTTCGGCGGCGCTTCCCCCGTTGACTTCCAAAACATGGGCATGTTCTTCGGAACCGGCGACATGGACAATTACATCAAACTGGTGGTTCATTCCAAGGGCGGCGCTGGCGGCGTTGAATACCTCCAGGAAGAAGCAGCATCTGTTACCAACAACCTTTATGCCGCTTCTGTGATTGGCGCCACCTATGTGGACCTTTTCCTGAACGTGGATCCAATTGCCGGCACCGTGCAGCCATTTTACTCCGTCAATGGAGGCTTCCCCACCGCTGTGGGGGGCGCGCGCAACTTCCCGTTGAGCTGGATTAACAGCATCATGGCCGTCGGTATCATTGGCACCAGCAATGGTCCCGGTCCTGAATTCCCGGCCACCTGGGATTACATCATCGTTGAACCGCTTGGGCCCAAACCCAGTGCAACGCTAAACGTTTTCGCCGGCAATTTCCTGACCAGCGACGCCAGCAACAATGGCTCCTATACGCTGACCAATACCTCCATCAACGGGGGCAAAATTGACCAGGTAACCGTAGATCTTTCTACGCTGATCCAGCCTGATATGGTCTTTGATCCGTTCGGCACCGCCGCCGACAACATCTTCAAAAACCTGACGGCAAACTCGGGTGATTCCGCCACAGGTTTCCTTGGGCACAGCTTTGACGGGCTCCACGATGGCGGCTACGACAAGCTCATCCTCAACTTCAGCGATTTTGATGCCACGGAAGTGTTTACCTTCTCGGTAGACATTGACCCGACCAGCATCAAAGGACTAAACTCACCCGGCCCTAACAGTGCCAGCCGCGTTTGCGGTCTGGAACTGATCGGCGCCAAAGTGGACATTCTCTTTGACAACGACGTTCAAATTGGCGGTCAGTTGTTTATGACCCCCGCGTCTTTCGGGGGTTCCAAAAACCGTTTTGACGAAGACACCATTGCCGGTCCCAGCCTAAGCTTTGATGGCGGAATGGCGAGCCCTTCCTTTGTGACGAATCTGAACCAGACCGTTCGAGTTCATGGCCCTGCTGGTGCCTTTGTTCGTCTGGTCCAGTTAGAAGGCGGTATGTTCCTGCGCGGAAATTCCGGATTTGATGTGGATCCCTTTGAATCAAACTCCATCATCAAACGCACGGAATACAATGCTACCGTTGGGCTGTCAGGATTTGTGAATATCCCGGTTACGCTCACGGTAAACGATGTCGAAGGTGGGCTGAACCATTTTGTAGCCGTTATTGACGGGGGAATTAAGACCTCGAACCTGAGCAACATTTTGATCCTGCAAGTGGGCGAAGACACCACGGGTGGCGGAGAATTGATCACGGAGGTGAACATCAATTGCGGCGGTCCGGCCTACACGGCCGTTGACGGCACCCAGTACCAGGCTGACCAGTACTTTGGTGGCGTCGGCTCTACCACCTACACCAACAATACTATCCCGAATATTCTGGGAACCACCGATGACCTGCTGTACCGCACGGAGCGCAGCAACACCAACCTGGTTTACAACATTCCCATGCAGAATGGTGATTATGAGGTGGTGTTGCACTTTGCCGAAATTTTCTTCGGAGCTGCCGGCGGCGGGCTTGCCGGACCTAACCGCCGCGTGTTTGATGGAAGCATCGAGGGCGTTCAGGTTATTGACAACCTGGACATATTCAACACTGTAAGCCATTCTACTGCATTGGTGATGACTTTCCCGATTACATTAACCGACGAAGTATTGAACCTATCGTTCCTGGCCAGCATCAACCGTGCAAAACTTAGTGCCATCCAGGTGCGTCCGGCCATTGTTGAACCCGTGCTTTGCACCATAGACTCTGTCGTTATTGGTGCGCAAAGCGCTTGTAACCCCGTTTTCATTACCTACAGCCAGACGCTGACTATCTACGCCGGCAATGCTCCGGTTTCGGGTCTGGTGGTGGTCAATGGTCAGTCCTATGCCGTGGCCAGCAGCCCACAGACGGTGGTATTAGTAAACCTGCCCAGCAACGGGCTTCCCGTAAACCTCTCTGTAGCCTACAGTCTTGACAGCCTTTGTGTCTATACGCTCAATAGCGCCTGGACGGCACCAGAAGATTGCACGCCGGCTCCGGTTTGTGCAGTCCCCTCAAACGTGGTAGTTGCCGTGCTCTCCAACAAGGCTCAACTTGATTGGGACGATGTGCCGGGAGCAACCCGCTACCAATTGTCGGGCCGTCGCGCCGGGACGACTAATTTTCGCTTTATCATCACCTTATCCAGCAACCGTTTAGTGGGTGCCTTAACCCCCGGCACCACGTACGAATACAAAATTCGGGCAGCCTGCCCCGGCGACACGTCAGACTTTTCACCGATTGGTTCGTTCACCACGTTGGTGGCCAAAACGGGTGAAGGAATTGCCGATGCAACTGGCTTGAATAAACTGAGCCTTTCCCCCAACCCTGCCATAGATTTTGTTATGGTTCAGGTGGGCGCTGCTCAGGATGGACCGGCTGTGTTGACCATCACCGATTTGGCTGGCCGCACGGTCTTGAGCCTGGAGGTTGAAATGGTTGCCGGTCAGAACACGGTTACCCTGCAAACGGGCAACCTACAAAATGGACTCTATTTCGTGGAAATGCGCCAGGCTGCGCACTCCGCTGTATCCCGACTTGAAGTTATTCGCTGATTTATCCAGCGCAACACATCAACAACATGAAACCAACAAACAACATGGACTATACGCCAGAAACCCTGGCCGACTTAAGCACCGGTGGACGGCAAGGAGCGAGTCCCGCTGTGGCGATGGACCGCACCCTGCTCTTCGTCGGACCTGAGGCAGCTGCACCAAAAGTGCAAATTAAAGAGAGAGGATTGGAGCTGAAGTGTGTAGAAAGCTACATGCAAGCGCGTTACTGGTTAGAAAAAGCAGCGGCGCATGAATTGCCCTTTGCCATTGTTTGCGAGGTGGAATGGAACCGCCAGGCTGACCTGGCTCTGGCCGAGATGATCCACGAAAACCCAGTCTTGCGCCGGGTTCCATTCATCCTGATTTGTCTGAGCGGACGCAGCATGGACTACCGCACTGCTCTGGAAATGGGGGTTGACGACGTGTACCGCTCGCCGTTTGACTGGCAGGATGTGTTTCGCCGCATCGAGTTCCTTCGGGGATTCAAGCGCGAACTCAGCCTGGGCAATCCCGCAGCAGCCTCGCGTTTTGATGGGCGCATTCCGTCTGACAAACGCGTGTTTGACATCATGGTGTCGGCCGGTTTGTTGCTGGTGCTCAGCCCGCTGCTGTTGCTAATTGCTCTACTGATCAAGTTGGAATCCAAAGGCTCGATCTTCTACGTCGCAGAGCGCGCCGGTTCAGGGTATGACATCTTTCCCTTTTACAAGTTTCGCTCCATGGGCAGTGGCGCTGACAAGCAGCTCAAGGAATTGTCGGAGACCAGCAATCAGTACGGAGCTGGCGAGGAATCGGTGTTCGTCAAAATTGAAAACGACCCTCGCATTACCCGCATTGGCCGCATTTTGCGCAATACTTCTTTAGACGAATTGCCGCAATTGTTCAATGTACTCAAAGGCGATATGTCCATCGTGGGCAACCGTCCATTGCCCTTGTACGAAGCTGAAATGCTCACCACAGATCACAGCGCCGGTCGTTTTTTGGCCCCGGCGGGCATCACAGGCTTATGGCAGGTAACTAAGCGCGGTGGAAACGACATGTCCATTTCGGAACGCATCCAACTGGACATTGAATATGCGCAGAACTACTCGTTGTGGTATGATTTTAAAATCATCTTTAAAACCATTCCGGCACTGTTGCAGCAGACCAGCGTCTGAGTCGATCGTTCCCTCTTGCGCATGAAAAATACTACCCGGATGGAACGGCCCGTAGTCTCCATCATTACGGTCAACTTTAATCAGGCAGCCGTCACGGCAGACTTTCTGGATTCTGTCCGGAGGCAGTTTTACCCGCATTGCGAGGTTATCGTAGTGGACAACGGCTCTTCGGAGCCACCTGCACGCCTGATCCAGGAAAACTATCCAGAGGTTCGCTACCTGGAAACCGGGCGCAATCTTGGGTTTTCCGGGGGAAACAATGTCGGTCTCCGGGCGGCGCGCGGCGATTATTTCCTGCTGGTCAACAACGACACCGAGTTGACGCCGGACATGATTCATACGCTGCTCCGGCACTTCCAAAGCGATCCGGGCATTGGCATGGTCTGTCCGCTTATTCGCTACTTTGAACGTCCCGACCTGATTCAATATGCCGGGTATACCCGCATGAATCCCATGACAGCGCGCAACAGAACACTTGGGCAATTTGAAGTGGACCGCGGCCAATACGCTCAACCATCCAGCACTTGGTTTGCCCATGGGGCGGCCATGTTTACCAGCAGGGAAGTGGTAGAGAAAGTGGGGTTCATGCCTGAAGAGTACTTCCTTTATTACGAAGAATTGGATTGGTCCGCGAGTATCCGCGAGGCGGGATACCGGATTGACCTGGAGCCGAGGGCGGTTGTCTTTCACAAGGAATCGCTAAGTGTAGGCAAACTCAGTGCCTTGAAAACCTACTACATGACCCGCAACCGCATCCTGTTTATGCGCAGGCATGCTACGTGGTGGTCGTTGCTCATCTTTTTGGCCTATTTCGCCGGGGTGGTCATCCCCGTGCACACGACACGGCTCCTGGCGCGCGGCCAGCGAGACCACCTGAAAGCATTTTACCGCGCATTGGCCTGGCATATCCGGCCCATGTCAACTGCCACAGAGCATTCCGGGGTTCCCCGGTTGGTTCTGTAGCCCGGGCAAGCGAGCCGTTCTGGGAGGAACACCGGGGGATTTTAGCAATCATAGGAGGTAGGCGAGCCAACAAGGGAGGATACTTGCTTACAGGGAGGAAGGCCGGTCACCTTTGGGTGGCTGGTCTTCAAAACAGGGAACTCATCGCGAGTTTTACCCATCAAACGATGTCCTGCAGGGCGGCCTAAATACGCAGCCCGCCGGACATCTTATCTTTGTCACGCTCCTTAATCTTAATAAGTTTGCATACTTGGCTTTGATGACTCCGCTACTTTTTGCCTTTACAGCGCCTTTTTCTGGTACAGCCGGCATCGCCGTGGCTGCCCTTAGTTTGCTGTGGCTGTTTTGGCTGTTGTTTCCGATGGTCATGAACACCTTGGCTGTTTTCCGGAGCGTGCGCTGGCCAAGC
The DNA here is from genome assembly GCA_964429745.1 of uncultured Chitinophagales bacterium. Lineage (GTDB taxonomy): Bacteria > Bacteroidota > Bacteroidia > Chitinophagales > BACL12 > WGOA01. The sequence goes on along the minus strand of CAYSDI010000001.1, from coordinate 33,546 downwards.
CCCAAAGTCAAGCCGGGTCATCTGGCCTGCATTATTACCGCGTATAAAGAAATTGATTCGGCGCTTCCGCTGGTGGAATCGCTCCTGAATCAGCAGCATCCCTCGTACCGCATCTACTTGGTAGCTGATGATTGCCCAAACCCAGGGTCTGACTGGTACGATGTGCTCCACGACCCCCGGTTTACCCTCTTTCGCCCCGAGCAACCCTTAGGGTCTAAAGTGCGTTCGCTCAAATACGCCCGCGATCGTTTTCTGACCTCACACGATGCTATCGTGGTGTTTGATCCGGATAACCTGGCCACGCCTGATTTTCTGACCAAGCTGGATGAGGTGCTGCGCGCGGGATTTTTTGCGGTGCAGGGTCGCCGGGCCGCTAAAAACCTGGACAGCTCCCTTGCCGTAGCCGATGCCACTGGAGAATTGTACAAAAACTTCATTGAGCGGGAGGTCCCCACGCGTCTGGGCTCTTCGGCTACGATTGCCGGTTCCGGCATGGCGGTCAATACTTTGGTTTTTGATGCCTACCTGGCTAGTTCGCGCATCGCAAACCCTTTGTCAAAAGGGCACGTGATTCCCGCCGAAGACAAAATTCTTCAGAATTTTCTAGTGGGGCAGGGGCTTCGGATTCCTTTCCGCTGGGATGCAGTGCTGTACGACGAAAAAGTAGAAACGGCTGCACAAGTGGAGCGTCAGCGCACGCGCTGGACCTATTCGTATTTCGAAAACATTCGATATGCTCTGGCCGCCTTGCTGCGAGGCCTGACCCGCGCGGATTGGAACGCCCTGTTGTTCGGGTGCTACACGCTAATTCCCCCGGTTTTTCTTTTGGGACTCGGTGCGGCAATTTTGGTGGTCGTAAACCTCTGGTTCAACACCGCCTTGAGTTTGGCCTTGTTACTGGCGGGGATGCTGTATGTGAGTAACATCGCCTGGAGTCTCTATCTGGCCAAGGCACCACCAGTGGTTTGGCAAACACTTTCAGGATTACCCCTATTTGCCTGGAACCAGTTGCGCTCACTCTCGCGGCTGGGCAATGCCCGTCAGGACTTCCTGGTCACGGAAAAACGCCGGGCCATGCGACTGGATGAAGTAGAGGGCGAAAGCGAAAGCAACGCTGAGTAAGCTCCCACGCGCGGTAAAACTTCGGAAGGCATAGAAGATCAGGGCAGCAAAGGAGGCTGTTCCACATGCAGTGAAGCAGCTTGGTTCAAAACGGCGCTCTTAGCGCACCACCTCTTCCAGTTTCATCCCAACGAGCTCTTCCAGGCTGATTTTGGCAAGATTAAATTGTAACTCAGCGCCAAGTTTGCCGGTGAGTGAACCAATTCTGGCCGAATTAGCGGCATTGAAATCAGTTAGGGTAGCCTCGCCTTTGTTGAACTTTTCACGAATCAATACGAACGTGGAATTGGAGATTTCAAAATTCTCGCTGACCATTTTAATCGTTTCCAGGTTGTGCTTGTAGATCTCGTAGCGCGTTAGGGTTTCCGCTCGCAGCTTCAGTTTTTGGGCATTCAGCGCCTGGCCACTTTTCTCGTAATCAAACTCCGCAATTTTGACCTTGGCGGGAATGGTAAAGAATTTGCTCGGGCTCAAACTAATCCCGACGTTGTACCACGGAAAGAATTGGTTATCACCTTCAGGGGCTTGAAACTCACCAATGCTGCCAATAGTTCTTGAGTTGATGTTAAGTTGCATCGAGATCAATTCCCACCAACCCAGTTTGGCCAGTCGAATGGATGCCTCCGCGCTTTCCACATCCAGGTCAAAAGCCCGGTTAACCGCATAATTTTGCCAGGCTAACTGCACTAAGCGTTCGGGCAATGTAACGTCCGTGGCTTCCGGCGGTGGAATGATTTTGTTGTAGTCTACGGGCTGGGAAGAAACAATTAACGTTCCACCCAACAAGAGGGCAACGAGGAGAATGCGGTTCATAGGACGTTATTCGAATAAATGGATAAAAAGTTGGCTTTGCGACCTCAAGCCTTGGTCGAGCTTTTAGAAGCAACCTGGCTTTTTGCCTGTTTTTGGTACCGGTAGAGCTTGGCAAAATGGATGCCCAATCGTGTGGAAAAAGCCTGAAAAAGGCTTCCATCGGCCTTCAACCTACGCGAAGAGGTCCATACCCTTCCATGGGAACTAGCCACTTTGTGCAACCGTCCCATTTTCTGCATTTGCATAGCCATCCAGCCGTCTTGCCAGCGCTGCCTGTTGGTGTTAAAGCCACCAGCCTGGATGGCGTCCTGCCGGCGAACGGCGAAGTTAAAGCCAAGAACATTTAGGTATTCTTTGGCGCGTAGCCTTCGGTAATTGAAATACCATTCTGCCACCAGTTCATAGCTCGCCAGCCAGAATCTGCTCTCGCCAGCTTCGGGCAAAAAGGAATGCTGGCCATAGGAACACGCTACACCGGGAAGGTTTAAGGCTTCTACATGGGCATTCAACCAACCTGAAGGGTAGAGCGAATCGGCGTCGGCACTCAGGTAGAATGAGCCTAGGGCATGCTCTAACCCGGTTTGCCGGGTAAAAGAAATGCCTTGTCTGGGCTCAAAGAGCGAGATCACCCCGCATCGATCAAGGATTTCTTGCGTGCGGTCAGTGGAGTTATTGTTCACCACTAGAATCCTTGTGTGGTATTGGGTCTCCTGCTTGCTCAACGTGTCCAGTGTGTTGAGTAAGTCGGCTTCCTCATTATAGGCAGGGATTACGATGCAAACCTCCGGGTCGGTATCTCGAAACCGCTCCATCCGAAGGCGTATACCCTCCATGCGCTGCCGGCAGCGTTCATTTTGCGGGTCGAAGGGGCCTTGGCATTCGCCAACCCAGACGGGAACGTGGAAACGGGAAGCCATCAATTGTTGCGAATATACTGTGGATCAAAATCTTTCAACCGAACCACTACAGCCAGCACAATGTAAAAAACAATGCTGTTGGGCAGCAGAACAATGGCCTCTTGTCCGTAATTGGCCACGATCAACGCAAAAATAACACCGGTTAAACCCATGTAGAGATTTACGATGCCTGGGTCCCGGCAGCGCATAAAATTCTGGATGCTGACAGCCATGGCCGTAAAAAGTAAACCCATGTAAATGATCAGACCCACCCAGCCCAGTTCCACGGCTACGCGCACATAACCGGAGTCCGGCTCTATTTCAGCAAAAACCGTGTAGGGGGAAAAACGCTTTCCCCAGGCGCCGCAACTGCCCAGGCCACCGCCAAAAGGGTGCTGCTGCACAATGCTTTTGATCCGCGCCTGCGTATTGAGCCGCACTTGGTAAGAGCGGTCTTCTGAAGGGTTGAACGCAGTTTGAAAACGATAAAGTGTATTATTGCTCGTAGGGATTTGGGTCAGAAAAATTCCCCCGGTCATCATGACCCCGGAGAAAACAACCAGGTTCCATTGCCGTTTGGTGATGGCCATTAGCGTAACAAAAAAGATGCCTGCGGGAATGACGATGTAAGCAGTGCGAGTTCCTGACCAAAAGCAACCCAGGAGCATCACAAATCCGCCAATTATTAACAGCACTTTAGTACGGCGTTTCCAAGGTCCAAAAAACAGGGAAAAGCAGAGCACCACCATATAGGCCATCATGATGCCAAAAGTGGTGGGATCGGATAAAAAGGAGAACAAACGGATTCTGCCGCCTTGGTAGATCAGTTTATACCGTTCAATATCGCTCATCATCCACCGCTGTTCCCAGGGCGGGAGACCAAAGTACTCCTGGTAAAAGGAAAACAGACCCACCAGAAAACTCAATCCAATGACAAGTTTCAACAGGCGAATGATGTAAGCGTAATCGCTGAGCGTATAGAGGATGACGTAAAAAAAGACGATGGTTCCTGCCATGCCGCGAACGGTGTACATCCAGGCTTCGCGGGATTCCGCAACAGGGTTGATAACTTGGAGGATATTGAGAAAGATCCAGGCAAGCACCCACCAGGAAATGGGGTTGTCAGCAAAACGCCAGTCGTGTTCCTCGGCCTGCCGGAACAACATAGCGATGAACAAAAGCAGAATTCCCGCATCGAGAAAAATCCCGAATGGCACATCCACAACTTTCTTCAATTCCAACAAAAAGTAGGAAACCACCACCAAAAACATTACCCCAAATCGCATATCAATCATGCACGCAGCCACTACCGGAATCCCGATGATGGCACCCATCAGGATAACGCCCACCGTGCTGCCATAGCTGGCAATGATGAGACTGAACAACAACCCTGCCAGAGCAAGCATAATCGCTCCGGGGATGGTCAGAAATTTCTCTAAAACTACATGGCGTTTAAAGAAACTCTGACGCTGGCTTGGTTGCTGGTTATTATTGCCGATCGTAATTCGCATAGAAAACTATATGCATAAGAAACAGTATCTCTGGTTTGAGCGCTATCGTTACGCCAATACGACGATCCAAAGGTAGATAAAGATCAAAAGCCCGCCAGTCAGAAAGATTAACAGTGCTTGGCCCACGCGCTCCAGTTGCGTGAGTTCCGGGCGTTTTTGCCCCGCTTTGTCTTTGCTTCTTGGTAACATGATGCGGTGTTGACTTAAGCACTCGTCCTGACCCAGGTTGCACTTTTTTCATCGTAACGGCGTAGGATGCGCGCTGGATTTCCGCCCACGACGCAATAGGGCGGCACATCGCGGGTAACGACGCTGCCCCCCCCCACCACACTGTGTTTTCCAACACGGACGCCAGCCGTAATCACAGCATTAGCGCCGATCCAAACTTCGTCCTCAATGACAATTTCTGCTGTGCTCACGGGCTGGTCCGCAATGGGGGTATTGATGTCCGTATAACCGTGGTTCAGGCCTGAGCAAACGATGTTTTGGGCCAGCATCACATCTGAACCGATGGTAACCGGCCCGATGAGCACACAGCCAATTCCAATCCGGGTACGATCCCCGATTAGCACCGCCCCTACGCCGTTGTTGACCGTAGCAAAATCTTCAATGGTGGAACCGGCACCCAGACGGAACGGACGGAACGGCAAAACGTCCAAACGCGTTCGGCGGCAAATGCGCGAGCCTTGGCCCCGCTCGTGTTTAAACGGATTGAGCAGCAAGCTGACCCAGAGCCTGGGTCGGGCCTGTCCACGGGGCACCATCATCCAGTGCAACCATTTTTTTAGCCCGGGATTGGCCTGTATGCGGTCGGTTAATGCGCCCATGCAGCAGATTTGGCCAAGGTCTCTTCTACAAGGCGTTCAAAAGTTGCCGCGCGCTCGGTCCAGGAGTTCTTGGCAGCCGTGGCACATCGCGCTTGGCGCTGTCCCGCGCTGTCGGCTTCAAGCGCTTTGCTTAGCCCTGCGGAGAAAGACTCCGCTGAGTCGGCTAAGTGCACAACAGGAGCGAATTCCCGCACATCGGCAGAAAAATTGGTCGAAATGACGGGTTTACCCGCAGCGAGGTATTCGTTGATTTTCAAGGGATAGATGCTGCTGGTCAGGGTATTGCAGAGAAATGGGATCAAGGTTGCGTCCATCCCGCGCAAGTAATCCGGTAAAGATACCAGTGGTCGAGGACCGATGAGGTGTACGTTTGGAAGGGCGGCAAGTTCCTGGTCTTCAAAATTGCCGCTGCCCAGGAAGACGAATGCCTTGTCCGGGTGCTTATTCACCACAAACCGCAACAGGGGGTAATCCAGGCGCAAAGCGCTGAAACTGCCGATGTAGCCAACCACGGGTTTTCCGATTGCACCGGACGGCCAGTCGGGGGGGAGGGGGGCGGGGTTCAAGGCCTGACTAAACAGCGCAGTGTCCGCGCCATTAGCCAGCCGATGAACAGGGGCACTTGACCGGTGCAACAGGTGGCGCAAGCCTTGCGAGGTAGCCAGCCGCAATTCGGCCCGATCCAGTTGTTCCCGCTCCAGGTACCGGCCATGCCTGGCGATGTAGGGCTCTTGGCTGATGTCATCGCGGCTCTGGTAAATGCGCAACAACGCTTGCGGGTTAACTTCAAGCTTTCTGAAAAAAAACGGGTCGAAGGAGTTCAGAAACACGAAGCGACTGATGTTTTCTGAAGCTAAAAGCTGATTCAACGCGCGGTTTAACACCCGGTCGTTCCAGGCAGAACCGGCTTCATACAGCCATCCGGCCGGCAAAAAGTTAATCGGCAAGGTCAGGGGAGGCGTAACCGCACAAAATCCCGCAGGAGTGCCGGGTACAGAACGCACCAGTAACTTCCCCCGGAGCAAATTTGTTTTGCGGGAGGCCAGCATGGGGCTGCTCCAGTTTTGAACCAGGTCCTTAACCGAAAAAGGATGATCCCAATAGTAAACGCGTCGCCGCAGCGCCAGCTCTTTAGCCAGCGAGAAAATAGCGGATGACACTTCGCCATCCCAGCGGGACATAGTGCAAATAACAATATCGTAGTCGGTTACGCCCACGGCCTTTACTTGGACAGCAATTGACGAAACGCGGCGGGATTGCGCAGCAAAGCCCAACCCAGGGTCAAGCCTTTCTTGTACAACTGAAAACTGTGCAAAAGCGGCCTAAAGGTGCGGATGCGCAAATAGTGGTAAAGCAATACCTGCTGCACCACGAATTTCAACATCAAGGTCAGCAGGGTGCCATAAGCGGCGCCAATGACGCCATAAGCCCGGATAAAAAAGTAGGTAGACACCAGGTTCATCAGCGCCCCGCTCAACACAAAGACAAAATTGAAGTTTGGCTTACCGATGGTGTCCATCACGATGCCGAATTGGCGCCCATAGGGCACAAACATCGTGTAAAAGATGGTGACCTGAAGGATAGCCGCAGCGCCTTTAAAAGCATCTGAACGCCCGGCCAATGCTATGATAAATGATTCTGGAAACAAGAGGACCGCCACACAAATAGGCAACAGCAAAGCGAGAACGGTTCCTACGGATTTTTCATACAAATGTTTCACGGCTCCAATGCCCTCTTCCGCCATCCGCTTAGCGCTCTGGGGAAAACTCATCGCTGCCATCGACTGAATGGGAATCTCCATAACATTAGTAATGCGCATGGCAGGGTCAAAGAGGGCCACAGCGTGCATGGCAGCAGCCTGGGTTGGCAGCAGGATGCCAAGCATGAGTCGGTCCATGGTCTTGTACAGCATGGTACTGAGGTTTGTGCCGAACGTGTAGAACCCGTAACGGCCTAACTCACTGAACCAACCCCATTCGGGACGCCGGTTCATGCGAATGAATTGCCGGCCGTGGTACCAGGACAGCAGGGAAGCCAAAATCGCCAATCCCGACTGAATCCAGGCAAGATCGAGCAACTCCAATCGCTTGCCACTCAGTACAATGCCGGCAACAGCCGCAAAAAACAAGCCCTGACGGAGCAAGTTGGTCCAAAAAATCCCTTTAAAATGTAAGTTAGCCTGTTGCAGGAAGTTAAAATGAACCATGGGCAGCAACAAAAGATTGGTCAGCACATAGACGCGCATCAAAACGCTGAGTCCTGGAGCTTTGACCAATTGCTCCAACCAGGGAGCCGCTAAAAGCAAAGCGCAACCGGTAACCGCCGTAAAGGCAAAATTGAGGGACGCAGATGCTGTAAGTATCTTGGCATAGTCTGAATCGGTGGAACCGTTGAGGAATTTGATCAACGCACTTTGAATCAGCCCATTGCGCGATACTTCTAAAAAGGAAGCCAGCATGAGATACATCGCCCAAACCCCGTAAGTTTCCGGGCGATCCGCAAAATGCCGAAGCATGATCATGACCGTACCCATGCCAAAAACCTGCACAGCCAGACGATCGGAGACCGTAAACAGGGCAGAGGTCAGCCAGTACTTCCGCGTTTGGGAACTCATTTGTCAAGGGCGGTCTGGCTTACCAGCACCAAAAAATTCATGGATAAATACCTTACCCCAAATCAGACGCAAAACAAGGGAACAAGTTACGACGTATACTTCGCCCGAAGGCTTATAAGCGCTTTTGTAGCCGGTTTCATTCCAGAGGAAATTACTTTTATTTTTCCTTGGCCTGAAGCCATGGTTCTGCCCATGATTTTTTTCCGCTTTTTATGACAGCACTTCGTACGGAAAAGCTGCAGCAACTGCTGTTTTTCTTCCTCCTTTCCCTCGCCTCGCTCTTTGGCACCAACCCCTATTCCTTTGGGGTGGACAACCATTTTGTTACCCTTCCATTCATCTGGGAAAAGGCCTACCCGGAATACTTTCCCGGAGATTACGTACTTGCTGAAGTTGATTATTTTTATACGTGGTTTCTTGATGGAATGGCGGGCCTGCTCCGCGCTACAGGGTGGTCCTTGCCGAACTTGTTTTTCGGCCTGCACCTGTTGGTGACGGCACTCACCTTTGCCGCTTTTTTCCACCTTGCCAGGGTGCTGACCGGATGCCGGGCGATGGCAGCGGTAGCCTGTTTGTTTTTGCTGTTTGGCACCAAAACAATCGGCTACGTGGGCACGATGGAAAGCCATTTGATGGAGCGCACTGCTGTGTTGCCTCTGGAATTTCTGGCTCTTGCCCGGATGCTGGAGCGCCGTTGGATAGCGGCCTTTGCCGCCACAGGTCTGGCTTTTTGCGTCCACCCACTTTCCGCCTTTTACATCGGGTTTATGATTGGAATAGCGGGTTGTTACGCGCTGTGGGAAACCCGGAAAGAACCAAGCTGGAAGAGCGATGTGGTCCGTTTTGGCCTTGGTGTGCTTGCGGGAGCAGCCACCGCAATGCCTGGGCTTTGGCTCAAAGTCAGCGGGCTGAAACCCGTCATGCCCGCCGGCACCCCGTTGCCGGGTTGGCTGGACATTCTGGCCCTGCGCTCCAGTTACCACGTTTTTCCTTTTACCTGGCCCTTGGATGGCTGGCTGCGCGCTTTCCTGTTTTGGGTGGCTATCGCGCTGGTTCTGCGCAACCACAAGCCCGGTCCCAAAGACAGGCTCATTCTGGCAGCATGGACCGCCGTGGGAATAATGGCGGTTCTGGGCACTGTTTTTTCTGAGTTTATTCCGCTTTCGCTGCCTATTCAATTTCAGTTTTTTCGCAGTTATCCCTTTGCATTTATGTTGGGTATGATTGTTTTGGCCCGGGGAATGGTGGACGCGACGCGTGGCGACCTCTCGTGGAAAACCGCCCTGTTTGCTACTGTTTTGGCGGCGCCAGCCTGGCTGGAAATGGATTCCATGAAATACTTGGCCATGTTGGTGATGTGGGCAGCCTTGCTGGCAACCGCCTTGTACGGCGTGCGCGTCCGGCACTGGCCTATGCCGCGACTGGTCATGGTGCCCATGGTCCTTATGTTGCTGATCGTGCCTGCGTCACTTTACCTTCGGTCATTCAGGTTGGATAACCAACAAGAAGTACCCTGGGTTGCCGTGCAAATATGGGCGCGTGATCAAACGCCGATGGACGCCGGTTTCATCGTTCCGCCAGGGCAGCGCGGTTTTCGGGTGGACAGCCACCGCACGGTGTACGTAGACTGGAACGATGGCACCCAGAATTTTTTTAACCAGGCTTTTGGCCCCGAATGGCTTAAGCGCATGGAAAAAGTTGGGTTCAGTGGCGATCCTGGCACCATGAACAAGGGCTATCGCACCTTAACGGCAGAAAATTTCCAGGCAATAGCCTCCGAACTTACGGCATCCTCGCAAGTTTATGCCGTGCTGTTTCAGGACACTAAAGCCGCGTTCCCGGTGGTCTTTCAGAACGACAAATACCAGGTGGTTAGAGTGCGCTGATCAGGATGGAAATAATTGGGCGCTGGCTCAGGACACAGGCCTCTTTGCAAGGCCCTAAACGTAGCCGAGCTTTTCCAAGAGCTGATAAGGAGCCTGAAATTGGTTGAGCGCCTCCACTACGGAAGCATGTTGCGGATCTTTCCACTTGGCCACGGATGACTGATAAACCGCCTGCACTTCGCCCTCCCAAGCGTTGATGGTGCGCACCGTCGTCTTTTTATCGTGGGCCAGCACGTCCGGGTGCAGGTCCAGCCCTAAAAATTGCAGCAAGTGACCAAGAGCGTGTTCCCGGTTGGCGACGATGTCTTCGTAACGAATCGTATATACCTGAGGATGATCTTTGTAGGCTACCCCGAGTTGCACGTCGCGCACCCAGCGTTCCGGGGCCACCCAATATTCTCCCTTCAGGGTAGGATGTACGGATGTCACCACATCGCGGCCATCGCGTACAATGTGCACAAAGCGCAAGTTCGAACCAAATTCGCGCAACAGGTCCTCCAGGTACCAGACATTGGTCGGCGTCTTCTCGCACCAACGGTTGGCTTGTGCTTTGATGGGTGCTCGCAGCAAGAAGTCAGCAATTTTGCGCTGGTGGTTCCAATGGTTGAGCCGATCGCTCTTCCAGCGCCGGGGCTGGTTAAAAACATTGGTTTCAATGCCAATGGCCTGAATGTTTGGGTGCGCGCCTAACATAGAAAGCAGCATGCTCGTGCCGGAGCGACCACAGCCGCCGATCAGAATCGCTGGTTTGCGCAAACCAGGGTAGCGCATCAGGCTGCCGGTGCGAACTTCGCGTAAAAAGCGCCTGGTGGAGGCAACATCCATAACGAAACGGGAATAATTCCTGCTGGTCTTTCCGGGCTCAACGCGGAGCGGATACAACAGGCAGAGAAAGGGTGCTTACAAAAACAAGGCCTTTTCTTCGGCGCTTGGCAGGCGGCAGGTGTCTTTGCGGCCAAACCACCGGTAACGGTTTCTCGCAATCCAGTCGTAAACGGAATCCCGAATGGGAGCAGGAACAGCCAGGAAAACCGAAAGGAGCGGCCAACCGGAGCCCAGAGATCGCGCAATCCGGATGGCCGCGCCGGAACGAACGTACGCGCGTTGGTCGAGGACGAGGACAATGGAGTCTAAATCGGCAGGTTGCGGGTATTGCTTAAGCAAGGTGCTGCCCACTTCTGATTGCAAGGCGGCGAAGCGAAACACCCTTTTGCGATCCCGTTGAATCACAAAGTCCACTGCACCGTTGCACAAGTTGCAGACCCCATCGAACAAGATTACGCCTTCCTGTTTCATTTATCCGGCAAAGTTACCTTTTCTGCGTGTGTGCCGGATGGTTTGAACCAGGAAAGCACCAACTATCAACACCCCGAAAAGCCCAATCAGGGAAAGTTCCACCGCGTCCATCCAAAGCGACCTGATTTCCGGCTGCCGAGCCCAGGAAGGAAGAGCGCACAGCCCAGTAAAAGCAACAGAGAAAGCAATAGTCCGAGGGGGAAATTGGCGGGGAATGTTGCGAATTTTATCCTTGACCCGATCCCAGGGGACGAAAGCCAAAAAGGCACCAATGTTTTCTGTAAACGGGATATTGAGCATGACCATGTTGAGGAAATGGAAAATGCAGGCCACGCCAATCAGCGCCTGAAATAGTCTGCGCCGCCACATCAGCAAAATGAAGCTGAACGCAAACAAAACCGCCGTCCAGTCCATGAACTCCCCAAAGAACCCCGATTTTATGCCCAGAAAAGGGGTGGCTAAAAGCTCGTGGCGCCCTACGACATAGTAGTTGTAGGCGAAATGCGCTTCTACCGCATGATTGTCCAGGATCAGCCAGCCACCGATCATCTTGGCCAAAACGGACATGAACATCGCCATGGATAACAAAAAGGCGAGCATGTGTCCAGACCAACCAGTAGCCGGTTGCACAGGCTTATTTCGGTTCTGTTAGGCATCCACGGAATAAGCATTACCCCAGGCTGAGCCTGCAAAAACCAGCGGTACAATCCAGGCGAAAAGTTCGTGATCCAGGTGACCGAATGCATAGCTGAATGTCTTGCAGAAAATCACCAACGCCGGTGAAGCGTACGAAACCCATGGGTAAGTCCCTCTGTTGTCTTTCAGCAACCCAGCAGGATAGGAGAGAACAGCAAGTAAGCTTATTGAAGGTCTTTTATCCCCACCCGGTTGAGCACCCCGCCGAGGAACTTCTCTTCAAGGTCACGCAGGAAACTCAAATTTTGTTTGTCTGAATGATGGAGCACACTTTCAGCGGAGAACACCGCGATCACGTGGTCGGCATAATCCACCAATTCCTGCGTGTCGGAAAACTCGTTCATGGAGCTGCCCTCCATAAAAATGTAATCGTAGGTGAGCTCCAGGCTGTCCAGCAGTTTGTCAAAATTCTTGCCGGCAAAGATCTCTGAAGGCGAATTGTAGCCTCCTTTGGAGCCAATGATGTCAATGCCTGAATGGGTGGTCCGGCTGATAATGCCGGTGGTGTTGAATTCGTCTCCCAACTGGGCGTCGCCGATGAGTTTGGTGTTGGACAACAGGTTTTCCTGATTGGCTTGCTTGAGCATTTCAGTCAGCGAATTGTTCTTGAAATTGGTGTCAATAATAAGCACCTTTTTATTATTTAAACTTAGGGAATAAGCCAAAGAAATAATAAGAAAACTCTTGCCTTCCTGCGGCTTGGTGCTGGTTACCAACACGCGTTTGGCGTTGTTCTGCTCCAACTGATAGCGGATTTTTCGCAGCAATTGCTTGAACGTTTCCAAATCCGGATCGTGGCTCTTCTGGTTAAAGAAGGTCTGCAAATCCAGGTTGTCGTATTTGAGTTTGTTGAGGTAGCCAAGGAGTGGAATGTCCGTCATCCGTTGGAAACGCGACGGGTTCTTGAGCGACATATCCAGGTAGGCCAGAGCGAAAATGATGACCAGGCTAAAGGCAAAAACCAAGGCACCGGCAAACATAGACAGAAAGATCGTCTGTGAAGGTTCCGGACTGTCTGGCACTTCGCCGCGCTCAATGAGGGACAACTGGTTGCCAGTGGTCAACGACATCAGTTTGGCCATGTTGAGCTTGTTCACGTAATCCAGGTACTCCTCCTGAACCAGCGAAATTTCACGATCGTACGCCTGAATGTTGGCGTCTTCTTCGACAAAGCCGCCAACCGTGCTCCGCAAGCGACCCAATTCGCGATCAATGGAATAAACGCCAGCCTTAGCTACTTCCATCTCAATTTCCAGGTTCAGGCGGGTGGCCAGCAGCGATTGCGTCGTAGAAGACAAAGACCCGTCTTCGGAAGCAATTTGCTCGACTACGCGGTTGAGATCGCGTCGTTTGGCTTCAATTTGCTGGCGAATGGCGGAATCATCCATTCCGGCTGCAGAAGTGGTAACCGCTTGATTGGTCAGCCCGGTTAACTCATCGCGGATGTTTTGAATGCGCTGGCTGTTCGCCGCAGAAGAAGCCGCGTCCGTTTCCGCAGCACTCAATTGCCGATCAATAGCCCGGAGGGCCTGCTGGCTTGCCGGAATGCGTTTGTTCTCCTGTTCACGTTGCAATTCCAGCGTTTGGATTTGCCCGATTCGCGCGGAACTTTGATCGTCAATGTTCACGATCTGGTGCTTCAGCTTGTAAAGCTTGAGCTCGTTGTTGCGCTCGTCCAACTCGTTTTTCTTTTCGTACGCCAGACGCGTAAAAAACTCCACCGAGGCATCGGAACGCTCGGACTTAACCCGGCTGTAATACCGGATGAATTCTTCTGACAGCGTATTGACCACAAAGCCTGCCAATTCCGGATTGTCTGAGGTATATTCAATTTTCAGGTAATCGGTGGAGCGCACCCTGAAAATGGTCAAGCCCGCCAACAGGGTCGAATAGTTATAGCCCATGGAACGGAGCACATCCTTCATGAAGGCATCTTCTTGAGAATCACTGAAGATTTCTTTGTCCTCTTTCAATTCCGGGATCACTTCGGCCAGCAAAATCGTATCCCCATCGCCGAGCCGCTCCTTCAGAACATTTTCAGCGTTTTGGTCCAGAATTTCGCCCTTGGGCAACGAATTTCCGCCCTGACCAAATTTTTGGTCAAACAATACTAAAGCGCGTTTGAGTTCTTCGTCGCTGTATTTCTCTTTGAGTTCTTCCAGGCTCCGAAACGGTGTACCGCTGGTCAGATCGTGTTCAATCAGCGCTTTGCTCAACAATCCAATGACTGTTTTTGAATTGATGATTTCAACAAGGTTTGAAAACTGGTTGTCTATTTCGAAGGGCCTGACCGCTCCTGGCTGGTCAATGCTTGCAGAAGGAGATTTGCTCTCGGTAATGCCGGTTCCCAACAAGGCACGGGATTTGTAATTGACCGAGCTTTGGCGGGCAATCAAAAAGGTTGCCCCTACCGCTAAAAGAGTTACCGCAAGGATAATCCACTTGCGGTCCAACAACAGTCGTAAGAAATAAGAAAAGTCCATAGATAGTTTCTAACCTGCGTTCTTTAGCAAAGGCAAAGTTAGTGGGATTAGGTGAATCAACGGGGCGCCTTGCCCTGCATTCAAGTGGCCCTTCGCCCGAATTCAAAAGCCTTTAACCCTATTTATTCCCGCTGCTGCCCTTGCGCCAGACAAGCGAACCTCTGGCATGCTTTGTCCGTAAAGGAACCCCAAAGCAGCATGAAAATTCAGGATAATGCGGATGAGGTTGGAGGGCATTTTCAGGCGAGATTGTTCCCGTTTTTTCCAGCAACTTTCCCCCCGCAGTTGAACGAGACATGCACGACTTTGTTCCACCCGGTATTTTTGCCTGAAGTAACTCTGGTAGTAGTCTGATGAGCAAGCAGTTATGAGTATAATCGAAATTTTTTTCTGGGCCTGTCTGCTGCTCGTTTTTTACACCTATTTAGGATACGGTATGGTGTTGTATGCACTGGTCAGTATGCAGCGTATTGTTCGAGGCAGACGACCGATTCCCGACGAGCATGCTCCCGATGCGGAATGGCCGGAGGTCAGCCTTGTGGTGGCGGCCTACAACGAAGAGGGTTGGATTGCCAATAAAATTCGCAACCACCTGGATCTGGACTACCCCAAAGCAAAGTTGCACCACGTGGTCATTACCGACGGTTCCAACGATCGGACGCCGGATATCGCGCGCGGTTTTGAAGGCGTAGAAGTGCACCATCACCCGGAGCGGAAGGGCAAAATTGCCGCCGTGCATCGGGTTATGCCGTTAATTAAGACGCCGATTTTGGTGTTCACCGATGCTAATACGCTGCTCAATCACGAGGCTATCCGGCGCATTGTTCGCCATTATCGCGATCCCAGGGTGGGTGCCGTTGCGGGCGAAAAGCGCGTGCACATGAGCGAAAGCGACGCGGCGCACGCTGCAGGGGAGGGCATCTACTGGAAATACGAATCGCTGCTCAAGCACCTGGATTCTGAGCTGTACTCTGTGGTGGGGGCGGCCGGGGAATTGTTTTCCATTCGCCGGGAGCTTTACCAGCCAGTGCCCGAAGACACGGTCATTGAAGACTTTGTCATGACCCTGACCATTGCGCGGGGGGGGCACCGGGTAGTCTATGAACCGGAGGCCTATGCGGTCGAAGGGCCCTCGGCTTCGGTGCCAGAGGAGTTGAAACGCAAAATCCGCATCGCTGCGGGCGGCTTGCAGGCCATCAGTCGTTTAACCGACCTGTTGAATCCATTCCGTTACGGGGTGCTCAGTTTCCAATACGTTTCTCACCGGGTTTTGCGCTGGACGCTCACACCAGTGGCCCTGCTGGCCCTATTGGTGGTCAACCTTATGTTGCTGCAGGCAGAATTCGCCCAATTTTTACCGGCAAGTTTTTATCGGCTGGTATTAGCCGCACAAGCCTTGTTTTACGCCCTGGCCACTATTGGCTATGTGCTGGAACAGCGCCACATGAAAATAAAGGCTTTTTTCATTCCATATTATTTTTTCGTCATGAATTACGCCGTCTTTGCTGGATTTTGGCGAAACATGCGCGGAAAACAAACCGTATTGTGGGAGAAAGCAGAGCGCCGTTCCTGAGAGTTTAACGTTTCCAGCGTTTACCTTTCATAGGTTTAACTTACCTGGCGTCTATCACTGCTGCCCTTTAACCTCATTTAGGCATTCTTTAGAGACCAACGTTTTGAGTTAACATGACTGAGCAAGCCCATATCCTCCTTATTGAAGATGACGTAAACCTGGGGCTGCTCCTGGAGCATATGTTGAGCAAACACTACCAGGTTAGTATCCTTAACGATGGTTATGCCGCCCTCAATTGGTTAGCCTCCGGCAATATGCCAAACCTGATTATGGCCGATGTAGATATGCCTGGCCTGGGGAGTGCACAGCTTCTGGAGAACATTAAAGTCTCGGGCTTTTACCGCCATCTTCCCATCGTCATCCTCTCCGGCAAATCTGATCTGGACAAAGCCGAAGGGTTGGTCAAGCAGGGCGCGGATGCTGTGCTGCAAAAGCCCTTCTCCCGGGAGGAGTTGTTTGAGCTGCTCCAGCGTCTCATGCGCTTCGGTTAAGGAGAACTCTTTGACGGTGTATTCCGTATTTTCGAGGCAGTCATCTCCGATCAACCCGATGATCCCACTGATCATGCGCCTTAAAAAACTCTTGATCCCTGTCCTGAACCTGATCCTGCTTATGCCCACTTTCAGTTTTACTAAGAGTGTTGCTCAGGGAGTGGATTTTTCCTCCTACCCGGTTTACGAAGGAAACGACCTGGGCGTCACCTGGTCGCAAGCCGCCGCGCGAATTCGGGTTTGGGCACCTACGGCGGAGGCTGTGCGCTGGCAGTTTTACAGTGCCGATTTGGGCGGAGCGCCCGATCGCGAAATCTTCCTGCGCAAAGACGCCGGAGGCACCTGGGTGGCCACCCTGCCGGGCAATTGGGAAGGGTCATACTACACCGTGCAGGCCAAATTTGATGGGCAGTGGCTGGCCGAAGTGCCCGATCCCTATGCGCGTGCCGTTGGCCGCAACGGGCAGCGGGGCCAGATCTTTGACCCGCAAAAAACCAACCCGACCGGTTGGGAAGGCGACAAACGGATTACTTTAAAGTCATATACTGATATTGTGCTCTATGAAGGCCATGTTCGCGACCTGACCGTGGGCCCCGGATCAGGCATCAAGCAGCAGGGAAAATTCCTGGGCCTGTCTGAGCGCGGTACACGCTCGCCCGAAGGGCTGCCCACCGGCTTGGATCATTTGGTCGAAATGGGCATCACGCACCTCCACCTTCTGCCGTTTTTTGACTACGGTTCGCTGGACGAAACGCAGGTTTCGCCTGGCTATAACTGGGGCTATGATCCCCTCAACTACAACGCCCCGGAAGGAACCTATTGCACCAACCCGGCTGATGGCGCATCCCGCATTCGCGAACTTAAAACCACCGTGCAGGCAATGCATCAAGCGGGCATAGGTTTGGTTATGGATGTGGTGTACAACCACACCTTTTCCGTGGGTGAAAGTGTGTTCAGCCAATTGGTGCCCGGCTATTATTACCGCCAATGGCCGGAGGGCAATTTTTCGGACGCCAGCGGCTGCGGCAATGAAGTAGCCAGCGAGCGACCGATGGTGCGCAAGTTCATGCGCGAATCGCTCCAGTACTGGGCTAGTGAATACCACCTGGATGGCTTTCGCTTTGACCTGATGGGCATTCACGACCTGAACACCATGCGCCTGATCCGCGAAGACATGAACGCCCTGGATCCAGGCATTTTTCTTTACGGCGAAGGCTGGACTGCCGGTCCCAGCCCGCTCGCAGAAGAATCGCGGGCTATCAAACGACTGACCTGGCAATTGCCTGGCATTGCCGCGTTCTCCGACGACATTCGCGACGGTATCAAGGGCCATTGGTCTGACGAAAAAGATCCCGGTTTTGCCAGCGGCAAGGCGGGCCAGAGCATGACCATCAGGGCCGGTCTGGTCGGTGGCATTGCCCATCCCCAGGTCGATTTTTCAAAGGTCAATTACTCGCCCAAGCCCTGGGTTGGCCGCCCTTCGCAGGTCATCAATTACGTCTCTTGCCACGACAACCATACCCTTTACGACAAGGTGGCCGTCTCGGCCCCGGGCGCTTCGGAGCCGCGCCGATTGGCCATCCAACGCCTGGCCAACACCATCGTGCTCACCGCCCAGGGAGTACCCTTCTTGCATGAAGGGGTGGAAATGGCCTATACCAAGGGCGGTAACCACAACTCTTACAAGAGCGCTGACCAGGTCAACGCCCTGGATTGGAACCGCATGGCCGACTACGCCGACCTTGTGGCCTACCACCGCGACCTCATCGCACTGCGCAAAGCCCACCCGGTCTTTCGCATGGACGATCCCGAGCTGATTCGCCGGGTTATTACGTTCCCTGAAACGGGCTCCGAGCATGTCGTGGTGCAACACGCCGATGCCGCCGCCGCCGGCGATACCTGGAAAGAGCTTGTGCTCATTTTTAACGGATCAGAGCAGCCTTACTCGTACAACCTGCCCAGCGGCAACTGGACCCTGGTGGGCAATGGCCGCGTGGTAGTTTCAGAACCGGGCGAAGGGCTCCTGACCCTGAACGGCCAGGTAGAGGTAGCTCCTTCGGCGGCATACATCTTAGCTCGTTAGCCAAGGCATTGCATTTTTTCCCGAATTTTTTGGAAATGTGAATAACTGGCTTAGCTTTGCTTAGTGTATTCGGTACACTTTGAAGTCTTCGGCTTCCTGAATATTAACGTATTAGCGACAAAGGGTTGTCTCAACCCCGGCTCGCTTCAAGGCTTTTTTTGTGGATGGGTTTTATGAATTGAGGAGAGGGCCTTTCACTGGTTGAAAGGCCCTTATTTTTTTCCGACTTTCATCTTTGCATCCGAAAAACTTTTTCCCTACACCTTTCTAGCCGCATCTTGCGGAACTAAACCATGGCTCGAAAAAGCAAATCAGGCGGGGCCGGCATCCCTGAGAAATACAGCAGGATTGCGCGGCAACGCGTTGTCATTGAGAATGTAAGGCCGCAGCTCGAAGGCGGCTACCCGATCAAGCGGGTGCCCGGCGATACCGTTTTTGTACAGGCCGATCTTTTTGCCGACGGGCATGACGAAATGCGCGCGGCGCTTTCCTACCGCCACAGCAGCGAAAAGTCCTGGAAAACGTCCAACATGAGCTCCCCGCAGGAAGACGTATGGGAAGGCTCGTTCAAGGTTGAAAAGCCCGGCGAATACGAATACTTCGTGCACGGTTGGGTAGACATTCTGGCCAGTTGGCGCCATGGCCTGGAGCGCAAAGTGGCGGCCGGGCAGGACGTTACCGTAGAAATGCTGTCGGGTGCGGAGGCTTTCCGCGAAGCAGCAGACACCCAAAAAGGAAAAGAGCGCAAACAACTTCAGGCCCTGGCGGACCTGTTCCAAGACCGCAGTAGAATCAACGAAGCCATCAAAATCGCGCTGAATCCCAGTACGGACGAACTGATCCACGAGGTACCCACCTATGTAGACCAGAGCAGAAGCGAGGTGCTGCGCGTGCGGGTGGAGCGCCGTCGAGCAGGCTTCAGCGCCTGGTATGAATTCTTCCCGCGCTCGGCTGCTGGCACCACTGGGCGCCATGGCACCTTCGCGGATGCTGAAAAGAACGTGTTGCCGCTCATTTCGTGGATGGGCTTTGACGTCATTTACCTCCCGCCCATTCACCCGGTCGGGGTGCAATTCCGAAAAGGTCCGAACAACAGCACCACCTCGCATCCCGGCGACCCCGGTTCGACTTGGGCCATCGGCGCCGCTGAGGGAGGGCACATGGCCATTCACCCGGAACTCGGCACCATTGATGACTTCCGGCGTTTTGTAAAAGCGGCCAACAGCCACGAGATTGAAGTGGCCATAGACCTGGCCTTTCAATGCTCCCCCGACCATCCCTGGGTATCGGAGCACCCCGAGTGGTTCAAATGGCGTCCCGACGGCACCGTGCAGTACGCTGAGAACCCGCCGAAAAAGTACCAGGACGTCCTTCCGATGCATTTTGAAAGCGACGATTGGCAATCGCTTTGGTTGGCCTTGCGCGACGTGGTTTACTACTGGATGGAGCAGGGCGTGACCATCTTCCGGGTGGACAATCCGCACACCAAGCCCTTCCATTTTTGGGAATGGCTGCTGGCTGAAGTCTATGCCAAAGACCCGAACATCCTGTTCCTTTCCGAGGCCTTCACCCGGCCTCGCATCATGGCGCGTTTAGCGCGGATCGGCTTTCATCACAGTTATACATATTTTACTTGGACAAATACTAAGGGCGATTTCGAACGCTACATGAACGAGCTCGTCAATAGCCCAATGCGCGAATACTTTCGACCTAATTTCTGGCCCAACACCCCCGATATTTTGGGTTGGAACCTGCAATTTGCCGAAGAGCCTATGTTTGTGATCCGCTACATTTTGGCGGCCACGCTGTCCGGAAACTATGGCATCTACGGCCCGGTTTACGAGTTGGGCGTCAACGATCCGGTGCCCGGCCGCGAAGAGTACAGCTACTCGGAGAAATACGAACTCAAGGCCTGGGATTTCGAAACCCAGACCTCCTTCCGCAAGCTGATTTCGCGGGTCAACCGCATTCGCAAAGACATGCCTGCCCTTCAAGACACGTTTAACCTTACCTTCAACCAGACAGATTCCGATCAACTGCTCAGCTACACTAAAATTGACGCCAGTGGAGCAGACATCGTCGTGGTGGTGGTTAACCTCAATGCCTCGGCTACCGTTTCCGGCTGGGTTCGCGTGCCTTTGTGGCGAATCGGACTCAAAGACGGTGACCGCATGATTTTGCAGGACCTGATTACCAATGTGGAATACACTTGGGACCGCGAGTGGAATTACGTGGAACTCGATCCGCGCCGAATGCCCTTCCATCTTTTCCGCCTCATAAAACCCTGATATGGCTCCAGCCCCTCAACGACCACTGCGCGCCTCCTCCTGGGGGGCCTTGTTCGCGGGTCCGGACAATGTCCGGATCCTGGAAAATTCCGAACTGGCTGCCTGGTTGCGGCGCACCCGTTGGTTCGGGGGCAAAGCCTCCACGATTGAATCCTGCCGCATTGACGACCGCGTGTACCTGCCCGCCGGGGAGCTCGGTGCTTGGCTGGGCATCATCCGCGTCAAATACCGCGGCCGCCATTCGGAAAATTACAGCGCGTTGCTGGGCTGGTGTCCCAATGTTGATGCCGATGCCATGCCGGATGCCACGCGCGTCACCGCCGCCGTGGTAGACGGGGTACCCGGGTACATCGTTGATGCCCTTTACCTGCCCACCGTTCGCGATGCGCTTTTCCATTACTTGGTCGAAGGGCGTGAATTTGCCTTGGGCGACCTTGTGGTTCGCTTCCTGCCCGGTCGCTCGTTGGACCAAGAACACGATAACCTTCCTGCCCGGGTGCTCAACGCCGAGCAGAGCAATTCGGCTGTGGTTTACGGCGATCGCTACCTGGCCAAACTCTACCGAAAGGTTGAATATGGGGTCAACCCCGATTTGGAAGTAACCCGCTACCTGTCCGAACAGGTCGGCTTTGCACACATACCCGCCTACCGGGGCGCGGTAGAAATGCTCGGTCCCGAAGGCAAGACACTGGTGTTGGCCATGTTTCAGGATTGGGTTCCCAATCAAGGCGATGCCTGGTCGCTGACGCAGCGCAGCCTGGCCGACTACTACCAGGGCATTCAGGAAAAAGGCCTGGCCACGGAGCCGGCCCCGGAATACCCCGAGCACCTGGACAATTTCGAAAGCCTGCCCGAGCTCTACCGCGACCTGATCGGAGCCGCTTACTTTGGTCTCGTCGACAAACTGGCCGCGCGCACGGCCGGCCTTCACCGGGCCATGGCCTCGGGCAAAGAAGGCGGCGCCTTCACCGCAGACCCGCAGGAAGAAGGGCAGTTGGAGGCCTACAGCCAAGCTACGCATGAGCTCACGCGGAGCCGGTTCGAAATGCTTCGTTCGCTGCTCGACATTCTCAAAGAAGAAATTCGCCTCGAAGCCGAAGAGCTCCTTCGCCTTGAACCCGAAGTAGACCGCATTTTCTCAGCGCTGGCCCGCGATCCGGCACCGGGCAAACAAACCCGCATCCACGGCGATTACCACCTGGGCCAGGTGCTCTTTACCGGCGAGGATTTTGTGGTGCTCGACTTTGAAGGCGAGCCCGACAAGCCGCATTCGGAGCGCAGGCGCAAGCATTCGCCGCTCAAAGATGTGGCCGGCATGGTGCGCTCTTTTCATTACGCGGTGCATGCTGCTATTTTGCAGCACCCCGAACTGGCTTTGCACAGCGAATCGCTCAACCCCTGGGCCACCGCCTGGTACCGCATCATCGCCACGCGCTTTTTGGACCAGTATTTAGAAGGCATGCTCGGCACGGAGCTGCTTCCCGCCGACCGCGCAGCCACCATGCGTTTGCTGCGCGCCTTCATCTTGGAAAAGGCCGTATACGAATTGGGTTACGAACTGAACAACCGCCCCGAATGGGTGGCTATTCCCTTACAAGGCATCCGCCACATCGTCAGAAGTTATGCCGCAAGCTGATCGCATTCGGATTTCCCGATTCTCAGATTTGGACGTCCACCTATTTCGCGAGGGCACGCATTGCCGACTCTACGAGCATTTTGGTGCTCATTTAATGGAAGCCGGTAGCCATAAGGGAACTTATTTTTCCGTGTGGGCGCCCAATGCCTCCGCCGTGTCCGTCATTGGCGATTTCAACGGCTGGAATCCAGGCACGGATCCCATGGAAGTTCGCTGGGACAGCTCTGGTATCTGGGAGATCTTTGTGCCCGGCGCATCCAAAGGCCAGACGTACAAATACCGCATCATCAACGCCCATTCGGGCGAAGTGCTCGAAAAAGGCGATCCCTACGCCTTCTGCTGGGAGGTGCCCCCAAAGACCGCCTCGGTTATTTGGGAGCTGGACTACACGTGGAAAGACAAAAACTGGATGCAGCAGCGCGCCGGCCAGGACATCAACCGCCCGGTGTCTGTGTATGAAATCCATCCTGGTTCCTGGAAGCGTGTTGCGGGCGAAGGGTACCGTTCGCTGAGCTACACTGAACTGGCCAGCCAACTGGGCGACTACGTTCAAGACCTGGGGTTCACGCACGTGGAGTTCATGCCCGTCATGGAGCATCCGTTCTACGGCTCCTGGGGCTACCAGGTCACCGGCTTTTTCGCGCCCACGTCGCGCTATGGAACACCCCAGGAATTCATGGCCCTGGTCGACGCCCTGCACGAACGCGGCATCGGCATCATCCTGGACTGGGTGCCCTCGCACTTTCCCGAAGATGCCTTCGGCATTGCCCGCTTTGACGGCAGTTCGCTCTACGAGCACCTGGATCCCCGCAAGGGCTTCCACCCCGATTGGAAAAGCCTCATCTTCAACTACGGCCGCCACGAAGTGCGTTCCTTTTTGCTCTCCAGCGCCAGTTTTTGGATGGACCGCTACCACGCAGACTCGCTGCGCGTGGATGCCGTGGCTTCCATGCTCTACCTCGATTATTCCCGCAAAGCGGGGGAATGGGAGCCGAACCAGTACGGCGGCAATGAAAACCTCGAGGCCATCGAGTTCCTCAAGCAGCTCAACCTCAGCCTCTACCGCGACTTCCCCGGCACTCAGACCATTGCCGAAGAAAGCACCGCCTGGCCAATGGTCAGCCGACCCATCTACATGGGTGGTCTGGGTTTCGGCATGAAGTGGATGATGGGCTGGATGCACGACACCCTGCAATACTTCAAGCGCGACCCCATATACCGCCGCTTTCACCAGCAAGATCTGAGCTTTAGCTTGCTGTACGCTTTCACAGAGAACTTCATGTTGCCGCTTTCGCACGATGAAGTGGTGCACGGCAAAGGTTCCCTATTAGGTCGAATGCCCGGTGATGACTGGCAACAGTTTGCCAACCTGCGCCTGATGTACGCCTACATGTACGCCCATCCCGGCACCAAACTGCTGTTTATGGGCGGCGAATTCGGGCAGCGCAGCGAGTGGAACCACGACGCCGAACTGGACTGGGCCGTGCTCAAAAACGAGAGCCACAGCGGCCTGCTCAATCTTGTGCGCGATTTGAATAAACTGTACCGGAGCGAGCGCGCGCTGCACCGCTACAACTTTCAACCCGAAGGCTTCCGCTGGGTAGACACCCAGGACTACGAAAACTCCGTGCTTAGTTGGTTGCGCCTTAGCGACAACCCCGCAGAAACCTTGCTGGTGGTTGGTAATTTTACGCCCCGCATTTTGGCCGATTACGCCGTCGGTGTGCCCAAGGAAGGTGCCTGGAAACTCGTGCTCAACAGCGATGCCAAGGGGTACTGGGGAAGTGGGTTCGATCCCGGAGCGGCTCCGGTGGCTGAAGCCACGCCGCGGCACGGACAACCCGCTTCGCTGCGCATCAACCTTCCACCGCTATCGCTGGTTGTGCTGCGGCAGGCTTGACGCTGCCTCATCAAAACTTTGCACGCCAAACATTGTGGCGTACATGGTTTGGTAAGATAATATTAGAAGAATTTAATTTTACATCTGTTCTTTGCTCACAAGAACATGCTTACCACAACATAATTTATGTTATTATGAAATTTAGTTATGTTGCTTCATCTGTGCAGCGGTTGATGCATCCGAGCATAACATCTTGCCTCGGTGCTTCCGGGGGAGCGAGCAGGAACTCCGGATATTGCCGTGGCGTAACCTCGGGCACGCGCAACAGCATCCGCACGTCGCCTAGCGCATGGTTCTTCGCAGTCCTGTTTGCGCTGGGCACCGCACTCAGCCTGCCCTTGTACGCACAACCCGCCGAAACGGTAACCCGGGTTGATCCCCCGCACTGGTGGGTAGGGCTGGGCGACGGTGAGCTCCAACTGCTCGTTTACGGATCGGGCATTTCTTCTTGGGAGCCGTCGCTAAGCCACCCGGGCATTCGCCTGATGCGCGCGCAGAAAACAACCAATACTAACTACCTCTTTTTGGAGTTGGCCCTTGAAGACGGCCTTGAACCGGGAACGGTCATGCTGCATTTCAGCAAGGATAAAAAACATTATGCTCGACCTTTTGAGCTTCGCGCACGCACCGATTGGCAGCCCGCAGGGCTTGGTCCGCAGGACATGATGTACCTGATTATGCCCGACCGTTTTGCCAACGGCGATCCGGCCAACGACGTCGTAGAAGGGATGCATGATCAGTCGCTGGACCGCAGCAACGATTACTTTCGCCACGGTGGCGATTTAGCGGGCATCACGGCTCGCCTTGACTATTTGCAGGATTTGGGCATCACCGCTATTTGGCTCAATCCGGTGTTGGAAAACAATCAGCCCAAAGCCAGCTACCACGGCTATGCTGCCACGGATTTGTACCGCATCGACCCCCGCCTGGGCAGCCACCAGGACTACCTTGATTTTACCGCTGCCTGCCGCAGCCGCGGCATAAAAGTTGTTATGGACATCATCCACAACCATTGGGGCGACCAGCATCCGCTGTACACCAACCTGGTTTCCAGCGAATGGATTCACCAGTGGCCGGAGTTCACCCGAACTACCTACAAAGATTTCACGCTGATGGATCCCTATGCCGCTGAGGCAGACCGCAAGCTGATGACCGACGGCTGGTTTGATACCCACATGCCCGACCTGAACCAGCAAGACCCGCTGCTGGCGCGCTACATCATTCAAAACAACCTCTGGTGGGTGGAAGAAGCCGGCACAGACGCCTTGCGGATGGACACCTGGGCCTATTCTGATCCCAAGTTTCTGGAAACCTGGTCGGCAGCCGTGCGAAAAGCCTATCCCGGTTTGGGCCTCTTTGCCGAAACCTGGGTACACGGCGGCGTGGTGCAGGCCTTCTACCACGGCAACACTATTCTGGACAAGAAATTCCAGCCCGACATGCCCGGGCTCACCGATTTTCAGAGCTATTACGCCATCAACGAAGCGCTCACCAAGTCCGACGGCTGGACCGAGGGGGTGACCCGGCTGTACCTGACGCTGGCCAAGGATTTTGTGTACCGCGATCCCAGCCTGAACGTGGTCTTTTTAGACAACCACGACTTGAGCCGTTTCTTCGGCGTGGTGGGCCGCAACGACGCAAAATTCCGCGCCGGCATTGACTGGCTCATGACCGTGCGCGGCATCCCTATGCTTTACTATGGTACGGAAATCCTGATGGGCGAATTGGCCGACGCACACGGCGGGAGCGTGCGCAAGGATTTTCCGGGGGGCTGGTCCACGGATTCCACTGATAAATTTTCGGCAGCAGGCAGAACAGAAGCTGAGAACCAGGCGTTTGATTATGTCCGGGGAATGGCCCGTTGGCGCAAAGCAAATGCCGTGCTGCACTCGGGCCGCCTGACCCAGTTCGTGCCGCAGGACGGCGTTTATGTGTTCTTTCGCTACAACGAGCAAAAAACTGTGATGACCGTGCTCAATGCCAGTGCCAAGGAGCGCTCCTTGTCTTTGAACCGCTTTGCCGAGCGAACCCATGGTTTTACAAAAGGCACGCACCCGGTTTTGGGCAACAGTTTTTCACTGGCTGACAGCCTCTCGCTGCGGCCTTACCAATCGCTGGTGCTGGAACTGAAACCTTGAGGATGCTTCTCAAAACCCCGGATCCTGCCTTAGACCCGGTTTTTAACAGCTCCAAATTTACAGCAGTTAACCTGGCACCTTTTAGCTTGAAATGACGGCTTTTTTGCCTTGGCCTTTGTTTGCCTCATCTTAACGGGTTCAACATGCTGGCTGAACAGCGAATCCGCGACCGATCCTTTGCGTATACCCTTTTTCAGAACATCCCATGCCTTTCCCTCTCTGATAAACCCTGATTGTGAATTACATCTGCATCCACGGCCATTTTTACCAGCCTCCGCGTGAAAACCCCTGGTTGGAAACCATTGAATGGCAAGAGGATCCGTATCCGTTCCACGACTGGAACGAGCGCATCACCGCCGAGTGCTACGGGCCCAATGCCTGGTCGCGCATCCTGGATGACAATGGGCGGATTGCCGAAATTGTCAACAATTACGCAAGAATCAGCTTCAACTTTGGACCGACGCTGCTCAGTTGGATGGAAGATAACGCCAGCTCGGTGTACCAACGCGTTTTGGATGCAGACCGCCTTAGCATGGAGCGCTTCGAGGGGCACGGGTCGGCCATGGCGCAGGCCTACAACCACCTGATCATGCCCCTGGCCACAGCGCGCATCAAGCGTTTGCAGGTGGAATGGGGTATTCGCGACTTTCAGCGGCGATTTGGCCGCGACCCCATAGGAATGTGGCTGCCGGAGGCCGCAGTAGACCGCGACACGCTCGAAGTGTTAGCCACAAACGGAATCGCCTTCACGGTGCTCAGTCCGCGGCAGGCCAAAAGCGTGCGCGGTTTTGGCGAAAGCGTCTGGCGCGACGTGAGCGGCAACAAAGTAGACCCGCGCCGCCCATACCGCTGCCCGTTAAGTGGCGGCAAGTCTATTGATCTGTTTTTTTACGACGGAGGGCTGGCGCAAGACGTCGCCTTCAAAGGGCTGCTCGACGATGGTTCGCGATTTGCCGGTGCACTTTTGGGCGGTTTTGGTGCCGAAACTGGCGGCCCGCGCCTGGTGCATGTGGCTACTGACGGGGAGTCTTACGGGCACCACCACAAATACGGGGACATGGCCCTGGCCTTTGCTCTGGACCAGATTGATTCCAGCGCCAACGTAAAACTGACCAACTACGCCCAATTTCTGGCGCTTCATCCGCCGGTGGAAGAGGCGGAAATTGTTCCCCGCAGCTCCTGGAGTTGTGTGCACGGGGTAGAGCGTTGGCGATCCGACTGCGGTTGTCGCGACGGGAGCGGGGGCCCGGACTGGACCTTGGCCTGGCGCAAGCCTTTGCGCGAAGCGCTGGATGGCCTGTCCGATCGCCTGCAAACAGCCTGGGAAGAACATGCCCCACTGTACCTAAAAGAGCCTGAACAAGCCGCTCGCGAATACCTGGATGTCATCCACGACCGCAGCCGCGCCAATGTTGATGCTTTTCTGGCCCGGCACAGCCTGCGAAAACTCAACGAAGAAGAAACCACTACGGCCATTCGCCTGTTGGAAATTCTGCGCCAGGGCATGCTCATGTACACCAGTTGCGGCTGGTTCTTTGACGACATCGGCCGCGTGGAACCGGTGCAAATTTTGCGCTATGCCAACAGGGCCATTCAACTGGCTGAACGCGAATGTGGTGTTGAGCTGGAGGAGCAATTTGTCCAGAAGCTGCGCGAAGCTCCTGCCAACCACCCCGACTATGCCAACGGCGCCGAGATCTACGAAAAGCAGGTGGCCCCTACACGACTGACCTTGTCGCGGGTGGGGATGCACTACGCGGTGTACTCGCTGTTTGAGGACTTCCCCGAGCAACTGGACATCTGCAATTATCTGGCCATCAGCGAGCGCTACGAGCGTTTTGATGCCGGCATCCAGCGGCTTGCCCTGGGTCGCACGCAGGTCCGCTCGCGCATCACCCGCTCGGACAAGCATTTTTCGTTTGCTGTTATTTACCTGGGGCAGCATCAGATAATAGGGCAATTCGACTCCGACATGGAAGCCTCGGTGTTTGAGGCTATGTTTGAGGAAATCCGCGATGCGTTCCTGATGAGCCGCACGGCAGAAGTGCTGGGCATCATGCAGAAATACTTCAGCGGCTCCAGCTTCTCGTTTTGGAATCTGTTTCGCGACGAGCAGCGCAAGGTATTGGACAAGATTGTGGCCGCTGACCTGGAACAGGCCGAGAATGCGTACCGCGAAATTTTCGACCGCAATTACAACATCATGAACGTGCTCAAGTCTGCGGACATGCACATTCCCGATGTGTTCTCGCGCAACCTGGAGGTGGTGATCAACACCGAAATCCGCAAGGTGTTTGAAAACGGCCCACTGAACCCGCGCAAGCTGGAAAAGCTGGATGTGCAGGCCCGCAAGTGGTTAGTGCCGCTCGATCGCAAATTGATCGCTTTTGCCGCGGGCAAACGCTTGCTGCAGGCCTTGCAGGAATTGCCGATTGTCGCTGAGCCCGTGCAGCACCTGGACCGCCTGAATCGGGTGTTCAAGGTACTCCGCGACCTGGACATTCACCCGGATCTCTGGCAGCTCCAGAATGAGTACTACCAGATTTCGCGGGCAAAAACCCCTGATGGTTCGCCCATGACCGACGAGTTGGTGGTGGAATGGGAACGTCTCGGGGAGCGCCTGGGTGTCCGCGCCCCCATTCGGCCAATGCCCGATGAGGTGCCCATGCTCGGAGTGCATCCGGCAGAAGCTGAGCCGGCGCGCAAGGCAGGACCGTATGACGGCAAGCTTGCCGACCCCGCGCCAACAGATAGCAAGCTTGCCGACCCCGCGGCACCCGCGCCAACAGACGGCAAGTTCAAGCCCGACGCTGCAACGCTTCCTGGGGGGGCGCCGCAGCCCGAAGTCGCACCTCAGGCTGAGGCTACACCTCAGGCTGCCGCAAAGCAGAAGGCTTCCGGCAGCACCAAACCCTAACGTAAGCGGACATGGCAAGAGCCCGCACCCCTGCACGCCGCGCCTCCAACGCGGACCTGCCCGCACATAACCCAAGCCGCCGCCGCCGCCGCAAGCGCGCCTGGACGGCTTATGCCTGGATCCTGTTGCTGCTCATTCCCGCCGCGCTGTTTATCGGCCGCTGGTACGTGCTGCACAGCACCTGGATGTATCCTTCGCTGGGTGTTCAAGTACCGCCTGGCTTTGGTTCTGTTGGCCTTGACGTATCCCGGTGGAATGGCCGCATTCAGTGGAGCGACATTGCTACCAGTTCCGTCCGAACGGACTTTGTCTGGATCAAGGCCACTGAAGGCCTGGACTGGCGCGATCCGCAGTTCAACCGCAACCGCGAGGGCGCTGAAGCCGCTGGTTTCTACAACGGCGCATACCACTTTTTCAGCCCCTCCCGCGATGCGCGCGAGCAAGCCCGTCATTTCTGGAAAGTGGCCGCACTGGAACCGGGAGACCTTCCCCCGGTATTGGACCTGGAAAGCGATGCTGGCCTAAGCAGCGAAGAATTGCAGCGCCGCATGCGCGCCTGGCTGGATGAAATGCGAAGTTTGTGCGCTTGTAAGCCCGTGGTGTATACCAACCAATACTACTACCGCAAACTGTTGGCTGGCACAACCGACACGGTCACGCTTTGGATTGCCGCATACGAACGCCCGGACCTTCCGCTGTTGCAAGAAGATGAGCGTGTGTTGTTCTGGCAATTTGCTCAGACAGGTCGCGTCAACGGCATCCGGGAGAAAACCGACCTGAACGTCTTTAGCGGTGATACCACGGATCTGCGGCAGTGGATCAACGAGTCATGGAAACCAACGCAATAGAAAAATGTATGTTTGGTGCCATAACATATTATATGATATGGATAACATAAAATATGTTATGGCAATTACTGAACAGTGTCCGTGGCATCATTAACCCGAAGCGTCAGCAAGCCTGCCACCACCATTGACAAGCCGCCAACCAGCAGCGCCCAGATGGGATCGTTGCTGAAGAAGCGCAGCACGAGGAAGCCCAAAATGCTGGCCGCCACCAATTGCGGGATCACGATGAAGAAGTTGAAGATGCCCATGTAAACGCCCATTTTGCGCAAAGGCAGGGCACCGCTGAGGATGGCATAAGGCATGGAAAGGATGCTAGCCCACGCCACACCAACGCAGGCCATCGAGACCAGGAGCATGTCCGGGCTGCGGAACAAGAAGACAGAAGCCAAACCAAAGCCGCCAATGAGCATGCAGAGCATGTGTGTGCGGCGGCGGTTAATGTAGCCGGCCAGTATGGGAATCAGAAAAGCCACCAGCGCCGCAACACCATTGTAAACGGCAAACATGACCCCGATCCAGTCGCCACCAGTATTGTATTCCTGCCGCACCGTTTTGAGCTCCCCAACCAGCGCGGCGCGCTCCGGGTCAAGTCCCTGCGCTATTTCCGCTTCACTGGCAATAGCCCCTTGCAAAAATGCATCGCTGACGCCCACGGGGATGAACACTTCGCTGCTGCCCTTGGTCGGTTTAATGTTGCGCAAACTCGCCGCGACGTCCTCGCGGTCTTCGGCGGCAATATTCGGCAGGTAGGCTTCCAATTGCTGCACAATGCCCGCAGGCGCATTCATGTCGTAGTAATGCCGGGTAACCGCATTGGTGGAGTAAATCCACATGGCAAACAGGGCAAACCAGCTAAAGAACTGCACCACCGCTAGTTGCTTCATGGTTTTGGGCATGTTCATCAAGTCAGCCATGACCTCCACAAAGCCACCGTGGTGTTTGCTGCGCCCGATCAGGTAGCCGGTCAGCATCAGCATTAGTCCAAAGATGGCTCCGCCAAAACCCACGATGTACAGTTCTTGTTTACCCAACTGCAATTGGAACACCAGCAGCGAGAGCACCACGCCACCCAGCAGCCAATAGGCTCCCTGCCGGTACAACCTGGCGGGCGCGGGAAGGTGGTCGCCGGGTGTCTCTGACGGTGTTTTCATCACCACGGCAAAGTCGCCTTTCTTGCGGCCGGCCTCTGCTGGCTTGCCGGGCTTATTCATTTCGGCCTTCTCGCGCTCCGAGCGTTCGTGCTCTTCAAAAGCCGCCATCTCGTCCGGGCTGTATTCCTTAGAGCGCAACACCGTCCACAGCACGGCCAGAAAGAAAATGGCGCCGCCGCAGTAAAACGAGAATTTGACTGAGGGCGCAATCTCCCCGCTCGGCGCGGTGTTGGACAGGTTGAACCAATTGGTCATCATCCAAGGCAGGAGCGACGCCACCACCGCCCCGGTGCCGATGAAGAAACTCTGCATGGCGAAGCCTTTCGTGCGCTGCTCGTCGGGCAGGTTGTCCCCTACAAAAGCGCGGAAGGGCTCCATGGAAACGTTAATGGAGGCATCCATGATCCAGAGCATGCCCGCAGCCACCCACAATTCCCACGAATTGGGCATGATGATCAGCGCAATCGAGGCCAGGATGGCCCCCACCAAAAAGAACGGACGCCGGCGCCCCAGCGGCCCCCAGGTGCGGTCGCTCATGTGGCCAATAATGGGCTGCACAATCAACCCCGTCAGCGGTGCGGCAATCCACAAAATTGGAATGTCGTCCACATTGGCTCCAAGGGTTTCAAAAATGCGCGACGTGTTCGCGTTCTGCAGGGCAAATCCGAACTGGATACCCAGAAAGCCAAAGCTCATGTTCCAGATCTGCCAGAAACTGAGCCGGGGTTTTTTGGCCATAAAACGGTGTTATTCAGGGCTCCCAAGTTAGCTATAATTTCTCTTCGTGTCTGATATACACTATTATTGAGCCATGCGACCCTTCCAGGAAAAACTGAACACCGCCTTCCTTAGCATCCTCAGCCTGCCAACTACCGCTATGGGCTTTGCCCTTTCTGTCCAGATCGCCGCCCTAAGCTGGATTATGAGCGAAAAATATGGATTGGCTATCCACGACGTCGGGCTGGTTTGGGCCGCAGGACCCATTGCCGGCATCCTGGGCCAACCCATCGTGGGGCTTATCTCTGACAAGGTTTGGTTTTGGGGAGGGCGCCGAAAACCCTTCATCTGGATCGGCGGCACGCTCACCGCGCTGGCCCTGTTGGCCCTGCCCAACATTGATCGCATCGCGGCTGGTTTTGGCCTGGAAGGCATACTTGGCGTGGCCATGATGGTCATGTTGGTTCTGGACCTGAGCATCAACATAAGCTTTAACCCGACGCGCTCCATCATCGCCGACGTAACTCCCGACGACCACCGCCGCACCCGCGCCTTCACCTGGGCGCAGGGTATTTCCGGCAGCTTTGGCGTGCTGGCTTACCTCATCGGCATTACGGCCGGCAACATCGCGCTCATCTACATCGGAGCCGTGCTGGTGCTGGTCTTTTCCATTGTGCCGCCCCTGTTTATCACGGAGCCCCGGCAATTGCAATCCTCCATTAACCCCGATGCGGAAAAGGGAGTTGCTCCGGCTTCTGCCGCCCAGGTCTTCAGCAGCCTTCGCCCGCTGGCCGGTTTTCTGCTTTACGCCATCTATCAATTCATACAAGAAATTATGCGCCGGTCCGGTGGCGGGCAAGTGGCCACAGAAGGCCCCCAGAATTACACGGTGGAAATTGCCGCGGCTGCGCTCACTGCGGTTCTGCTGTTCGATACCTTTCGGCGCAAAGACAGCGAAGGAGCTGGCACCGGTGCTTTTAGAAAGATTCTGGCCGCGCACGCCTTTACCTGGCTGGGCATCCAGACCATGTTCGTTTATATGTTCGTCTGGCTGCGTCAGAACTTTCCCGACACCGATGAGAAACAACTCGGCCAGCAGATCGGCTGGAGCTTTTTTACGCTTAACGTTGTGGGGGCGCTCCTTCCCGGACTGCTGCTTGAACCGCTCGCCCGCCGATACTCGCGCATCACCATTCACCGGGCCTGCATTGCCAGTATGTCTATAGGATATGTTTTGTTATTGTTGGTTGGCAACACGCCCATATCCATCTATTTAGTTATGGCAGTGCTCGGCATCGGCTGGGCCAGTACCATCAGTTTGGTCTTTGCCATCATGAGCAACAAAGCGCAGGGCGAGCGGATGGGCCTGTTCATGGGGCTGTTCAACCTGGCCGTTGTGTTGCCCCAACTCACCGTGAGCCTGGGCATAGGCCGCCTGGTCAGCGATGCACCAAACAAAGACCTCATTTTCTGGATTGCAGCCGTGTCACTGGCTATTTCAGCGTTTTTGTGGGGGTTGATTCCAAAGGGCAAGCCGGACGCCGCCAGATAACCCTAGCCGTACGCTACCAGATAGCTGAGGTCCGATAACCAGGGCCGATTATGCTTGGCGAGCTGCCGTAAACAACATCATCCGGGCGACCCCCCCCCTCACCACTCC